>NZ_JAYWLX010000004.1:0-330523 GCF_040946345.1 Rothia sp. LK2492 | reverse complement strand
CAGGTTTTTATCCCTGTGCCGCGGCGACTGGTAATACTTTACGCAGGTTCAAACAGGGGCGCAAATCGAAAAAGAGGCTTTTTGCCTCACAAAGGGGTGCCAAGTGGTGGTTTTGAGTGCCCTTGAGGTGGGTGTGGTCTGCGTATGCACTGGTCAGAGCGTTTGAGTGAAGCAGGTCTATGGCTTGAGTCTATGACCCAGCACATATAAATTTCTTTTAAAAGTACTCTAAAAAGGGTTTTTAAAGCAGAAAAACGCCCCAAAACCCTCCGCAAACACATTCTGCAAAGAATTCTGGGGCGTTATCTATTTCGAGAACGAAAACTAACGTTCTCTAGGCAGCGCGCCGACGGGATACCTCGTAGAGAGAGATACCCACAGCCATAGAAGCATTGAGGGATTCCATAGCTGAGCTAATCGGGATGGATACAATCTGATCGCACTTCTCGGTCACCAAACGTGAAAGCCCCTTACCCTCAGAACCCACCACAATCATCAGTGGTTCTGACGCCAGCTCAAGGTTAGGAAGATCGACATCGCCGCCTCCATCCAGACCCACTACGAAGATACCAGCGTCCTTTGCCTGCTCAATGACACGCACCAGGTTGGTCGCCTTCGCAACGGGAATACGAGCCGCGGCACCCGAAGAAGTCTTCCAGGCTGAAGCGGTCATAGCCGCACTGCGACGCTCAGGGATAATGACACCATTACCAGCAAAAGCAGACACGCTACGGATAATCGCACCCAGGTTGCGCGGATCGGTAATACCGTCCAGAGCAACAAATAGAGGAGGGGTATCCATCTTCTTGTCGTACCAGCGGTCCATCGTATCCAGCACCATGTTGCCCGCATCGGGGTACTTATACGGAGGGATCTGCAGTGCCACGCCCTGATGTACCGAGTTATCGGTGAGACGATCCAGCTCGCCTCGACCAATTTCAAGGATTGGTAGACCCTGTTTATTAGCCTCGGTCAAAATTTCACGCACGCGGTCATCGACCTCAATACGGGACATCACAAAGAGGGTCTTAGCCGGGATGCCGGTCTGCAAAGCCTCAAGCACAGAGTTACGGCCAGTAGCCAGCTCATCAGAGGCGCGCTTGCCACCCAGCCGGGGTGAACGTGAGCGCACGGTGTTGGTTACCTGACGATTCTCAGCAGCACGCTTCATCTTGTGCGCCTTGTGATAGACACGGTCCTCTGCTTTGGGAGTGCTCCCGCGGCCCTCTAGAGCCTTACGGCCGTGACCGCCGGTGCCCTTAGAGGGGCCCTTCTTCTTGGTGGTTGCGCCGGGGCGCGAGCCAGCCTTAGCCATAGTATTCCTTTGTTTGAAAGATTCTTGCTTGTCTACTAGCTTACCGACAGCACTGCATCTTTGGGACGAGAGCTGGGGCACGGCAGGTTGCGGACGCTAACCGAGTGACCAGGTGGAACCGCTGGCCCCGTCCTTAATCGCCACGCCTGCGGCAGCAAGGGCATCACGAATTTCATCGGCCTTCGCCCAATCCCTGGCGGCACGCGCCTCGGTTCGCTGGGCCAGCATAGTCTGAATGAGAGAGTCCAGAGCGGCATGTTCCCCGCCGGTATCTACCGACCCACCAAAGTTCATGAGTTCCACCAGGCCCAACACTTTTGCCATGGCGTACACCTCTGAGGCTTCGGTTTCAGCTCTACCGCCAGCTACCAGCGCAGCGTTACCGGCCTTAACCTTCTCATGCAGGACGGCGAGCGCTTGGGGGATACCCAGATCATCATCCATCGCCTCAGCAAAAGCTGCAGGGACGGCGGAGCTAGCGCTGTGATAGCTCTGAGTCTTTGCCAGGAAAGCCTCAATACGTTCTACTGCAATACGGGCTTCATCAAGGGAGGTGGGGCGGTAGTCCAGGACCGAGCGGTAGTGCGCCTGGCCCAGGTAGTAGCGCACCGCTAGGGGGCGGGCTGCAGCCAGCATGTCTTCGGGGGAGACGGTGTTACCAATGGACTTGGACATTTTTTCGCCCTCATAGGTGACCAGGCCATTGTGCATCCAAAAGTTGGCAAACCCGTAGCCGGCTGCCTGGGACTGTGCCATCTCATTCTCGTGATGGGGGAAACGCAGGTCTAGACCTCCACCGTGAATATCGAAGGTTTCCCCCAGATACTTACCCGCCATGGCGGAGCACTCTAGGTGCCAGCCGGGGCGCCCTTTTCCCCAGGGAGAAACCCACGATGCGGTTTCCGGCTCACCCTGCTTGTAGCCCTTCCACAGGGCGAAGTCACGGGGATCACGCTTACCGCGGGGGTCGGCGTCGGGGGCGTCCTGCATATCATCAATGCTCTGGTGCGTCAGCGAACCATACTGCGGCCAGGAGCGCACATCGAAGTAGACATCGCCGGAGTCATCGAGGGCAGGGTAAGCATAGCCGCGGTCGATAAGACGCTGAATAAGGGTGAACATCTCCGGGATATGGCCGGTGGCACGCGGCTCATAGATGGGAGGTGCAATATTGAGGGCGGCATAAGCCTGTCCAAAAATCTTTTCGAAACGGTAGGCCAGCGCCCACCACTCTTCGCGGGGGTGGTCTCCGGTGTAGCTATCCTCGCAAGAGGATGCGGAGTTGGCCAGAATTTTGTCATCGATGTCGGTGACATTACGAACGGTGGTAACTTTCAGCCCGCGGTAGGACAGCCAACGAGCTAACTGGTCAAAGACCAGGCCGGAGCGGATATGCCCGATATGAGGTGCACCCTGCACGGTGGCACCGCAGTAGTAGATGCGCGCCTCGCCCGGGTGAACCGGCTGAAAGTCGCGGATGGTGGAAGTTGCTGAATCGTAAAAACGTATAGTCACATACCCCAGTTTACCGACTGGTACCCGGCTGCCGGTAGCTGAAGGCCATACGGTGCAAGAGGTGAGCAATGAGAAGAGAGCCTTCTGCGCCTCATATCGGCATGTGGCTTTAGTTTTCATCGTCTGCCTCAAGACAGTGATGTCAGTATCTGGGTGGGTAGTCGGGATCGAGTCATGAGCGTAGAAGGCGCACAGAACCTTGCCGAATGCCTTCAGGAGAATATGCATGAATAACAAGAGTAGGGGGCACACAGCTACCTTCTCGATGGCTTCCCCGGCCGCCCTGAGGGGGACTATTTTAGCTAGCAAGCCCCTGAAGCTTAGTGGGGGCTATCATCCTGCGCATAAATCAGAGCCACGGCGGTAGCCGCCACGCCCTCCCCCCTGCCAGTTAGCCCCAACCCGTCGGTGGTGGTAGCCGTAATAGTGACCGGGGCACCCGCAGCCTCAGAGAGGACGCGGTTAGCCTCCTCCCGCCGAGGGGAAAACTTGGGCCGGTTACCAATCAGCTGCACAGCAATATTGCCAATATCAAAACCGGCAGCTCGTACAAGCTCCGCTGCCTCCGAAAGAATACGCACACCGGAAGCACCTGCCATATCAGGTCGGTCCACACCAAAATTAGACCCTAAATCCCCCAGACCTGCAGCGGAGAAAAGCGCATCAGCAGCAGCATGAGCTACCACGTCGCCATCCGAGTGGCCAGATAAGCCAAGCTGACCCGGCCAGTGCAGACCGGCGACCCACAGCTCGGTACCCTCCTGACCAAAAGCGTGAACATCCGTACCTGTTCCAATGCGGGGGATCATGCAGTCTCCTTATCTGCCCCACCGTGCAATGCTTGTGCAAGGGCAAAATCGAGCGGGGTTGTAATTTTGAAAGATTCGCTAGCTCCAGCTACCGTTGCCACCGGTATCTGAAGTGTTTCTGCCAGCATGGCATCATCGGTAATGCGCTCAGCTACGGACGGCGGCAGACCCCCCACTTGACGGTGAGCCTCTAGCAGGGTGGGAAGGTCAAACCCCTGCGGAGTTTGCACCGCCCGCAGATCAGTACGGGCCGGTGTCCCGGTCACATAGCCCCGATCATCTACAGTCTTAATCGTATCCACCACCGGCACTACCGGTATAACAGCACGCTCCCCCTCAGCAAGGGCTCTGGCTACCCGATGAAAAACCTGGGCCGGAGTGAAGCAACGAGCAGCGTCATGCACCAGGACGGCGGTGGGTAGCGCATCACTAGAGCCAGGCTGGGGCTGAGCGCTTGAAAGCGCTGTGAGTGCGGCGGTGACCGACTCTGCGCGGGTAGCTCCACCCTCAACCGCTAGGGCACCAAACTTCTGGCAGACCAGCCTCAAGTCCCTGTCCCCCGGTGGGACGGTGACAACGATGCGGGCCGCTACTCCGGCAGACCCAGCACCCTCAAGCGCCCATTCCAACAGCGTCTTACCCGCTACCTTCACCGCGGCCTTGGGCACCGCGGCGCCTAGCCTGGACCCAGAACCGGCTGCCACAATAACAAGAGCGAGCACCGAACCGTTAGATACGGTTTCGGTGCTCGCTGCATCAAAAAAATTCTCGCTCACAGTCAGTGAGCATACCCGATTTAGACCGCTTCGAGGATCTTATCGAGCTCTACCTCAGCGGCGGACTCTTCGATGTCCTTCGCCAGGGCTACCTCAGAGGAAAGAATCTGACGTGCTTTAGCCAGCATGCGCTTCTCACCAGCAGACAGACCACGATCATTCTCTCGCCGCCACAAATCGCGTACGACCTCAGCAACCTTCAAAACATCACCGGACGCCAGTTTCTCAACGTTAGCCTTGTACCGGCGCGACCAGTTAGCTGCTTCTTCAGTATCGGTTGCCTGCAGAACGTTAATGACCTCCTGAAGGCCTCGCTCATCAACGACATCGCGCACGCCGACCATATCAACATTCTCTGCGGGAACCTCAATCACCAGGTCGCCATTAGCAACCTTGAGTTTCAGGTACATCTTTTCTTCGCCACGGATTTTGCGCATCTTAATCTCTTCGATTGTTGCAGCTCCGTGGTGAGGGTAAACGACGGTCTCGCCAACCTCAAAAACCATATGGATAAACCCCTTTCAGCCTATCTAGTCTATCATGAGAGGTTTATCGTGTAGTTTAAAGACTAATATTGACCACACCTGTGCATTCTTTTAGTGCCTCACGGCTCTGATACAGACGTTCCGTCGGCAAACCAGATAGAATGTGACCCAACGACACAAAACTGTGCATACACACTTTTCCCGCCGAGTGCGGGAAGCCTTCGAACCTATACAAGGAGTACAAGCCGTGAAGTTTGCAGCTTCTAAGACCCTTAAACGAGCAGGTGCCTCTGCTCTGGTCGCTTCATTCATGCTGACAGCAACCGGTTGCGGCTACATTTACGAGCAGCCCACCACCATTATTTACTCAGCATCAGATGGCCAGATGGCTAACCTGGGTGACGAAGACATTCAGTTGCGTAACATCATGGTGATTTCCTCTGGCGAAGCAGAAGAAGGCCGCCTCCTGGGCACCATTCTGAACAAGACCGATGAGAACGCCACCGTCACCCTCGCCTTCCCCACTGAAACCGTCACCGTTGATGTTGAGGCAAATAGCGAAGTTCGCTTGGAAGACGAAGATCAGGCAACCACCCTGGCCGAGACCGGCGCTAACCCCGGTATGACCCTGATGGATGTTAAAGTTTCCTCCAACGTCACTGATGAGTCCACTACTTTCAATGTGCCGGTACTGGACGGCTCATACGATGAGTATGCCCCCTACCTGCCCAATGCAGCATCAGCTAGCGCCTCAGCTTCAGAAGAAGCAGACCGCTAAGCAAGCGCATACAACTAAGCCCCTCGGTGCTACACCGAGGGGCTTAGTTTTTTTAATGGCCCTAGAAAGTGGCGGGCTTAGGGCTCAAACTTATAGCCCAGGCCGCGCACCGTAACTACATAACGCGGGGATGAGGGGTCAGGCTCGACCTTCGAACGCAGACGCTTAATATGGACGTCAAGGGTCTTGGTATCCCCTACATAATCAGCACCCCACACCCGGTCAATCAGCTGAGAACGGGTCATGACACGACCCGCGTTGCGCAGGAGCATTTCAAGAAGCTCAAACTCCTTGAGGGGCATCGAGATAGGTTCCCCCGTAACAGTAACCACGTGCCGCTCAATATCCATACGCACCGGGCCACCTTCAAGAGCGCCCGAGTCCTGCTCCTCAGCTTCACCCTGGCGACGCAATACCGCACGCACACGAGCAATCAGCTCACGCGAGGAATAGGGCTTGGTGACATAGTCATCGGCGCCCAGCTCAAGGCCCAACACCTTATCAATCTCTGAATCCTTGGCCGTCAGCATGATGATGGGTACCGCGCTGCTTGACCGAATCTGCTTACAGACCTCCATCCCAGACTGGCCCGGCAGCATCACATCCAGCAGCACCAAATCAGCACCATTGCGTTCAAACTCAGTAACAGCGTCCAGCCCGTTATCTACGACCTGAACATCGAAGCCCTCCCGTCCCAGCAAAAAGGCAAGGGGATCACTCAGCGACTCTTCGTCTTCAACCACTAAAATTCGGGTCACGTCTTCTGCGTCCTTATAGTTTTCGCTGAAAATCCAGCGTTATCTTATTTACTTATCTTGTACTACCTGGGAGAGCGCACCGGTTTCGGTGCTCTCTCCCAGCAAATCTTGTTCACTGGCCTCATCAACCAACGGCAGGGCAATGGTGAAGGTCGACCCCTCACCCTGCTTTGACCAGAGGGTAACCTCACCACCGTGCTGACCCACGATATGTTTAACGATGCTCAACCCCAAGCCGGTCCCACCGGTCTGGCGTGAGCGGGCAGGGTCAACACGGTAAAACCGTTCAAAAATTCGATCTTGCTCATCTTCGGGGATGCCTGGGCCTTCATCCTTCACTGAGATTCTAACAGTGCCCTCTTTCACACTCACCCCGATGCCCACCTTCGTATTCTCAGGGGAGTAACGAATAGCGTTTTCAATTAAGTTACGCAGCGCAGTGCCCAACAGCTCAGGATCACCGTGCACGGGCCGTAGACATCGACCGCCCACCAGCAAATTGATATTTTTGCCTTCTGCCGTTAGCCGGTTGCGGTCCACCGCATCGGCAACCATTTGACTGATATCAACCAGGGTAGAAGTCAGCACCACGTCAGCAGACTGCAGGCGGGATAGCTCAATGACATCCTGCACCAGGGCAGCCAGACGCTGGGATTCCTTCTTGAGCTTACTAGAGAAATAAAGCACTGATTCCGGGTCATCGACCGAAGTTTCAATAGCTTCAGCCATTAAACCAATAGCACCCACCGGTGTCTTCAACTCATGGGAAACGTTAGCGACGAAGTCAGTACGCACGGTTTGGGCGCGTGTAATCTCAGTGCGGTCATCAGCCAAGACCAAAATGTACTCATCACCTACCGGTGCAACTCTCAGATCAATGACCAAACGGTTTTCCTCATAAAAACCGCGAGTCAGCACAATCTCCTTCTCAGCGATAGCACCCTTGGTGCGAACCTGATCGATCAGCTCCAGCATCTCCTCCGCAACCACCGTGTGGCCCCTTACCAGGCCCAAGGCATAGGCGCCCGGAGAAGCCTGCACCACGCCGTCCACAGCGTCCACCACCACGTAGGCCCTGCCAATCACAGCCAGTACCTCAGCAGCACCGTCACTTACGGTAGGTTCCCCAACATCAGCCCACCGAGCCCGTTGCCGCTCGCTACGCTGCACAGCAAGGATGCTGACAGCGCCCACCACCAGGCCCAGAAGAGCTGCGCATAAAATGCTTACGATAAAGTTCACACCTATCAGCTTAGGGGGCGCCGTCATCTTTTAAGCACGAAAACCACCAATAATCCCGTGGGTTCAACTAACGTTTACCCACGTATAGAGTTTCGTTCACATGAACCTGAGACTCTAAAGGGTAAGCATCGGCCGCGCGCCGCTGCACACCGCTAATGTACCCGTGTGGAAAGGACGCGCTCTTGCGTAAAGTCTTCCAAGCTGAACTCCAGCATGTGGGCGAAGAGCTCATTCAAATCGCAACCCTCGTCAAAGAAGCTCTAGAACGTGCTTCCAACGCCTTCTTAGAAACTGATATCCAAGAAGCCGAAGAAGTTATTTCCAACGATGCTCGCATTGACTTCATGCAGAATGAGCTGGACGAACGCTCCATCGACATTCTGGCTTTGCAGGGGCCCGTTGCTTCTGACCTTCGCATGATTGTAGGTGCTCTGCGCATGAGCTCCTCCCTAGAACGCATGGGTGATCTTGCACGCCACGTAGCCCAGGTAGCGCGCATGCGCTACCCTGCCCCCGTGCTTCCCGATTCCATCACCCCCATTTTCACTGAAATCATTGAACTGGATAAAAAAATCATCGATAGCGTGATTGCTCTACTCGAAACCCGCGAGCTCTCGCACGCCCAAGATATTGCCAAGCACAAGGTGCGTATCAGCGAACTACACGTAGAGGTCTTCAACCGCATGGCAGCCGACGACTGGGACCACCCCGCACAGACAACAGTTGACGTCACTCTCGCTTCCCGTTACCTAGAGCGCTTCGGCGACCACGGGGTTTCAGTAGCTCGCAAGGTGACCTACCTGGTCACCGGTGACTGGAACGCGGTTCCCCACGGCCTGTAAAACTCGGCAATTCCGCCCAGAAAATACAAAAACCGGACGCCGGCACCCCAGTGGGTGCCGGCGTCCGGCTTTAAGGTCTAGCCTAGGTGAAAGATTTACTTCTTACCCTGGTTAGCTACAGCCTTGATGGCGTCCTTAGCTGCCTCGGGGTCCAGGTATTCGCCGGGGCCAACAGGCGTGAAGTTCTCATCCAGCTCGTAGTAGAGGGGGATACCGGTAGGAATGTTCAGACCGGCGATGTCCTCATCTGAAATACCCTCAAGTTTCTTGACCAGGGCACGCAGGGAGTTACCGTGCGCAGCGACCAGAACGGTCTTGCCAGCCTTCAGATCTTCCTTAATGTCTGATTCCCAGTAAGGGAGCATACGCTCGAGGACGTCTTTGAGGCACTCGGTGCGAGGAGCGTTTTCAATGTCAGCGTAACGGGGATCGTTAGCCTGTGAGAACTCATCATTATCATCAAGAACGGGAGGAGCGATGTCGTAGGAACGACGCCAGGTCATGAACTGCTCTTCACCGTAGGTCTCTAGGGTCTGAGTCTTGTCCTTGCCCTGGAGCGCACCGTAATGACGCTCGTTCAGGCGCCAGTTGCGCTTGACGGGAATCCAGTGACGGTCAGCCGCGTCAAGAGCCAGGTTAGCGGTGTTGATAGCGCGACGCTGCAGAGAGGTGTGGACGATATCGGGGAGGATATCGCGCTCCTTCATCAGCTCGCCGCCGCGAGTAGCCTCAGCACGACCCTTTTCGGTCAGTGCCACATCTACCCACCCGGTGAAGAGGTTCTTTTCGTTCCATTCTGATTGCCCGTGACGGAGCAGTACCAATTTGTAAGTCATAGCATCATTATCCCACTTAAACCCTGCAAATAAAAGGTAAACCCACACAGATTCACGAAAACCGCTCGTAGTACGGGCAGTTCACCATGAACTGTGTGGGTTCAACGCACAGACTCGCAGACAGCTACCTACGCCCGCAGGGGTGCAGAGGTCTTAGCGGCGACGCACCGAAACGACCGGGCGGACGTCCGCCAGGAAGACTCCTACGGCAGTTGCCGCAATGAGCTGTATGAAGAGGGAGCCACCCACGAACTGTGAAGCCTGCACCGCCATGAGAACCAAGAAAACTGCGGAGGCCCCGGTAACACCCATCCAGAAACCCTTAGTACGTTTAAAAGCACTCTGGTAGGCATACCCGCTAGCACGAGTAGCCTCAATGAAAGCAAAAATTGCGACGGCAGCCAAAGCCACAGCCAGTATCAACTGAACATAATACTGTGTAAAGATTACAAGTTCGTAGGGGCGCATAGTGCCTTTTCCTTAGTCGGTCAGAAGGGTCAGCGCCTGGTCAAGGTCAGCGTAAAGATCATCGGCATTCTCAATACCCACCGATAGACGCAAAAGCGACTCAGGGATGCTGACCGGCTCGGATCCGTGACGGCGGCGGCGCTCAATCAGTGATTCTACGCCACCTAAGGACGTTGCGGGAGTCCAGAGATGCAGGCGGTTCATCACCTCTTCGGTCTGGGCTACATCAGCCTTGAGCACCACGCAGAGGATAGCGCCGAAGCCGTCCATCTGCGCCTTGGCGCGTTCGTGGTAGCGGTCAGTGGGAAGACCTGGGTAGCGGACCTCTTCAACAGCGGGGTGCTGGCTCAGACGCTCAGCAAGAACCTGGGCGTTCTGAACTGATTTTTTCATACGCAGGGCCAAAGTGCGTGCGCCTCTCAACCCCAAAAAGGCTTCAAAGGGGCCGGGAATAGCGCCGTTGAGTGAGCGGTGCTCCAGCATGACGGCGCGAATTTCAGGGCGGTTGGTGACGGCCAGGCCCAGTACCACATCCGAATGCCCCGCAATGAACTTGGTGGCCGAGTGCACCACAATGTCAGCGCCCAACTGCAGGGGGCGCTGCAGCAGCGGAGTAGCAAAGGTGTTATCAACAGCGGTAACCACACCAAGACGCTGGGCTGCCTCAATGAGAGCGGGAAGATCAGCCACCTCCAGCATGGGGTTGGTGGGGCTTTCCAACCAGAGCAGCACCTGAGGCGCTGCATAATCAATGTTCTGCGCGGTCACCCCGCGAGCCGCAGCCGCAGCTTCCATCGCCTCAATAGCTCCCTGAGTATCGTCCAAGTCAATGCGGATCACCTCGGTGATACCACGGCGTTCAAGCTTCTTAGCGATAGAAATAGAAGCCATGTAGGCATGCTTGGGAATCAAGATAGCGGAGCCAACCGGCACGAGATCCTCAACAGCGGCAACCGCGGCCATACCCGAAGCAAAAAGTAGACCGGGCAGAGAGGCCCCCTCAAGATCAGCGATAACCTCTTCGAGCCCATTCCAGGAGGGGTTATCAAACCGCGCGTATACCTTGTCGTTAATCGTATCGACGGTGCCAGCACCACGGAAGGTGGAGGTCATCATAATCGGAGTGTTGACCGGGGCATCGTGCTCATGAGCAGGGCGGCCGGCAGAGACGGCCAGGGTTTCAGGGGATAGCTTCTGTTCAGTCATGAACACTAGCCTACGCCCACCGGGCTCATCCGTAGTCACAAAAGTTCAACTGCTAAGACTCGGGCAACCGTGACCATCGCTGGGCCTTGGTAGGCTTATACCCGTGAGACACGCGCTAAACTACACTCCAGAAATTGACGCCACTGTCGGGCAGAATACCGGTAGCGGCTTTTTCATTGCCTTTGAAGGTGGTGATGGGTCGGGCAAGACCACTCAGATCAGACTGCTGGCCCAGGCACTGACAGACCGCGGCTTTAATGTGCTGGTGACCCGTGAGCCAGGAGGCACCGACATCGGGGAAAAACTGCGCGCTCTAGTGCTGGAACACGGACAAGGGGAAGTGGACCCTCACACCGAAGCGCTCATCTTCGCGGCCTCCCGAGCTGCCCATGCCCACCAGAAAATTCGCCCAGCCCTAGCAGAGGGCAAAGTGGTGCTTTGCGACCGCTACATCGACTCGTCAGCTGCCTACCAGGGTGCAGGGCGCGGTCTGGGCGTCGAGAACATTGTCGACCTGAGTCTCTGGGCCACTTCCAATCTTCTGCCCCACACCACCGTGCTACTGGACGTTCCTCTAGGAGAAGGCCGCGAGCGCGCCGGTGCCCGCGGCCAGGCTGATCGTATGGAATCAGCAGATGATAGTTTCTACGCGGCCCTGCACGAAACCTTCCGCGCCCGCGCCGCGGCTGCCCCCGCACGCTACGCGGTGATTGACGGTGCACGGTCTGTTCAGGAAGTGCACCGGGACGTCTTAGCAGCAGCCTTGAAGGTGCTCTCATGAGCGTCTGGGATACCCTCATCGGCCAGCCCGATGCGCTGACAGCCCTGCAGCGGGCGTCCGCCGATGAACGCCCCACCCATGCCTGGCTCTTTACCGGCCCGCCCGGAGCCGGGCGGGAGACCGCAGCCCTCGCCTTTGCAGCTGCCCTGCTCTGCGAGCGCGAACTCGGCCAGCGCGGCTGTGGTACCTGCCGTTCCTGCCAGACCGTGCTGAGTGGGTCCCACGCGGATTTTGTGCATTTCAGAACCGAAAAAACGCAGATTACTATCGACGAGGCTCGTGATTTTGTGGTGCGGGCGCAAGATCGCCCGGCAGTGGGGCGCTGGCGCGTCATGCTGATTGAGGATGCGGACCGCATGCCTGAACGCACCTCGAACGTGCTGCTCAAAGCGATTGAAGAGCCGCCGCCACATACTATTTGGCTGTTGACTGCGCCCTCCCCCGCCGATGTGCTGGTGACAATCAGGTCACGCTGCCGCCCGGTAAACCTAAGGGTACCCACCACTGATGCTGTTACTGCCGCTCTGGTCTCAGGTGGGCACGCGCCGGAGGCCGCTGAACTGGCGGCCCGTATGTCTCAAGGCAACCTTGAGGTAGCTCGCAGGCTGGCCGAGGATGAAGATGCGCGTAAGCGCCGCAGTAGGGTGGTGCGTCTACCGATCTCCCTGCCTACCGTGGCTGCTGCGATGGAAGCAGCCGACGAACTGATTTCCATTGCCGAAGCTGAAGCTGAAGCAGATGCTAGCGCCCGTAATGACACGGAGCGAGCTGCTCTGCTGACGTCCTTAGGCTACGAGGACGGTGAGCGGCTCTCGCCCACTCACCGCTCGCAGTTACGTCAGCTAGAAGAGGATCAGAAACGTCGCGCCAAGCGCATACAGACTGATACCCTGGACCGTTTCCTGGCTGATATTCAGACCGTGTTGAGGGATGTGCTGACCCTACAGCTGCGCACCGATTCGGCGCTCATCAACGCCCACCTGGGCCAGGGCCTCTACGACTATGCAGCAGCTGGCTCCGCAGAACACACCCTTGCCCGCCTGGACGCTGTTGCCGCTACCCGGCGCCGTCTGCAGAGCAATGCCAGCCCCCGCCTAGCTTTTGAGGCAATGATGACAGGGTTTGTTAGGTAGGGACTGCCTCATCGGTCTTCAGGTGAAGGACGCGCTGGTTGCTGGAGCCGCGGAAGGCCAGAGAGAGGTCTTTGCGGCTTTCGATAAAGGGGCCGTCTACCAGCACATCGATGAGTTCTAACAGCTCTCCCTGGTCGGTGTTACCGGCATTCACCGAACCCCGAAGTTGTTCCAGGGTGTAGCCGCTCCAGCACCAAATATCCTTATCAGGTAGCTCTGCCCGCACCTGCCGAGCCAGGCGCAGGCAGAGCCCGGTGTTGAGAAAGGGTTCACCCCCCAATAGGCTAAGCCCCTGCACATAGGGTTGTGCGAGGTCAGCCATAATGCGCTGCTCCATCTGTTCGGTAAAAGGCTGCCCGTAACGGAAACTCTGGGCCGCCCGGTTATAACAGCCCGCGCAGGCAAAGGGGCACCCAGAGACATAGACGGCGCAGCGGACGCCTGGCCCGTCTGTGAAACTGAAAGGCTGGTAGCTAGCCAGGTAGTCGGCTGAAAACCGGGCTGAATTCCAACTACCGTCAGCGGGAGGCTGCCGCGGGGACTCGTCCGACCTTGTCAGGCTAGTCATCGAAGAAACCGCCCTCAGCTAGGGATTTGCTCCCGTCATAGTGCTTAACCCGAGCGACAATTTCGCGGTGGCGCCCCGCCACCATAGGACGCTTAACCGGGTTCCCCAGATAACCGCAGGTCCGCTTGACCACATCGCAGGTTTCCGGGTTAGCATTGCCGCATTGAGGACAGGTAAAACCGTCTGCCGTGGGCTCAAACTCTCCGCCAAAACCGCACTCAAAACAGGCATCAATGGGAGTGTTGGTTCCCAGGTAACCCACCCGGTCATAGGCATAATCCCAGACAGCTTCCAGTGCCTGTGGGTTATGAGTTAGGGGCGGGTACTCACAGTAATGAATGAAGCCGCCCGAAGCGTAGGCAGGGTAGTCCTTCTCAAAGTCCAGCTTCTCAAAGGGGCTGACCTTCTTTCGAACGTCCAGGTGGAAAGAGTTGGTGTAGTAGCCCTTATCGGTAATGTGCTCAACCGGCCCAAAACGGTCAGAATCTAGCCGGGCAAAGCGGTCGGTCAGGGATTCACTGGGCGTCGAGTAGACGGAGAACCAGAACCCGGTATGTTCGCTCCACTCAGCAGCCTTTTGCTTGAGCCGCGCTAGAACCTCCAAGGTGAAGGCTTTAGCCGCCGGGTTAGCTTCCCAGTCGGGGCCAAAAAAGACCGTGCCCACCTCATAAAGCCCAATGTAGCCCAGGGAAATAGTGGCGCGGTAGCCAGTAAAAAAAGGGGTCACTGACTCCCCTTTCTCTACCCGCCGCCCAAAGGCTCCGTATTGGTAAAGGATAGGGGCATTCTCAGGCAGTGCCTGCGTACAGCGCTCAGCACGGTAAAAGAGAGCCTGCCGTGCAGTTTCAAGCCGGTCCTCTAGAAGGTTCCAGAAATCCGTTAAGGCACCCTGCCGCTCCTGCTCGCTCAAAGCCGACGCCCCTACCCTAGCTTGGGGTGTAGTTTCCAGCGCGATGCGGGGCAGGTTAAGGGTGACGACCCCCAGGTTCATACGACCGGCGCTAACCTCTTGCCCTGCCTCGTCCTGCCAGCTCTGCAGAAAAGAACGGCAGCCCATAGGCACCTTGTAGCTACCGGTCAGTTCCACAATTTTGTCGTAACTGAGCACATCCGGGTACATCCGCTTGACCGAACATTCCAGGGCCAGCTGCTTGAGGTCGTAGTTGGGGTCCCCCTTTTCGAGGTTGATGCCCCGACGCAACCCAAAGACCAGTTTGGGGAAAATCGCGGTATAACCGTCCTTGCCGATACCTGCCAGACGCACCTGCAAAATAGCCCGCTGAACCTCCCGCTCCCACCTACCAGTGCCCAGACCAAAGCCCAAGGTCACAAAAGGAGTCTGTCCATTAGAGGAATAGAGGGTGTTGACTTCGTACTCCAAAGACTGCATAGCATCGTAAATGTCTTTACCGGTTTTGATGCGGGCGTAGTCCTCTTGCCGGGCCGGCTCTACCCAGAGGGTAGCCTCCGCCAGGTGCTTGCGGTAGTTGAGCTGAGCGTAGGGTGCCAGCACCTCATCAATGCGGTCTACCGAGCAGCCCCCGTACTGGGAGCTAGCAACGTTGGCAATAATTTGGGCAATCTGAGCGGTGGCAGTATTGATAGACCGGGGCGACTCGACGTTAGCGTTGCCGATGCGGAAACCCTGGCGCAGCATGACGTCAATATCGATCAGGCAGCAGTTGGTCATGGGCGAGTAGGGGGAATAGTCCAGATCGTGAAAATGGATGTCACCTCGCTCGTGGGCTTCAGCCACCCGGGGAGGAAGTAGACGGGTAAGGGCATAGGTTTTAGCCACAGCACCAGCGGTGAGATCACGCTGGGTATTGAAAACGGTGGCGTCCTTATTAGCGTTTTCATGAATGACCGCAGAATCCTGAGCCCTCAACTGTTCGATAGCCGTTTCAAGACGATCAACATTTGACAACAACATCTAGTAGCTCCTTAGAAATACAACCACTAGATACAGTATTCCTATTGAACTGCAGTCTTTGTAGACAGACCGTCTCTGCAGAGGTTGAGATTGGCTTAGTAGAATATCCCTTCTATATTTTTCACCGCTCTAAATCACCGATTTTTGCTGTCGACAACAAGGGTTTCCATCTCAAAAATTGATTGCATCACACCGGTGTTTTCAGAGAACTGACGGCAAACCCTATGATGGAAGGATGCCCCAAACAAGCCCCTCATCCCTGGCCCATCTGACGCCACTGCAGCAGCTACGAGCTGGCAAGCTGGCCCTGCGCCTACCCATGCTCGTCATCGGACTGATCGGCTTTGGCGCGTCCTGCGCTCTTCTCATCAAGGCAGGGTTGGGCGCCCTGGGCTGGGATGTGCTCACTCTAGGCATCATGGAACTCACCGGAGCCTCCTACGGGTTGATTACCATCATCACTTCTTTTGTGGTGCTGCTCTTTTGGATTCCCCTCAAAGAGATGCCAGGGCTGGGCACCCTGGCTAACGCCGTGCTGGTGGGTCTTTCAGCGGATGTTGCTATGGGCTTAATTCCCGACCCCTCTCATACATTGCTGCAGTGGGCCTACCTGCTGGCGGGTATCCTGCTCTTCTCTTTCTTTGATGCTCTCTACCTGGGTGCGCAGTTCGGCTCCGGTCCGCGCGATGGTCTTATGACCGGCCTGGTGCGGGTGACCGGACGCCCGGTCTGGCTAGTGCGTTCATTGCTAGAGGTCAGCGTAGTGCTTGCCGGTATCGCCATGGGTGGCCAGTTCGGTATCGGTACTCTACTCATTGCCTTCACCATCGGTCCGCTCATCGGCTGGTTCCTCCCCAAGGTGACAGTGCGCCTGACGCCCAGAACCCGGAACTGACGGAGATAACGGCGACTAGCCACATAAAAACTGCGGCCCCCTATCAGCTGAATAGGGGGCCGCAGTTTTAATCAAGAGGTCTAGTTACGGAAGCCATGCACCGGTGAGGGAATGCGACCGCCGCGAGCGGCAAAGAGCTCAGCCGATTCGGGGTGGGTAGGCATGACGGGGGCGCGACCCAGCAGGCCACCGAACTCCACCATGTCACCGATTTCTAGTCCGATAGCAGGAATGACACGCACGGCGGTGGTCTTGTGGTTCATGACGCCAATTGCCGCTTCGTCGGCAATCATGGCCGCGATGGTGGACGCCGGGGTGTCACCGGGAATAGCCACCATATCCAAACCTACCGAGCAGATAGCGGTCATGGCCTCTAGCTTATCCAAGGTAATCTTGCCGGCGGCAGCGGCTTCAATCATACCGATATCCTCAGAAATCGGGATGAAGGAGCCAGATAGGCCACCTACGTGCGAGCAGGCCATGAGCCCGCCCTTCTTCACCGCGTCGTTGAGCAGAGCAAGGGCGGCAATGGTACCGTGGGTACCCACCGATTCCAGGCCCATTTCTTCCAGCACGTGCGCCACCGAATCGCCCACCTCAGCGGTAGGTGCCAGGGACAGATCGACGATGCCGAATTCAACACCCAGGCGTTCAGCCGCCAGGGTGCCTACCAGCTGACCCATGCGGGTAATCTTGAAGGCTGCTTTCTTGATAACCTCAGCGCAGACGTCAAAGGATTCACCGCGAGCGCTTTCCAGTGCTCGCTTGATGACGCCGGGGCCCGAGACGCCCACAGAGACCACGGTGTCTGCCTCTTGGACGCCGTGGAAGGCACCTGCCATAAAGGGGTTATCTGAAACAGCGTTGGCGAAGACCACCAGCTTGGAGCAACCGAAGCCGTGAGCCTCCGCTGAACCTTCAGCGGTTTCACGGATGATCTCACCCATGGTACGCACCGCCGTCATGTTGATGCCGGCGCGAGATGAGCCGATATTGACGGACGCACAGACCACATCGGTCTCGTTGAGCGCGCGCGGAATGGAACGCATCAGCTTCTCATCGGCAGGGGTGGCGCCCTTATCAACCAGAGCGGTGAAACCGCCGATGAAGTTAACCCCTACAGCCTTAGCGGCGGCGTCTAGGGTCTTAGCGAACTCTACGTAGTCTTCGTCTTGGCTGGCGCCGGCAACCAGAGCGATAGGGGTCACCGAAATGCGCTTGTTGATGATGGGGATGCCCAGCTCAGCTTCGATGCCCTCAGCTACCTCCACCAGGCGAGCAGCGCGGGAGGTGATTTTGTCGTAGATTTTTTGGCGGGCGACGGCGCCATCTGAGTCAGCGCAATCCAGCAGGGAGATACCCATAGTGACCGTGCGGATATCGAGGCGGTCCTCGTCAATCATCTGCAGGGTCTCAAGAACGGAGCTTGAACGATCGGAAAACATGGTGCTCCTAGAGGGTATGCATGGCCTGGAAAATGGCATCGGACTGGATGCGAATCTGCACCTGCTGCTGCTCTTCTACCGGCTTCATAGCTTCTTGTAGCTCGGTGATGGACTGCTGGTTTTCATCAAAGCTGCCCTGCAGAATCATGGTGAAGTAGCCCTGCATCAGAGTCTGGGAGAGGTTTTCGATATTAACCTTGCGCTCGGCGAGCTTGCCGGTGACGCCTGCGATGATGCCTTCATGGTCGAGGCCGGTGACAGTCAGGATGATTTTCATACTGGTCCTTGATAGCGCTGGGCACGATGGTTACGTGCGAGATACACCCCTATCTTAGTAGATGTCAGAGGGGGTCTAGCGCTGGGCAGCTATGTAGAGTTCGCCCTGCCCCGCAACACTTAGCTGGCCAGGATCGCCCACGTACATGACAGACTGGGTGCCGGTGAGGGTAAAGGTCTTGGTCTCATCACGCACCACCACGGTGCCAGCTGTGCAGAGAGTCACAGCAACGCCTTCCAGGGGAAGGGCGAGCTCTTCGCCCTCTGTGACGCTCAGGCGGGTGACGCTTAAGCGCTCATCCCACATGGTGTAGGTTGCCAGGGCACCCGCGGCAGGACGCTGAATGGTAGGGATGTTCTGGTGCTCGCCCAAAACGGTGATAAGTTCTTCTTCATCAACGTGCTTGCTGGTCAGGCCCGCTCGCATCACGTTATCGGAGGGGTACATCAGCTCAATAGCCGTACCCGAAACATAGGCGTGCACCTGACCATCAGGAGTGAAGACAGCATCGCCGGGTTTCAGGTGCAGCAGGTTCATCACCAAAGCCAACAGCAGACCGCGATCCCCCGGGTACTTAGCGTCCACCAGGGCAACCAGTTCAACCGCACCGGCAATTGCAGAGTTCTGCTCCTGCACGTCCCGATGCTTTTTAGCCCATTTCTTGGCAGCTTTGACGGTTTTAGCGGTCGCTGTACTAGCGGCGTCATGAGGAATACGCACAATCGCAACCAGCAGATCACGGGGAGTCTTTGCCTGGGCCAGAACGCCGTTGAGCCAGTCCAGCTTGAGGGTGGTAGCAAAGCCACGTAACTCAGCGAAGTCCCGCACGCCGGTGAGAATGCGCATGGGGGTCAGTGCGATAAGGGTCTCTGGTTTAGAGAACTGGTCCTTGTAATTGCGGGTAGGGTCATCCAGGGCAACTCCACGCGCCTCTTCTTCCCGATACCCGCGAGCAGCCTGCTGAGCAGTGGGGTGAACCTGAATCGACAGGGGCGACTCAATGGCAAGAATTTTGAATAGAAAAGGGAAAGTATCGTTCTCTCGCCTCGGGTTCAGAAACCGGTCGGGGTTCTGCGCCACCAGCGTGTCCAACGGCTGAGCGCCGCCGTCCACGTGTGCCAGGGAGGGTGCAGACGAGTGAGCGCCCACCCACAGTTCAGCCTCAGGTGCTTCAGTGGGTACGGGCACACCACGCATGAGCCCCAGCGTTTCACGTGAGCCCCACGCATAATTCTGAATCGGATTATCAAGAGAAAATAATTCACCCATACTCACTATGAAACCATGGACCCCTTGTCGCCGACAGCTATGCAGGGTTTACCCCCGGGTGTTTATCGCCATAAATCACAGCAGAATTAGCCTTGACCTAAGCCGTAGAACCTGTCCAGACTACTAGACTAGCCCTGTGAATACTATTGATTTAACTGCATCTTTTAAGGCTTACGATGTTCGCGGCATTGTGGGGGAAACCATCACCGCAGAAACCGTTCGCGCCACCGGCGCTGCCTTCGTTGACGTGCTTGAACTGGCGGGCCAGAACGTCCTGGTCGGTGCCGATATGCGCCCCTCAGGCAGCGAATTCATGGAAGCATTCGCTGAAGGCGCCACTGCCCGCGGCGCAAACGTCATTAACATCGGTCTGATTTCTACCGATGAGCTCTACTACGCCTGCGGTGTAGAGAATGCAGCCGGTGTTACCTTCACCGCCTCGCACAACCCCGCCGAGTACAACGGCATGAAAATGTCCAAGGCCGGTGCGGTGCCCATCTCCTCAGAATCCGGTCTCTTCGAGGTACGCGACCTGGCACAGAAATACCTGAACGGGGGCACCATACCCACCGTTGAAACCCCAGGAACGGTCAGCGAAAAGGATGTGCTGAAGGGCTACTCCGAATACCTGCGCAACCTGGTGGACCTCTCGGGCATCCGCCCCCTCAAGGTTGTAGTGGACGCCGGTAACGGCATGGGCGGCATGACCACCCCCGCCGTGCTGGGCGACACCATCCTGCCCGGTCTGCCCCTGGATATCGTTCCCCTCTACTTCGAGCTAGACGGTTCTTTCCCCAACCACCCTGCTAACCCTCTGGAGCCTGCCAACCTGGTAGATCTACAGAAAGCAGTAGTTGAGCACGGCGCTGATATCGGTCTTGCTTTTGACGGCGACGCCGACCGCTGCTTCGTCATCGACGAAAAGGGTGAACCTGTCACCCCCTCAGCGATTACCGCACTGGTTGCAGAGCGTGAAATCGCCCGCGCCCAGGCAGAAGGCAACGCAGAGCCAGTCATCATCTACAACCTGATTACCTCAAAGGCTGTACCCGAGCTGGTTGAGGCTAAGGGTGGCAAGGCCATCAAGACCCGTGTAGGCCACTCCTTTATCAAGGCTGTCATGGCAAAAGAAAATGGCGTCTTCGGCGGCGAGCACTCAGCCCACTACTATTTCAAGGACTTCTTCAACGCTGACACCGGCATGCTAGCTGCTATGCACGTGCTGGCAGCACTGGGCACCTCCAAGAAGGCGCTCTCAGAGATTGGTGCGAAGTACTCCCCCTATGTCCCCTCCGGTGAGATTAACTCAGAGCTTGAGGATAAGGCCGGCGCCATTGCCCGCGTTGCCGACCACTACGGCGACACCGTGGACATCAATACCATGGATGGCACCACCTTCGAGCACAAGACCGAAGGTTGGTGGGCTAACCTGCGCCCTTCTAACACCGAGCCCTTCCTGCGCCTCAACCTTGAAGCGCCGGACCAAGCGACCATGGAGCGTGTCCGCGATGAGATTCTTGCAATCGTTCGCGAAAGCTAACCAAAGATAAGAAGAAGCGGTGGACACGATTTACGTGCCCACCGCTTCTTCATTTTAAGGAGGTGCTCTATATTAAGGCCAGACTAGCCGCGTGCCTGGTCGTGCAGCATCCACTGGTCAGGGCCGAAGATCTCGTACTGGATGTTGGTACCGGGAACACCAGCCTCAATGAGCTGGGAGCGCACACCCTGCATGAAAGGCAGCGGGCCACAGAGGTAGGCTGAAGCGTGAGCAGGGACGCCCAGCTTGCTAATGTCTACGCGGCCTTCGAAATTGCCTTCGCCGCCTGCTTCAACGAAGGAAACCAGCTTGGCGTTCTCGATGAGGTTGACGTACTCGGTCATCTCATCGCGTAGAGGCCAGGTGGTGAAAGAGCGGTCAGCATGGACCACAATGACCTCACGCTTGGAGCCGGCAGCTGCCAGCTCTGAAAGGAAAGCGATCATGGGGGTCACGCCAATACCTGCTGAGAAGAGGTAGAGGGGCTGATTTTCTGAATCGCCGAAAACACCCAGGGTCACATCACCGTAGGGGTTAGAGAGTTGAAGGATGTCGCCCACCTTTTTCTCGTGCAGAATCTGAGTCATCTCGCCCTCGAGGTCCAGCTTGATAGCAACACGGCGCTGGTTCTTCTCAGAGGGCAGCAGGGTGAACTGGCGAGGCTGACGCAGACCGTCTTTAGCCTTAGTGATGATAGAGACGTACTGGCCGGCAACAGCGTCGGTCATGGCGATAGCGTTGGCGGGCTCAAGGGTCAGAACAACCACGTTCTCACCGGTCTCTTCACGGCTCACAATAGCGAAGGGGGCGAACATGGCGTTGTTCGCCTGAACAGCGTAAAGCCCCTTTTCGAGCTTAATGAGGGCATCTGCCATGAGCCAGTAAACCTCGGTCCAGGCTTCAGCGATTTCGGGAGTCAGAATATCGCCCAGGTTAGCTGCGATTGCCTCGAAGAGATACTTGTAAACAGTGGGGTACTCTTCTTCACGCAGGCCAAGAGCAGCGTGCTTGTGGGCGACGCGGGAGAGCACCTCATCGGGGTACTTGCCGGGGTGAGCCAGGATGTAGGAGGCAAAGACGGCGATAGAGCCTGCCAGTGCCTTGGGCTGAGTGCCCTCTAGCTGGGATGAGCGTGAGAACAGGCCGTCCATGAGGTCAGGGCGGGCGGTGAACATGCGCTGGTAAAAATCGGGGGTGATGTCATTAATGCGCTCCGCAATAACGGGCAGGGTGGCCTCGATGACGGGGCGGGACTTCTCGGACAGCATATCCGTCTCCTTAATAACTGAGTGTTTCTCAACCTCACCCAATTTAGCATAATAAATGCGAAATAAAGAAGAAAAAGAAACTGCTGACACCCGGTTGTGTCAGCAGTTTTGTTTTCGTCAATCAGCACTAGGCGGCTGAGGGCAAACTTCTTGCTCCACCAAGAGGCCCCAACCCCAACTCCACAAAGACAGGCCCCATTTGCTTCTCGTTGGGCAGCTGAGAAATGACTACAGGGTCTAGCAACTTAAAGAACTCCTCACGAGCATGAGCAAGAACGCTCCTTAGGGAGCAGGCATGGCGCATAGGGCAGTCGGTAGACCCGCCCTCGCACTCCACCATAGCCACACCGTTCTCGGTAGCCCGCAGTACCTGGCCGACAGTTGCCGCCCGACCGGCGTCCGATAAGAGAACCCCGCCGGTGCGTCCACGGGTTGATTCGAGGAGGCCCATATTCACCAAGAAAGCTACCGACTTAGCCACGTGGTTATAGGGGGTACCCACACCCTCAGCAATGGTCTGAGTGGAGACTTTCTGCCCGTCAAGACCAGAAAGAAGCATAAGGATGCGCAATGAGACGTCTGAAAAAGCGGTGAGTCGCATTGCGTAGCTCCTAGTGATAGCCGGGATGATCCTTAATATCGAGATTATTTATTAGTTCGGAAATAACGAACAAGAACCTCTAAGGATGGTAACTGTTACAGTTTTATACTCCTTAAGTTCCAGCACAAGAGAAAAAATGATTTTGGAATGAACTTCACAGGAAGCCACGATAGCGAACACCAAAGAGGGGCTCTTGCTCAATATGAACAAGAGCCCCTCTTACAGGTCTGGTTTAGGACGCCAGGTTCTCAGCTAGTGCGTCACGCTGGGCATGCATCTCAGCAGGTAGCTTATCGCCTAGGGCGGTCAACCATTCGTCCATGCCTGGCAGCTCCTGTGCCCACTCATCCTTATTGACAGCCAGAGCAGCCTGCAACTCAGCCTCGGTGATATCAAGACCGGTGACATCCAGGTCACCAGGGCCGGGGACGACACCCAGGAAGGTTTCTTCACCGCCAGCAGTTCCCTCCAGTCGGTCAAAGATCCACTTAACCACGCGGGAGTTCTCACCAAAACCGGGCCACGCAAAGCCACCGTCAGGGGTGCGACGGAACCAGTTGACGTAGTAAATCTTGGGCATGTTTTCTTCGCCGTGCTTCTTGCCCAGATCAATCCAGTGCTGGATGTACTCACCAGCGTTGTAGCCGATGAAGGGCAACATCGCCATGGGGTCGCGACGCACCACACCCACAGCGCCCTTAGCGGCAGCGGTGGTCTCTGATGAAAGCGTGACACCGCGGAAGACACCCTGCTCCCAGCTACTTGCCTCGGTCACCAGGGGCACAGTGGTCTTGCGACGACCTCCGAAGATGATGGCAGACAGGGGCACGCCATCCGGAGCGTAGTACTCTTCAGCCAGTATGTCAGCCTGGGCAATGGGGGTGCAGAAGCGAGAGTTGGGATGGGCAGCGGGACGGCCGGATTCCGGCGTCCAATCATTACCCTGCCAGTCGATCAGGTGCTCGGGCACCTCATCGGTCTTACCTTCCCACCACACTGAATTGTCATCGGTGAGCGCAACGTTAGTAAAGATGGTGTTGCCCTTGGCGACAGCGCGCATAGCATTGGGGTTAGTGGACCAGCCGGTCCCGGGAGCAACACCAAAAAGACCTGCTTCAGGGTTAACCACAAAGGGCTTACCGTCACGGAATTCGATCCAGGCGATATCATCGCCCACCATCTCGGTCTTCCAGCCCTCAACGGTAGGGTCCATCATGGCAAAGTTAGTTTTACCGCAGGCTGAAGGGAAGGCAGCAGACATGAACTTACTCTTACCCTCTGGGTTAGTCACCTTGAGAACCAACATGTGCTCAGCCATCCAGCCCTCATCACGGCCAATCGCTGAGGCGATACGCAGGGCGTAGCACTTCTTACCCAGCAGGGCGTTACCGCCGTAGCCCGAACCGAAGGACCAGATTTCACGACTCTCGGGGAACTGCACAATGTACTTCTCGGGGTTGCAGGGCCAGGGGACATCCTGCTGACCGGCTTCCAGAGGAGCACCCACTGAGTGCAGTGCTTTCACAAAGAAAGCGTTGGTGGCGGTCATCTTATCCAAGACCTCAGTGCCAATGGTCGCCATGATGCGCATCGAGCAGACCACGTAAGCTGAGTCGGTAATTTCAACACCGAACTTGGGGTTGGTAGCGTCCACCGAGCCCATGACAAAGGGGATGACGTACATGGTGCGGCCGCGCATGGAACCGGTGAAGAGACCGGTCAGGGTCTGCTTCATTTCCTGAGGATCGCGCCAGTTATTGGTGGGGCCGGCGCCCTCTTCGGTCTCTGAGCAGATAAAGGTGCGCTCCTCAACGCGAGCAACATCGTCGGGATCAGAAAACGCTACATATGAGTTAGGGAATTCGTGGTCGCTCAGCTTACGGAAGGTGCCAGCCTCAACCAGTTCCCCCGCCAAACGGTCGTATTCCTGCTGCGTTCCATCGGCCCAGTAGATGCGGTCAGGCTGAGTCATCTGTGCAATATCAGCAACCCACTGCAGCAACTCTGCATGCGTGGTGGGTGCCTGGGCGGATACGTTTTCAATTGAAAAGTCAGTCATCTGACGCTTCCCCTTTAGGTTTGTTCAACCGGCACTCCACTGTGCCGGACGACGTGCACCTGCTTCTCCTCTTCGCCTAAGGCCGTAGTCAAACAGGCAAAAATAGAAAACGCGCCACCCATGGATATGAATGAACGCGTCGTGCAAGCGGTGCACACATCACTTCATCGTGTGTAACCAGCGTACCCAGATTGATTGTTTTTTTCTGCATCTGACAAAATATTTCGACACCTAACGCTCAGGCCCGTGGCGCAGGCAACAGAAAACTGTTGGTCCAGTCCCCTCTAAAAATAATTTTCACACCAAAAACCTTGCTATCTCAAGGAATTTACATACCGAAGGAGCCAGCTGAGACAACCGTCACGGGATTTCAATTTGCGCACCTTTAAGAACCTGCGTAAAGTATTACCTGTTGCTGAGGCAGGTTGATGAAACCAGCTAATGCAAAATGCGCCTGTAGCTCAACGGATAGAGCATCTGACTACGGATCAGAAGGTTGGGGGTTCGAATCCCTTCGGGCGCACATCACAAGCCGGTCTCCTTCGGGAGGCCGGTTTTTTCGTGCCCCATTATTCTATGTACGGTATACAAAGAGACACATGAACGTAGCATTCACCACAAAATAGGGGCCAGCCCCCTGGCCCCCCATAAAATGAGGGAAGACACACGGCCACCTGCCCGGTGACCGCCGCTAAAAACGAGGAGTAAACCGATGACCGTAAACATCACTGTCACCGACGAAAACGGTGAGACCAAAGAGCTCACCTGGGAATCAGACCAGACCATGCTTGAGGCAGTAATCGCTGGCGGTTTCCCCGTGCTGGCAACCTGCGGCGGCAACGCCTCCTGCGCCACCTGCCACGCCTTTATTGACCCCGACCACATTGAGGCGTCCCTCCCCCGCGAAGAAGCGGAAGAAGACCTACTCGATATGATTGACGACGTCGCCAACGAATGCTCGCGTCTCAGCTGCCAAACCCAGTATTCCGAGGGCATGGACGGCGCTCACATCACCCTGCAACCCGGGATGTAGACAGCCTATGATCAGATCCCCCAAAATCGCAGCCCTCGGCAGTCTGGCTGCACTTTTGTTCCTGAGTGCCTGCGGTGCGTCCCAGTCTAACTCCCAGGAACAAGTAGTAAGCCCCAGTAGCCCAGCGTCCTCAACCAGCGCTCCCAGCACCACCCCAACTGCTACGGTTACGCCCAGCGCCCAGCCCAGCCCCACTGCAACGGCTCCTTCTCCTCAGGTTATTGAAAAAACGCCTGCGCCGGGGTCAGAGGTTACATCTCAACCGGTGCCCACCGGCACCGTGACCACCGTGGAACCCACCCCAGTTTCCACCGGCGAGCCACCACAAGAGGCTAGTGAAGCTCCGCGCCAGGCACCGAGTTCTGCGGCAGGAGTGGCCGTCTGCGACTACGACCAGCTCTACATATCAGCGGCTGTAGCCGAAGGAGTTGGAGCTGCCGGTTCTCGCTACATCACGCTCACCTTCACCAATACTGGCGAGTCTGACTGCACCATGAGTGGCTACCCATCGGTGCACTATGTGGACGCCTCAAACCACCAGATTGGCGCCAGTGCAGCTCAAGCTACTGAATGGTCAGCCTCAGGCACCGTCTTGGGCACTAACCAGAGCGTTAGCGCTACCCTGCGCGAAACCCGAGCGCAGCTCTTCGGTGAAAGTTGCCAAGCCCAGCCTTCGGCAGGGTACTCCGTACAGGCACCCGGAGCTTCACAGGCTCTGGTGCTGAACTTCCCCGCAGAAGCCTGCTCTAACAGCCAGATTTCACAGCTATCGGTGGGTGCGGTAGGGGCAAACCCCTAGACTCAAGCCTGCCACCATGAGTCTTAGCGAAAGGGCGGTAAAGCACTCGTGCTTTACCGCCCTTAGCTCTTTAATCCGGAAAGCTAGATGGTTTCGGTGACGTCCTCAAATTCAAAACGCAAGTTGCGGGGGTAGCTGGGCTCAATGCCGTATCCAAGATTGACGATGAGGAAGGCCTGCTGGTTTTTGTCGGCAAGGAACTCCGTGGTGATAGCTGCTAGGTCGCTACCGGTCATGGGGCCAGCGTCCAGGCCCAGGGCGCGGACGGCGGTAATAAAGTAGCCTGCCTGCAGATGGGCTGAAAGCGCCCCGGTGCCGTCAGCTGCCTCGGGGTTACCTTCAAACATGGGCTGCATATTCGGCGCTGAACGGGGATTGAACTCGCCAAAGCGCTGGAACCAGTTGCGGTCAAAGCCGAGGATAGCGGTCACGGGTGCGGCGATGGTTTTTGCCCGGTTAGAAGCGACCATGTGGGCAGCCAGACGCTGGCGGGCTTCTGCTGAACGCACCCAGGTGATGCGCAGGGGCTGGGAGTTGAAAGCGGTGGGGCCCATTTTGGTGAGGTTGTAAATCTCTCGCAGCATCTCATCGGTGACTTCTTGATCGGTGAAGTGAGAGACGGTGCGTGGGGTAATGAAGAGCTCTTCGCGGGCTGAGACAGATAGCGCCATAACATTCCTTTACCAAGAAAATATTTACGGTTTTGATTTTACACCCGCCTCATCGCTTCGAACTGGTTGCTCGCCACCTGGCATACAAAGGGTGCTTTCTGACCGGTCTACGGGATAATGGGACAATGACCGCTGATCAACCGCACGAAGCCCTCGCCCACTTCTCTGCCCCCACACGCACCTGGTTTACCGGGGCGTTTTCAGCGCCTACAGCAGCTCAGGCCGGCGCATGGAAGGCTATTAGTGCAGGTCAGCATGCCCTGATTGTTGCCCCCACGGGTTCAGGTAAAACACTCTCAGCCTTTCTCTGGGCGCTCGATAGGTTGCACTTTGAAAACGACGCCCGTGCCGAGGCCGGCTCTGCTGGCCAGGGCAGCGGGGGCGCGGCGTCCGCACCGGTGGGCGGTACCCGGGTTCTCTACATCTCGCCCCTCAAAGCCCTGGGTGTGGACGTAGAACGGAACCTGCGTGCCCCGCTGATTGGTATTGCTCAAACAGCAAAAAGCTTAGGGGTTCAACCGCCTGAGGTGCGGGTGGGAGTGCGCAGCGGAGACACCCCGCCTAAGGAGCGCCGCGCCCTTATTTCCTCCCCGCCGGACATTCTCATTACAACCCCCGAGTCCCTCTTTTTGATGCTGACCTCCAAGGCACGCTCTACCCTCACCGGGGTACACACCGTCATTATTGATGAGGTGCACGCCGTGGCTGGCACCAAGCGTGGCGCGCACCTGGCGGTGACTTTGGAGAGACTTAATCAGATTCTGCCCGCCCCCGCCCAACGCATTGGGCTCTCTGCCACCGTAGAACCAGTAGAAACCGTCGCTCGTTTCTTGGGCGGTAGCGCACCCGTTGAAGTGGTGCGCCCACCCTCTGAAAAGAAGTGGGAGCTAACTGTCTCGGTGCCGGTGCCCGATATGACCGCGCTAGGCGGCCCTAACGCCGGCGGCTTCGTCAACAACTCTTCAGCCTCGAACACCGCTGGGGCGGCAGGTACAGACACCCCAACCAAACCCAGCTTTGTAGACCAGCTCAACCAACGTACCCAGAAAAGGGTCAGGGACTATGAAGCCGCTATCCCTACCTATGATGACGGGGCTATACACACCGACTCTCTGGCGCAAGAGTCAGACCCTGCCACCGGTGCGGGTCTAGCGGAAAGCCTGCCCCAGGGCATCACCCTGGCTGACGCCCTGGGCATCAGACCCGTGACGGGGCCAGCAGTGGGCAAGGGCGCAGGTAGCAGCCCAGCAGAACCGGGTGCCGGTGACGGCTTCTTTGATGACTTCCCCCAGCCCCCTCGCACAGCAGCCAGCCCCTCTCATGATGCCGAGCGGGCACTCTTCGACGCGGTGGGAGTCTTCCCCGGCGAAGAAGAACTAGACACCGATGTTCATTCTGCTGGACCCAAGCTCACCGACTCTGATTTCACCCAGCCAGCCTCGGGTGCCCTACCTGCCGGTTTTAATATCGAAGAGGTGGAGTCTTCCCCACCGGCTGAGCAGCCGCGGGATAATTCTGGCTACCAGGCGTCCATCTGGCCGCATGTTGAAGAGCGCATCGTAGACCTGGTGGAAGCTAACCGCTCAACCATCGTCTTCGCTAACTCCCGCGGACTGGCAGAAAAGCTCACCGCCCGCCTCAACGAAATTTACATCGGACGGTTGGAAGCTCGGGGGCAGCTAGGGGAAGTCACCGGCAATGCCCGCACCGGGGCACTAACCTATACGACCGTCAGCGGCGCTGATTCGGGGTCTGGCTCTGAGCAGACAAACGCTCATGGTCAGCCTGAATCGGTCTCTGCCATTCTTGCCCGTGCCCTGGCTCAGGGCGCTCCCGCCCGATTAGAAACCGATGACTCCCGCCTGGCTGGAGCGTCGCCCTCAGTTCAGCGCCCACCAGCACAGATGGCGGGTGGTTCGGGCACCGCTACCGGGGCGCCGCCGGTACTGGCTCGTGCCCACCACGGTTCTGTTTCCAAAGACCAGCGCACCCTGATTGAAGAGGCTCTAAAGTCAGGGCAGCTGCGCTGTGTGGTCGCCACCAGTTCCCTAGAACTGGGCATTGATATGGGCAAGGTTGACCTGGTGGTTCAGGTGGAATCCCCCCACTCGGTGGCATCGGGTCTACAGCGAGTAGGTAGAGCCGGGCACAGCGTGGGTGAAACATCCCGCGGCTACCTCTACCCCAAACACCGTGGCGATTTGCTGAATGCCACCGTCACCGTGCAGCGTATGTTGGGCGGGCACATTGAACCACTCTCGATTCCCACCAACCCCCTGGATATTCTTGCCCAGCAGACGGTAGCAGCCTGCGCCCTGGGCCCCATCAGCGTTGAGGCCTGGTTTGAGGCACTACGCGCCACCGCTCCCTTCGCTTCCTTGCCCAGAGCTGCCTTTGAGGCGACCCTCGATTTGCTGGCAGGAAAGTACCCCTCGGATGAGTTCGCAGAGCTGCGCCCCCGCGTGGTGTGGGACCGGGATGCCGGCACCATCGAGGGCCGCCCCGGCGCCCAGCGGCTTGCCGTCACCAGCGGCGGCACCATCCCTGACCGTGGCCTCTTCCCGGTCTTTATTGCTGGCGCGGAAGACTCTAAAGCACCCAAGCGCGTGGGTGAGTTAGATGAGGAGATGGTCTATGAATCCCGCGCCGGGGACGTCATCGCCCTGGGTGCCTCATCCTGGCGCATCGAAGATATCAGCCATGACCGGGTGACCGTGACACCTGCCCCCGGCGTCCCCGGCCGCCTACCCTTCTGGCATGGGGATTCGCCCGGCCGCCCCGTGGACCTGGGCCGAGCCCTGGGCACCTTCACCCGCGAGCTAGCCGCCGATATCAAAACTGCCCCGGACGCGGCCAACACTCGCCTCCGCGAAACCGGGCTGGATGCCTGGGCAGCTGATAACCTCATGGCTTACGTACGTGAACAGGTCGAAGCTGCCGGGGACGTCCCCAGTGAACAGCACCTGGTACTAGAGCGCTTCCGCGATGAGCTGGGCGACTGGCGTGTGGTGCTCCACTCACCCCTGGGTATGCCCGTGCACTCCCCCTGGGCGCTGGCGGTGGGGGTCCGCGCCGAAGAACGCTACGGAGTCAATGCATCAGCTATGGCCGCCGATGACGGCATCGTACTGCGTATTCCCGCAATGGAAGCCGAACCACCCGGCGCGGATCTCTTTCTCTTTGACCCCCAAGAACTTGAAGACCTCGTCACCGAGCGCGTGGGCAACTCAGCTCTCTTTGCCTCCCGTTTCAGGGAAAACGCCGCCCGCGCCCTGTTGCTACCCCGCAAGGACCCGGGCCGCCGCACTCCGCTCTGGCAGCAGCGACAGCGCAGTGCCCAACTATTAGATGTTGCCCGTAAATACCCCAGCTTCCCCCTGCTCCTTGAAACCGCCCGCGAGTGTCTGCAGGACGTCTATGACCTGCCTGCCCTTCTAGACCTGCACCGGTCTATCGAGAGCAAGAAGGTCAAGGTTTCTGAAATTGAGACCGAGAACCCCACCCCCTTTGCCCGTACCCTGCTCTTTGGCTACGTCGCTCAGTTCCTCTACGATGGCGACTCCCCGCTGGCCGAACGCCGCGCCGCTGCCCTGGCACTAGACCCGGCTCTGCTAGCAGAACTCCTGGGCAAAGACGAGCTGCGCGAGCTACTGGATGTGGATGTTATCCGCTCCACCGAAGAACGTCTGCAACGCACCGCTGCCGGTTACCGCCTGCGCGGGGTGGAAGGCACCGCTGACCTGCTACGGCGCCTAGGGCCGCTCAGCGCTGAGGATGCCGCCGCCCGTCTGCGCCAGCCAGAGGCGGCCAGCTCCCCGACCCCAGCGTCGGAGACAGCATCAGATGAAGCACCTGCCGAAAGCACCGTCACCCTCGAAACCGCCCGCGGCTTCCTAGAAGATCTCGTGGCAGCCAACCGCGCCTTCCGCTTCCGGCTGCGCGAACGCGAGGTATATGCCGCCGTTGAAGACGCCGCCCGCCTGCGCGACGCTCTGGGTGTGCCCCTGCCCATTGGGGTGCCCCTTGCCTTCTTAGAGCAGGTCGAGAACCCGCTGACCGACCTGGTAGCTCGATATGCGCGCACCCATGCCCCCTTCACCGCCACCCAGGTTGCTCATGCCCTGGGGCTGGGGGTCTCTGTTGTGGATAGCGCCCTGCGAGCGCTGGCCGCTGACCGCCGCGTCATCTCCGGTGAGTTCTTACCCGATGAGCTACGCGGCGAGCTAGCCTTTGCCCGTACCGGCACCGCCGAAACTTCTGGTAATGAGTGGGTAGATTCAGGGGTGCTGCGCACCCTGCGAGCACGCTCTCTGGCGGCCTTACGCGCCGATGTGGAACCGGTGACCGGGGATATTTATGCCCGATTCCTGCCCGCCTGGCAGCACGTGGGCGAATGGGAAATTACTGAAACCACCGCTGCACCCGGCACTTTTGGTGCCACCAGTGGGGCGCGCGTGCGGCGCGATGAAAAGGCGATGTTGAGCGGCTACGACGGTCTACTGACCGTCGTGGACCAACTGGCTGGGGTCCGTCTGCCAGCCTCAGCCCTTGAAGCTCTCGTGTTGCGTGCCCGCATCAGCGACTACACCCCCGCACTGCTCGATAAAGCCATGAGCGCTGGGGACATCATCTGGAGTGGGGACGGCGCCCTAGCGGGCGACGACGGTTGGATTAGCCTGCACCTAGGCGAAACTGCTGCACTCACCCTACCCACCGAAGCCGAGCGTGCCGAAGCGCTCGCCGCCCTGGACCCGCTGGAGCAGACCGTCTACGCTCTGCTCTCTGGGGGGCTCTTCTTCCACCAGATTCAGGCGCAGCTAACTGCCCTGGCGACGGCCAGCGGGGAAACTCCACCACCTGACAAGGAAATCTCCGCCGCCCTATGGAACCTGGTCTGGGCAGGTCTTGCCACCAACGACACCTTTGCCCCGGTGCGTGCCATGCTCGCCGGCGGCTCTTCCGCTCATAAGCTGAGCAAGCCTGCTCCGCGCGCTCGCAGCGTGGGAATGCGCCGCGGCGCTTCTCGCCTCTCTGGTGCCCGGTTTGGGGTTGCTACCGGCACTCGGCCTACCGCGGCACCGGCCACTGCCCCGGTGGACGCTGGCCGCTGGTCCCGGCTTGAGACCGAGGACCTTGACTCCACCGTCGCCGCTCACGCCCGCGCTGAACTTCTCATGGACCGTTACGGGGTACTGACCCGTGGAGCGGTAGCAGTAGAGGATGTGCCGGGCGGTTTTGCCGGGATCTACCGGGTGCTTTCTGTGGCTGAAGAAAAGGGACTGGCACGGCGCGGTTACTTCATCGAACAGCTGGGGGCAGCCCAGTTCGCAAGCGCCAGCACCGTGGACCGTCTACGCGAATATGACAGGGATGGCGAGGTAACCACCGATACTGATCAGGCTGAGAACTCAGCTTCACCGGTCTACACCCCGGTGCGGCGTACCAAACATCGCACCGTCCTACTGGCCGCCACTGACCCTGCTAACCCTTACGGCTCCACCCTGGATTGGCCAGCAGTTACCCCCTGGGACTCCGAGCGCACACCGGTCAAACACCGCCCGGGTCGTAAGGCAGGTGCTTGCGTGGTGCTGGTGGACGGTCAGCTGGCTCTCTACCTAGAACGCGGCGCTAAAACGGTGCTGCCCTTCACCGATTCCCCCGCCATCATTGCTGCCGCAGCGCCTCTGCTCGGTGAGCTGGTGCGGGCAGGAGCCGCCGACAAAATTGCTCTTGAGACCGCCGGTGGCATGGATATCCTGGACTCCCCGGCTCCCCTGCCCGGGGCTGAAGCCCCGCAGGGAGAGCTGGCCGAGCACCCGGTAATTACCCTGCGCACCGCCCTGCTTGCCGCCGGTTTTTATCCCACTCCCCGAGGACTTCGTATGCGCCGAGGCTAGGGCACACGATGGTGCGTTGAGGTGTACCCTAAAAGAGGAAAGGGGTAGCTGTGAAGACTACCGATACCGCCCTGAGCATCCGGGACCTCACCAAGCGTTTTGGGGCAAAAACCGCTGTCAACCAGCTGAATGTTAGCGTTGACCGAGGTGAAATTTTTGGCCTGGTCGGCCCCAATGGTGCTGGCAAGTCGACCACCATGCGCATGCTCATTGACGCCCTGCGCCCTACGAGCGGCAGCATTCGGGTGCTGGGCCAAAATCCGCGCGATAATACCGCCCTGCGCCGGCACATCGGCTATCTGCCCGGGGAGTTCCTCACGGTCCCCTCCCTCACCGGCAAGGGGCTGCTCAAGCACTTTGCTGCGCTGAACCCCGTGGCTGATTCCGCCTACCATGATTCGCTCATCCGCCGGTTAGGTGCCGAGCTGAACCGCCCCATTTCAAAACTTTCAAAGGGCAACAAGCAAAAAATCGGTTTGATTCAGGCCTTTATGCACCAACCTGACCTGCTCATTTTGGACGAACCTACCAGCGGCCTAGACCCCCTGGTCCAGCAGGTCTTTTTGGAGCTACTCCTCGAAGCGGCTGGTCGCGGGCAGACTGTCTTTCTCTCCTCCCACATTCTCAGCGAAATACAGCATGCCGCCCATCGGGTGGGCGTGGTCAAAGACGGTAGCCTGCTCGCTCTTGCCAGCGTGGCAGAGCTGAGGGACGCCGCTGGTCAGCAAATGCACGCCAGCCTAGAGGGGCTAGTGGCACATCAATTGCGAAGCCAGCTAGCCCGGCAACTCCCGGCGTCCACCCTGACGGCTAGAGAGGAGGGCAACCGCACCCTGGTTCGTGGCACCCTGCGTGATCCGGTGCCGGCCCTCCTTTCCCTGCTGGGCACCTACACCGTGCAAGAACTCAACCTTGAAAAGCCTGATCTCGAAGAAAGCATCCTGCACTACTACCAGGACGGCACCAGCACAGACACACCTGCTGGTTCAGTCACCGCTCACAAAAGGGGTAGCCATGCGCTTTGAAATTCTGAGAAATGAAGTGAGCAGCACCTCGCGGGCGCTGTTTCTCTGGTGCCTGGGGGTGCTGGCAGCCGCCAGCCTCTACCTGGGCCTCTACGGGTCTATTGCTGGGCTCGTCAGCGGCCCCAACTCCATGGTCAGCCAGATGCCCGAAGCCCTGACCAAAACGGTTGGCTTCGACGCTATCACCACCGGTGCCGGCTACGCGCAGAGCACCCTTTACGGTCTCTTAGGTTTTGTGCTCATCACCATCGCCAGCATCAGCTGGGGTTCTAGCGCGGTGGCCGGAGCAGAAGAAAATGGGCGGCTAGAACTCACTCTTGCCCACAGCGTTTCACGCAGCGGCTACTACCTCAATATGCTTCTTGCCCTGCTCATACGCACCGCAGCCATGGCAGCCACCGCAGGCCTTGCCACCTGGGCCTGGAATGTACCCGGTGATCTGAACATCGACCTAGAAAATATAGCGCCTATGGTGCTCGCTTACTGGCTGCTGGGGCTTTCTGCCGGAGCCGCGTCCCTCTCGGTGGGCGCCATGACGGGCTCACGCAAAGCAGCCACCGGCGCGGGTGCCGCCCTGGCCGTCACCGGCTATGTGCTCAATGCCCTGGGCCATCAAAACCCAGACTGGGAGTGGATGCACCGTTTCTCCCCCTACCACTGGGCGTTCGGGAATTCACCCCTCACCCACGGCTTGGACGGGGCCGGTGTTCTTCACTTAGCTCTGCTAGTGGGAGCGGTGATAGTTCTGGGACTGCTATTTTTCAGGCGTCGTGACCTCACCTAGCGCACCCGGATCGGCCTAAAGGCGAAGAAAATGCCGAGCCGGCTCTATTAAGCAGGGGGCCCGGCGTTGCACCCCGCGGTCAGGAAGATTCGATGAACATTTGTTCCAGGTGCTCACGTAGTCTGCTGCTTCTGCGTAACCCGCACAGAATTCGCGTACACTACGATGCAGGTGAACGCAGAGCGCGCCAACCGACATCATCAGCACAATAACCATCAAGACTGTCAACAGAACCATCAGTGACCTCCAAGTAGGGGAAGGACCGCAATGTGGGGGACGGCCCGGGAGCGAAATCTCCAGCTGATGTATGACGCTCGTGAGGGGAGATGCGCCGGGATCAACCGAGATTCCGGGGGTGTGGTAGGTAGGCTACCCGCCGCCAGGATGGGCGCGTAGCATGATTGATACTATACACGCATTACCGTGCGGACTAGTATGTTCTTACTGAAATTTACTTTTTTACACCACCCAAGACCCTAACCCCTTGGTGCATACCAGGCTGTTACCTGCAGAGGAGAAACCATGCCAGAGGGCGATACCGTATGGCGTCAGGCACAAGCTCTACACCGGGGACTTTCCGGCAGAATAGCCCACAAAACTGATTTGCGTTTCCCAGATCTTGCCGAGATTGATGGAGCTGGGCAACCCATCCACGGAGCTCTGGCGAGGGGTAAGCACATCCTGCTCCGCATCGGTGAAATCACCCTTCATTCCCATCTCAAAATGGAGGGGATTTGGCACCTCTACGGCACTAACCCGGATGGTAGCAAGGAGAAGTGGCGGCGGCCGGCTGAGCAGGTGCGCGCCCTCATCGAAGCTAATGCCCGCCTGGACGCCTCGGGGCAGGTGCTGGGAGGCAGCACACCGGTTGCTGCCGTAGGATTCGCATTGGGTCTCCTTGAGGTCTACCCCACCGAACAAGAAGCAGACCACCTAGCCTTTCTCGGCCCTGATCTACTGGGCCCTGACTGGTCCTTAGAGCGTGCCACCACCAACCTGCTGCGGCGTCCCGAACGCACCATCGGTGTTGCCCTCTTAGACCAAAAGAACCTGGCCGGCATCGGCACAATCTACCGCGCAGAAACCCTCTTTCTCGCAGGCGTGGACCCTCGGACCCCGGTGGGGCAGGTCCCCGATTTACCCGGCGTCCTCACCATTGCACGCCTGATTTTAGATGCCAACCGCCAACGGCCCCACCGCGTCACCCATACCAGTGCCGACCCACTCTGGTGTTACGGCAGGGCCGGCCGCCCCTGCTACCGGTGCGGGGCCTCAATTGTGCGTGAGGACATGTCGGATGCGGGAGTCGGCGCCGCCCGCTACACTCCCGGGCACCTCACTCAGCGCACCGAGGACGTTGACCGGATCAGTTACCGTTGCCCCGGCTGCCAAGTTATGGGCTAGGGAGACGTGAATTACACTGGTGTCATGACTTCTTCAGCTACCCTTCAAGATGCCCTTGCCACCCGTTTCCTACGCTATACCGCTATATCGTCGTAGAGTGATACCAGCGTAAGCACCGTGCCCACCAGCCAGGGGCAGTGGGATCTGGCCCGCCTGTTAGAGAAGGAGCTTCTCGAAGCCGGCGCCTCTGATGTACACCTCAGTGATACCTGCGTGCTCACCGCAAAGCTACCCAGCAACTTGGTTGCTGGCGCTACAGCCCCAGCCGTTGGCTTCTGCACCCATCTAGACACCGTGGACGTCAGCCTCTCCCCCGACGTCAAAGCGAAGATTGTGGACTACAAGGGCGGGGATATCTGCCTCAACTCAGAACTCGATGTCTGGCTGCGTGAAGCAGAGCATCCCGAGATTAGCCGCTACGCCGGGCAGCGCGTCCTGGTTACCGACGGCACCAGCGTGCTGGGTGCAGATACCTGGTATGGGCTGATGCGAATACTAGCGCTGATAACTGGGAAGTCTGGAAACATTCAGACTTTGACCGTCCGGGTAATCTCATTGGTGAGAAGGTGCAAAAAAGCCAAAAGCGCACCGGTTACCTCTACTAACCCTAAGGGCGTAGGGACTCTGACTGAGAAGAAGTACTGCTACGTCCCGGGCGTGGACCCTCGTTCTTGTCCGGTCAATGCTACTAACGCGGTGGATAAGATTCAGGCCTTGTACACGGCTAATATGGCCACCGGCACTGGTTTTGTCACCTCGTATGCCTATGATGCTGCGGGGCATTTGCTCACTGTCAATACCCCGGGTAGCCCAGAGGGTAAGTATGAGTACACCTATGATGCTCGTGGTAATAAAATCAAGACCGTGCAGAGCACCGGTGACGGGCAGATTATCAGTGAGGCTGATACCTTCAACGCTCAGAACCAAATGACCAGTGATAATTGGGCTTATGATGCTGATGGTAACTTGACGTCAACTGATGCGGTGAACCTCTCGTACAATTCGGTGAATCAGAATGTGGGCTCGGAGCTCAAGGATGGGTCTAATGCCACGACTAATACCTTTGCTGGTATGAGCCAGAAGCAGTTGATTGCTCAACAATCTTCTACTGAGGGTACTTTTGTTTATACGCACGGGTTGAATGACCGGTATGGTAATCCGATGATTGAGAAGATTCGTCATGATGGGGCTACTGCTTTTGTGGAGCATGACCCGGTAACCGGTAATCCGTTGTTCTTGCGTGATACGGATCAGAAGAGTGTTCATATGTATTTATCTGATCCGGTGGATTCTGATATTCGTTTGGTGAAGGATAACGCTACGACGGCTAACTTTAAGGAGTTTGATCCTTATGGTGCTCGTGATGAGATTACTACGGTTGTTCCGCGTGATGTGTTTGATCCGTTCCGTTACCGTTTTGGTTTGGTTGATCATGGTGGTACGGGTCGTTATTTGTTTGGTGTTCGTTTTTATGATCCGAGTCAGGGGGTGTGGACGCAGCAGGATTCTTTGGATGCACCTTTGGATCCGGTTAATGCGAATCGGTATGCCTATGCTGGTGGGGACCCGGTGAACAATTTTGACCCAACGGGTCTATATGGGATTGAAGAGGTGTTGTTGCAAAGTTGGGGCAGTAGGAAGAGCGACGTGAAATAATCACAACCATGGGTATCTTCTCCGGTCGTCATTTCCCCCGTGACATCATTCTGTGGGCAGTGCGGTGGTACTGCCGCTACGGGGTGAGCTATCGCGATCTGGAGGAAATGATGACGGAGCGGGGCGTGCCGGTCAATCACACCACGATCTACCGCTGGGTCCAGAAATACGGCCCTGAGCTGGACAAGCAAACACGGTGGTACCGGCAGGTACCTGACTGGCAGGCCAGTTCCTGGCAGGTGGATGAGACCTATATCCGGGTCGGCGGCACGTGGTGCTACCTCTATCGGGCGATCACCGCCGGTGGCCAGACCCTGGACTTTTACCTCTCTCCGAAGCGGAACGTGGTCGCAGCGAAGCGTTTCCTGGCCAAGGCCCTCAGACCCAATGCGTCAGCCGGGTATCCCAGAGTGATCAACACCGATAAAGCACCCTCCCTAGCCAGGGCAATCGCCGAGTTGAAGTCAGAGGGAATCTGCCCTCAGACGGTGGAGCACCGTCAGGTGAAATACCTGAACAACGTTCTCGAGGGAGATCATGGCCGACTTAAAAGAATCCTGGGACCGAAGGGGGCGTTCAAAAATCGGACGTCTGCCTACCGGACGTTGAAAGGGATGGAAGCGATGCATTCATTACGGAAAGGTCAGGGCACGATGTTTGCTTATGGGCACCCCAATCCGGACGCGGTGATCGCCAACCGGGTCTTCGAGACGGCCTGAGAACGCCCACACGCAGCGGCCATCAGGAAATGAGAAACTGGGTCGTCTCGGCTCTCCGCCCAACTTTGCAACAGCACCTGGACGGCGCCGATCGAGATGCCTGCCTCGGCGGCCACCCGGCGTACTGACAGGCCGTCGAGGCCGTCGCGGACCAGTACTCGCACCACAGCGTCCATCACCAGCTGTGCTCCCCGCGCCGCGTGCGCGGGGTTGTGATCGTGCGCGGCCGTCGTTAACATTGCCCATACGGTCGTATGGTACCCAAGGAGGATGATGTCGTGAACCGATACCGCGCCGGAGCGGTGGCCTGGATGGCCAGCGCCGTGCTGTTCCCTGTGCAGCTGCTGGTCGCGCTGCGGTGGCCCCAGGGGTACTCAATGACTGACAATGCCATCAGCGACCTCGGTGTCACCATCTGTGGACAGTTCTCTGAACAGGGCAAGCAGGTGCGCGACGTCTGCTCTCCGTGGCACCCGCTATTCAACGCAGGCATGGTCGCCTCCGGTGTGTTGATCATGATCGGCGCGGTGTTGCTGCACGGCTGGTGGGACAGTCGCGCAGGACGTGCCGGAACGATCTTGATGGCGCTGACCGGGCTCTTGGTTGCGATAGTCGGCCTGGCACCGTGGGATACGCATCCTGACGTGCATGACGGCGCCGCGCTCGGCCAGGCAGTCGCGCAGTGGCTGGCCATGGGACTGCTCGCCATGGTCGCTGGACCAGGACACTTCCGCCGGCTCACGATCGTGGCGCTAGTGGTGTCACTGGTCGGCTTCGCAGCGTTCGTCGCGGCGCTGGAGGGCACCGAGGTGCCCTGGTTGGGTTTCGGCGGCACCGAACGACTCTCCTTTGACATCCTCAGCATCTGGACGGTCCTCGTAGGAGCAACTCTCCTGATGGGTCGCGGCCTTCGCGATCAAGCTCCGACGCCTGCTGAACGGCCTTCGGTCCGAACACGAGGAACGTGATGCTCACCGTTCCCGCTCAGGGATCGGCTTACGGAACACCAGCCAGCGCAGCCCCACCAGCATCGCCCGGGAGTGGAGGCCGCCACGAAACGTCGACAGAACCCCGCCACTTAACGGCGAAAGCTACAGATGATCAGATCGATGTTTTTACCGACGTTTCTCGGGCGTTGTGCTATCTCGCCGATCTTTATCAGGTGTTCATCGATACAGGCGTTGACCTGGACTGCCAGTGTATTGAGCTCGTCTTTGACTCGCTTGGGAGTGGTGATGACTTCCGGGGGTGTTGTTGCAAAGTTGGGGCAGTAGGAAGACCGGCGTGAAATAATCACAACCATGGGTATCTTCTCCGGTCGTCATTTCCCCCGTGAAATCATCCTGTGGGCGGTGCGGTGGTACTGCCGCTACGGCGTGAGCTACCGCGACCTCGAAGAGATGATGACCGAGCGGGGTGTGCCAGTCGATCACACCACGATCTACCGCTGGGTGCAGAAATACGCCCCTGAGCTGGACAAGCAAACACGGTGGTACCGGCAGGTACCCGACTGGCAGGCCAGTTCCTGGCAGGTGGATGAGACCTATATCCGGGTCGGCGGCAGGTGGTGCTACCTCTACCGGGCGATCACCGCCGGTGGCCAGACCCTGGACTTTAACCTCTCTCCGAAGCGGAACGTGGTCGCAGCGAAGCGTTTCCTGGCCAAGGCCCTCAGACCCAATGCGTCAGCCGGGTATCCCAGAGTGATCAACACCGATAAAGCACCCTCCCTAGCCAGGGCAATCGCCGAGCTGAAGGCGGAGGGAATCTGCCCTCAGACGGTGGAGCACCGGCAGGTGAAATACCTGAACAACGTTCTCGAGGGAGATCATGGCCGACTTAAAAGAATCCTGGGACCGAAGGGGGCGTTCAAAAATCGGACGTCTGCCTACCGGACGTTGAAAGGGATGGAGGCGATGCATTCATTACGGAAAGGTCAGGGCACGATGTTTGCTTATGGGCACCCCAATCCGGACGCGGTGATCGCCAACCGGGTCTTCGAGACGGCCTGAGAACGCCCACACGCAGCGGCCATCAGGAAATGAGAAACTGGGTCGTCTCGGCTCTCCGCCCAACTTTGCAACAGCACCCGACGCACGAGGAAGCGAACGAGATCAGACCTGCAGCTGCCGCAGCCAGGATGCCGATCATCAGTAACCCGGTGGGGAAGAAGACGGTGTTCTGGTTGTCCCGGAAGACCACAACACCGAGGAAGGTCATCGTGCTGCCCGGTGGGCGGTCTGCAGCGACTCTGCCCACCTGGGCACTCAACCCTGCTGTGGGGGTTACTCGTAGCGAAGCGAGCTGACCATCCCGGCTTCCATGTGATAGGCGTTATGGCAGTGAAATGCCCACTCACCGGGGTTCTCAGCGATCAGGTCGGCGATCATGGTTTCACCCGGGCGGAGAAGGACGGTGTCCTTGCGTAGCCCGCCGCTGCCGGGCAGCGCCCACGTGTGGCCGTGGATGTGCATGGGATGGGGCATCATGGTCCTGTTGCGCATGACCATCCGCAGGCGCTGGCCCTCCTGCACGGTCGCGGAGGAGGATTGGCCGTCGGTGAGAATGCTCCATTCATACGGCATCATCTGCCCGCCCAGGTCGATGCTGACTTCTCGGTCTGGTGTGCCCTCGGGTAGGAGTGCACGGTCTGCTGGCTTCAGGGAGGACAGAAGCAGTCCGGTGGACGACAACTCGGGGAAGTCGACATCGGGGCGGGGGGCCTGGCCACCGGCGGTGCGGATGACGGCGAAGGCGCGGTCGTCCTTACCCACCGCCAAAGCCGTGAGCGGGAAGACGCCGTCGCCGAGGATGACCTCGACGTCGACACGCTCGCCCATGGACAGGTAGATCGATTCGGTCTCCCAGGGCTGGACAGGGAAGCCGTCGGTGTGGGTGACGGTCATGCGGTGACCACCGAGGGCCACCTTGAAGATGGTGTCACCGCCGGAGTTGATAAACCGCAGGCGGGCCTTGTCGCCCGGGCGAGCCTCGAAGGTCCGGTGAGCACGGGGGATACGTCCGTTGATGAGGTAGTGCGGATACATCACATCGCCGGCATCCCCGCCCAGTACCTGATCCGGGGTGCCGTGCACCATCTGGTCGTGGCCGCCCATGTCCATCTCGCCGTGGCCGCTCATGTCCATCCCCGTCAACATGGTCAGCTGATCCTCGGGACTGCTGCCGTCGATGCCGTCCACCCAGTCGTCGAGCACGATGGTCCACTCGACGTCCTGGTCCTCAGCGTCTTGCGGGTCACGGATGATCAGTGGGGCGTGGAGGCCGCGATCAAGCTGCAGGCCGGTGTGGGAATGGTAGAAGTAGGTGCCACCGTGGGGGACTTCAAAAACATAGGAGAAAGACTCGCTAGGTTCAATGGGGTTCTGGGTCATGCCGGGCACACCGTCGGCTGCGTTGTGGAGTGCGATGCCATGCCAGTGGATGGAGGTGCTCTCAGGCAGTTCATTGGTGATATCGACCTGGAGGACGTCGCCGGCGGTGGCCTCAATGGCCGCATCCCCGGTGTCAGAGACGTATCCCCACGTCTTGGCTTCGATGCCGCCGATATCCAGGGAGAGGGGCCGGGCGGTCAGTGTCCGGCGCACCGTCGGCTCACCGAGCGCAGTGGGGGTGGGGCGAAGGGAGGGACCTGGTGCCGAGGAAGCGGGTCCAGGGTTGCTGGTGCAGGCGGTCAGGGCCCCGGTGCCGGCGAGGGCGAGCCCGCCGAGCAGCAACTGTCGTCGGGAAGACGCGTTCGTCATGATTTAACCTTTCTTGGTGCAAAATTTCAGTGACACGGGATACAGGCGCAGGTGTGGACCCTGCTGAGCCATCACGTCAGGCGCAGGTCTGTGACACAGGTGGCACCGTCGTCGGTGGTGGAAAACTCTGTGGTGCCGGTACGCCCCTGGTAGCTGACCTCAATCAGGCCGGTGGCATCATCGGGAAGCCAGAAGCCAATAAACCCATTGTCGAAGGTGGTTGTCGCCTCGTCCACCAGCACCTCACCGGTTGCCTCATCGGTGATCGTGACCTGGATATCCTCATTATCGAGTTCCCCCAGGCAGGTCGTGAGGCTGTGGTAGAAGCAGTCGTGGGTGGAGGTGAGATAGGGTGCGATCGAGACATACGTCTGATTGTCGGGAAGATCGACCACGACTTCCTGGTCATCGCTCGAGAGTAGCAGTTCATCGGCACGCACTGAGGCGATCAGATCCGTGGGGCGCTCAGTGACCTTCTGCCGGTCGAGGTGATCAATGATCTCCACCGCGTCCATGGCGGCCAGGCCATGGGTAGTCAGGAATGTATCCTGGGACACCGTCCCGTCGGCGGTGGGTTCCGGGTCGGCGGCCGAACACCCCGTTAGGGCGAGGGCAAGGGCGGCGGCTGCGATCGCTGCTCGTTTCACGTCAATCTCCTTGAATCATGGTAAGACCGTGAGAAGACACCGCCTCAAGGTCGATGCCATACCTTTTTCTAGCACGGGTGCCTGACGGGCTAGAAATCAAAAACCTTGCTCACAGCACCATAACAGGGCGAAAAGGGGGTGAATTCGGTGGGCTGGGTCACCACCGGGACACCACCCCACAGCCGTGGGCGATGTCCTTCTACCCGCCCCGGGTATGCGGTGCAGGCAGCGAAATCCCTGGTGGCGCCTGCTGAACCGACCAGGGGAGGCGATGCCGCCGGCCCGGGGTGGGGCACAGGGGTGACGGCGGTCGAAGGGTGATGTTTGAAGATTTGATGAAGATTTCCCCGCCGGGCACTGAGCGAGGTTGGTATTCCCCCTGGCCGGAGCGATACTGGGGTGTATGGATGACCGCACACCGACCACCGCCACGCCCCCGGGGCGGGTGCTGGTCGTCGATGATGAACAACCCCTGGCTCAGATGGTGGCCTCCTACCTCATCCGGGCCGGCTTCGATACCCGCCAGGCGCACACCGGCACCCAGGCCTTAGACGAGGCCCGTCGCTTTTCCCCCGATGTTGTGGTGCTGGATCTGGGGCTACCCGAACTCGACGGCCTGGAGGTGTGCCGACGGATCCGCACCTTCTCGGACTGCTACATCCTCATGCTCACCGCGCGTGGCAGCGAGGACGACAAGATCAGCGGTTTGACCCTGGGGGCGGATGACTACATCACCAAACCTTTTAGCATCCGGGAACTGGTGACCCGGGTGCATGCGGTGCTGCGCCGCCCGCGCACCAGCACCACCTCACCGCAGGTGACCACCCCCTTGATCGTTGGTGACCTCATCCTTGACCGCGTCGCCCATCAGGTGCGGGTGGGGGAGACGACCGTGGAGCTCACCCGCACGGAGTTCGAGCTGCTGGTTGCCCTGGTCCTGCGCCCCGGCCAGGTGCTGACTCGCCACGACCTGGTCACCGAGGTCTGGGACACCACCTGGGTCGGTGATGAACGCATCGTCGATGTCCACATCGGCAACTTGCGTCGCAAGCTCGGCACCGACACCCGGGGCCGGGGGTTTATCGACACCGTGCGTGGCGTGGGCTACCGGGTGGGGCAGCCATGAATCACGGACCCGGCCTGACCTTCCGCTTCCTGGCCGCCCAGTTGTTGGTCGTGGTGATGAGCCTGCTGGTGGCCGCGGCCGTGGCCACGATGGTGGGCCCGACCCTGTTCCATGATCATATGTTGATGACCGGCCAGGAGGACCCCTCGCTGGAGCTGTTCCACGCCGAGCAGGCCTACCGGGACGCCAACCTGATCACCCTGGCCGTCGCCCTGCCCACCGCCTTGATCAGCGCCCTGCTGGCCAGCCTGTGGTTATCGCGTCGCCTGCGCACCCCCCTGCAGAATCTCACCCGCGCCGCTACCAGCCTGACGGCCGGCAACTACCGTATCCGCGTGCCCGCCGGAGAAGCAGGCCCCGAGGTCACCACCCTGGCGCATGCCTTCAACACCATGGCCGACCGGCTGGAACACACCGAACAGGTCCGCCGCCAGATGCTCTCTGATCTGGCCCACGAAATGGGCACCCCCTTATCGGTGCTCACGGTCTACCTCGATGGTCTCCAGGACGGGGTTGTGGACTGGAATAATGCCACCCACACGATCATGGCTGACCAACTCGCCCGCCTGACCCGGTTGATGGAAGACATCGACGATGTCTCCCGAGCCCAGGAACACCGGATCGATTTGGACCTGGCGGAGGAAGGGCTCGGGGATCTGCTCCATACCGCCGCTGCTGCCGCGGGGGAAGCTTATGCTGACAAAGGCGTCGATTTACAGGTCGAGACCATTACGGACACCGCTCGGGTGCTCGTGGACCGGCAACGCTTCGGCCAGGTGATGAGCAATCTCCTGTCGAACGCGCTACGGCACACCCCGGCCGGCGGGCAGGTCCGGATCAGCATCCACCGACAGGGGGCTTCCACCGCGCTCATCCACGTTGCCGATGACGGCGAGGGCATCCCACCTGGCCAGCTCGGACACATCTTCGAACGCTTCTACCGGGGGGATGCCGCCCGCAGCCGGGACAACGGCGGGTCCGGTATCGGTCTGACCATCTCCAAGGCATTGATCGAGGCCCACGGCGGCACTCTCACCGCCACCTCCCCCGGACCCGGTCGCGGAGCGGTGTTTGCCCTCCGCCTCCCGCTGTCCCCTCCCGACAGTGAGGAGGCTGCTCGGTGACCGCACCCTGCCCCGAGTGAGGGCCGTGCCCTTCACCCCTTGAAAATATACCCCCTTGGGGTATATGCTAGAGAGTAGCATCGCCGCATCCCACCGACCCGTAGGAGCTTTCCCATGATCACCTCCCCGCCCCGCCTCTTGCCGATGGCCTCCCACAGCTGCAGCTGTTGCGGACCTGCCTCGCATGCCGACACTGCCTCCATCCCTGCCGCCAGCGACTCGTCAACAGGAGGGTCCTCCCCTAGCTACCAGGTCACCGGCCTGACCTGCGGGCACTGCGCGAAAAGCGTGACCCAGGCCCTTCAGGCCCTCCCCCAGGTCGACGACGTCCAGGTTGATCTCGCTGCTGGTGGTGTTTCCACCGTCACGGTCACCGGTGTCGTACCTCCGGAGATGGTTCGCCGGGCCATCGAGGAGGCCGGCTACACCGTCTTATCCTGATCAGTTTTACCCATCATCTCGACCCCGACCGGGTTGAGCGGAAGGAACGTAATGAGCACTCCCCACCATTCCGGTGATCACCATGGTGATCACCCCGCTCCGGAAACAGACCACACCCACCACCCGGACCATGCCAGCCACGAACACCACGCAGATGCCGACACCCACGGCCAGGCGATGCCCCACGATCACCCGCACTCCGTCCTGGACGAAGACCACCAGGTTCATGGTCACGGCGAACACGCCGGGCACAGCACCGCAATGTTTCGGGACCGCTTCTGGTGGTCGCTGATTCTGTCCATTCCCGTCGTTATTTTCAGCCCCATGGTCGCCCACCTGCTCGGCTACCACCTCCCGGCATTCCCCGGATCCACCTGGATCCCCCCGGTACTGGGCACGATTATCTTCGTCTACGGCGGAACGCCTTTCCTCAAGGGCGGATGGACGGAACTGAAATCCCGCCAACCCGGGATGATGCTCCTGATTGCCATGGCCATCACCGTGGCGTTTGTCGCCTCCTGGGTCACCACTCTAGGGCTGGGCGGTTTTGACCTGGACTTCTGGTGGGAGCTGGCCCTGCTGGTGACCATCATGCTGCTGGGCCACTGGCTGGAGATGCGCGCTCTCGGGGCCGCGTCCTCCGCGCTTGACGCGCTGGCTGCCCTGCTGCCGGATGAGGCCGAGAAAGTCATCGACGGGACCACCCGCACCGTGTCCATCTCCGAGCTGGTCGTCGACGACGTCGTGCTGGTGAGGGCCGGTGCCCGGGTGCCGGCCGACGGAACCATCCTCGACGGAGCCGCCGAATTCGATGAGGCGATGATCACCGGCGAATCTCGTCCCGTCTTCCGCGACACCGGTGACAAGGTGGTCGCCGGTACCGTGGCCACCGACAACACCGTCCGCATCCGGGTGGAGGCTACCGGCGGGGACACCGCCCTGGCCGGGATCCAACGCATGGTTGCCGACGCCCAGGAGTCCTCCTCCCGGGCCCAGGCCCTGGCGGATCGGGCGGCGGCGTTGTTGTTCTGGTTCGCGTTGATCTCCGCTCTGATCACCGCGGTGGTGTGGACCATCATCGGCAGCCCGGACGATGCCGTGATGCGCACGGTCACGGTGCTGGTCATCGCCTGTCCGCACGCCCTGGGCCTGGCGATTCCGCTGGTCATTGCGATCTCCACCGAGCGGGCCGCGAAATCCGGGGTGCTTATCAAGGACCGGATGGCGCTCGAGCGGATGCGCACCATCGACGTGGTGCTCTTCGACAAAACCGGCACCCTGACCGAGGGTGAGCACGCGGTCACCGGTGTCGCGGCAGCTGTCGGCGTCACCGAGGGCGAGCTGCTGGCCCTGGCCGCCGCCGCGGAGGCCGACAGCGAGCACCCCGTGGCCCGCGCCATCGTGGCGGCCGCGGCCGCCCATCCCGAGGCCTCCCGTCGGCAAATCCGTGCAACTGGTTTCAGCGCCGCCTCCGGCCGGGGGGTCCGGGCCACTGTCGATGGCGCTGAGATCCTCGTGGGCGGGCCGAACATGCTGCGCGAGTTCAACCTCACCACCCCGGCCGAGCTCACCGAGACCACCAGCGCCTGGACCGGGCGTGGGGCCGGTGTGCTCCATATTGTCCGCGACGGTCAGATCATCGGTGTGGTGGCCGTCGAGGACAAGATCCGCCCCGAATCCCGCGCCGCAGTGAAAGCCCTGCAGGACCGCGGGGTGAAGGTCGCGATGATTACCGGTGACGCGCAGCAGGTGGCCCAGGCGGTTGGCCAGGACCTGGGGATCGATGAGGTCTTCGCCGAGGTCCTGCCCCAGGACAAGGACACCAAAGTCACCCAGTTACAGGAGCGTGGCCTGAGCGTGGCCATGGTCGGCGACGGTGTCAACGACGCCCCGGCCCTGGCCCGCGCCGAGGTCGGCATCGCCATCGGGGCCGGCACGGATGTGGCGATGGAATCCGCCGGAGTGGTCCTGGCCAGTGACGATCCCCGGGCGGTGTTGTCGATGATTGAGCTCTCGCAGGCCAGCTACCGCAAGATGATCCAGAACCTCATCTGGGCGTCCGGTTACAACATCGTGGCCGTGCCCCTGGCCGCCGGTGTGCTCACCCCTATCGGCATTCTGCTTCCCCCGGCTGCTGCTGCGGTGTTGATGTCGCTGTCGACGATTGTGGTGGCGCTTAACGCTCAGCTGCTGCGCCGGATTGATCTGGACCCGACCCACCTGGCTCCCACCAGTCCGAAGGAGGAACACACCACGCCTACTCCGGCATCCACTGCCGTCCACTGATCCACCACTTCTCTCCACTGCCCCCATATGACCCTGAAAGGCTCCACCATGAAGCGCACCCTTATTCTTTCCACTCTCGCCGTGGCCTCCACCCTGACGCTGGCCGCCTGCGGTGAGGCCACCGACGCCACCACCTCTGCCCCCACCTCTGCCACCAGCACTGCGACGACTACCCCTGAGACGACCGAGACCACCACGGCGACGACTGAGGCGGACGGGGAGATCTCCGCCGATCACAACGACGCGGACATCATGTTTGCCCAGATGATGATCCCCCATCACCAGCAGGCCGTGGAGATGAGTGAGACGCTCCTGGCCAAGGAGGGTATCCCCGCCCAGGTCGTGGAGTTTGCCCAGGGGGTTATTGACGCCCAGGGACCGGAGATTGACCGGATGAACGCCATGCTCGAGGCCTGGGACCAGCAGCCGGTCACCGACTCTGGGGGCATGGGGACCATGGATGAGATGGGTGGCATGGATCACGGCGAGATGGGTGGCATGAGCGGGATGATGAGCCAGGAGGACATGACAGCCCTTGAGGAAGCCCAGGGCACCGAGGCTGCCCGCCTCTACCTGGAGCAGATGACCGTCCACCACGAAGGTGCGGTCGACATGGCCCGTGACGAGGTTGCTGACGGCCAGAATCCCCATGCGATCACCCTGGCCGAACAAGTTATCAACGACCAGGAGGCCGAGATCGCCGAGATGGAGCAGATGCTCACTGACCTATGACAGGTGCCCGTCTTTTTCTGATCCCGAGGACAGGAATCTGAAAAAGAGGGATAACCGTGACGATTGCCACCTGCTGCGGGCGATGGGTCGTTGTCACCGCAGCGGGTGCACCGGGGTGGATGTTTCTTCTCCCTCTGGTCGCACCACTGAGGATAGGGAAAAGCTCCTGTGTCCAGACCCTTGGAGGACTACGCATTATTGTCCGATACTCACACGGCCGCCCTGGTCTGCCGGCAGGGCAGCATTGATTGGTTGTGTCTGCCGCGCTTTGACTCCCAGGCGGCCTTTTCCGCTCTTCTCGGCGACCATCGTGATGGTCACTGGCTAGTAGATGTGCTCGGGGGTTGTCCCGCCGGGCTTTTCCTCATAGCCTCATCCGCCCGCGTCTTATAGGTTGTGAGACAATCTAGTATTGAAACAGACTTTTGACACATAAAGTCAGCTCCATGAGCCTACTTTTGAGCACCGTCGCTCAATGTGTCAAAAACGACCGTTCTTGACCAAGCAACCAAAAACCGGGAATCCCCGGCGTATGACTATTAGTTTCAATTGGCGGTTTATCACCGTTAAAAATGGCGCATCGCACAGCACGATTCACTTTGGTTCTCAATGGTTGAAGGCGGGGTGCTAATTTCCTGGTGGAAATAGTGCCCCGCCTTCAACAGCAACGAAACCAGCGCTAATGCAGGACGTTGCCAGGCTGCTGTGTGAGCTGCTTGCGGTGGACGCGGGCAGCACGAAGGCCGTTGGCAATCACGATGACTTCTGCGACCTCGTGAACCAGCACTACCGCGGCCAATCCCAGCACTCCGGTAATAGCCAAGGGCAGCAGGACAACGATGATTGCCATTGACAGGACGATGTTCTGATTCATGATCGCCCGGCCCCGTCGGGCATGGGACAAAGCTTGCGGGATCAGTCTCAAATCGTGGCCGGTGAAGGCTACGTCGGCTGATTCTATGGCGGCATCGGCACCTGTAGCGCCCATCGCAATCCCCACGGTAGCGCTAGCCAAGGCAGGGGCATCGTTGATCCCGTCACCGATCATCCCTGTAGGAACCTGCTGCACCGACGAAGCGATTTCACGGGCCTTGTCTTCAGGTCGCAGTTCGGCATGAACGGTGTCAATGCCGGCGATTGAAGCCAGCGCGTGGGCAGTACGGGAGTTATCGCCGGTGAGCATCACCACGTCGATTCCCTGGTTATGCAGGTCTCGAATTGCCTCGGCCGCTTCAGGGCGTAGCTCATCGCGCACGCCGATCACGCCAATGACCTGCTCTGCACGAGTGACCATGACGCAGGTTTGCCCGGAGGCTTCCATGGATTCAACAGCGGAAGCAAGCGATCCTGGGGCAATCCATCGAGGACTGCCGACCCCGACCTGAACACCATCCAGGACGCCGGTAATACCGTGTCCTGGCTCTTCGTTAACCGCCGTTGCCTCCGGGATCGCGGGTACTGCTGAGGTGATGGCCGTAGCTAGAGGGTGGGTGCTGTGCTGTTCCAGGGCGGCGGCAACGGCGAGCACCTCTTCGCGGGTCGCATCATCAACGGTCTGGACTTGCGTGACCACTGGCTGGTTGCGTGTGAGTGTTCCAGTTTTATCTACCGCGATGCGGCGCAGGGAACCAAGCCGTTCGAAGGCTGCTCCGCTTTTGATGATGACACCGAACTTGCTGGCAGCTCCGATGGCGGAAACAACGGTGACAGGAACGGCGATGGCCATCGCGCAAGGCGAGGCTGCGACCAGCACGATCAGTGCGCGTGTGATCCATGTTTCGGGATCGCCGAAGATTGCTCCAAGCACAGCGACCAGTACTGCCAGGACGATGACACCGGGAACCAGCGGGCGGGCAATGCGGTCAGCGAGCCGTGCCCGTTCGCCACGTTCCGACTGGGCTTGCTCGACTAGGCTCACCAACGTGGTCAGGGAGTTGTCCGTGCCGTTCGCCGTTGCAGTGACTACTAGCGCGCCGGATGAATTGATGGAACCAGCAGCAACCTGGTCACCCACGGTTACTTCCACGGGAATTGATTCCCCCGTGATAGCGGAGGTGTCTAAGCTGCTTGATCCTTGGTTGACCACGCCATCGGTTGCCAAGCGTTCACCAGGCTTCACACGCAGGGCATCGCCAATCTTGATTTCTGCTGCACTGACCACGACCGGTGCGCCGTCACGGATGACGGTGGCCGTTTCCGGGACGAGCTTCAACAAAGAGCGCAGGCCCGAGCGTGCCCTGTCCATGGCTTTGTCTTCCAGGGCTTCGGCAATGGAATACAGGAATGCCAGGGCTGCGGCTTCCTCGACATAGCCGAGGATGACCGCACCGGTGGCGCTGATGGTCATCAGCAGCCCAATGCCGAGTTTCCGTTTCGTGAACAGGTTTCTCAGGGCGCCGGGCACAAAGGTAAAAGCGCCCAGCAGCAGGCCGATCCAAAACAGCACCAAGGCCACGATGGCGGCGCTTTCGCCGTGGGTGCTCCATTCAAGGACGAGCCCAGCGAGGAAGAAAACGCCTGAGGCTATGGGGACGAGTACATGCCAATCCCGCCACCAGGGCAGTTCCTCTTCGAATTCTTCGGTGGGTTCCGGTGAATCGCAACCGCAGGCGGAACTCATGCTTGCTCCTCGTGTTCTCGATCGGCGCTGGTGGCGCAGTCAGGGCAGGAAGAGTCCAGGCAAGGTACTTGATCATCGACGGCCAACGTCACGTCAACCAGGGCGCTCAGGGCGGTGGTGAGGTGAGGATCGGTGATTTCGTACCGGGTTTTGCGGCCTTCCATTTTTGCCACGACAATTCCGCACCCGCGCAGGCAGGTCAGATGGTTGGAAACGTTGGCGCGGCTCAGTCCCAGGGCCTGGGCAAGTTCCGCTGGGTATCCGGGTTCGTGCAGCAAGGATAGGAGGATGCGCGACCGGGTGGGGTCGGCCATGGCGCGGCCAAGCCGGTTCATCGCATCGATTCGCGATTCAATGTTCATCATACGATGTACTATACAGCACTTGATGTACTAGTGGCACCGCCCAAAATCGATGGTTTTGGGGATGAATAATCGCGCCATTCGAGCTGGATGCTCGAATGGCGCGATTTTACTGGTGCTGGTTTCTCATAACTCTGTTTCGTTAGTTTATAGCCCAAAACCCTATGGTGGACCTTTTTGGACCGTTCGTTGCGGGATGACTCCTCCGGGAATGTTAGTAAGTTCCTCCGACTTCGCGGAATAGTTGTTCCATGCTCTCTTTGGACATTGATTCAGCGAGCCGAAGTTCCAGCCGGTCATCGCTCTGTCCGGAAAGTTGAATTGCTAACAGTTGCCCTGCCGAATCTTTGATGACAATCGAAGCTCGACGGAAATCAGCATCATGTTGGGGTCTTGGTAGTAATGGGGACGGATTGAGCGCTAAGCCCTGCTCGGGCGCGAGGTAGCGTGGTGATATGCCGACTGATCAATATTTGACCGAGGAACAAACGGTGGTGTTCGGGCGGTTCGTAGGCGAACCATCTCCGGCGGAGCTGGAGCAGTTCTTCTATCTCGACGCGGCTGACCTGGAAGGGATTGCTGAGCGTCGCGGTGAGCATAATCGGCTCGGTTTTGCGCTTCAGGTTGGGACAGTGCGGTTCCTGGGGGCGTTCCTGTCGGATCCGCTGGATGTTCCGTGGTCCGTGGTGGAATATTTGGCGGCACAGCTCCGAATCAATGATCCGTCGGTGATCAAGCGGTACCCCGAGCGGGTTGCGACTCCGAACGCTCATGCGCGGGAGATCCGCCGGCTCTATGGCTATGGGGACTTCACGGGAGCTGCGGTCGAGGATCTGAGCGAGTTCGTTTACTCGCGCGCCTGGACGCACGGTGAGGGGCCGAAGGCGTTGTTCGCCCATGCGGTGGCCTGGTTGCGTCGGAAACAGATACTCCTTCCTGGAGTGACGAGACTATTGAAGTCGGTTCAGGCTGCCCGTGAACGTGCAGTGTCGGAGCTGTACGAGCGACTGGCTGGGGCAGCAATGGCCGCGGATCCTCAGTTGCCGGGACGTTTGCTTGGATTGCTGGCCGTTGATGAGGGTGCCCGTGGGTCCAGGTTAGAAGCATTACGCGCAGGGCCTGTGAGGTTGTCCGGGCCTGCCTTGAACAAGGCCCTGGCGCGGGTCGAGCAAGTCAGGGCCCTGGGGATTGGCGCGGTGGAGACTTCAGGAATGCCGGCATCCAGCCCCAGGTCCCCATAGTAGGAATTCAGCTGGAGCTGCGGGTTAATGGCGTTCGGGTCCCCGGAAATCGCGAACCCTGTCTCGTCCGTCATCGCGGTGGGCAGCAGAAATCCCTGGAACCCCAGCTGGTCCGGCTTCGCATCGGGGGCCTTGATGACCATCAGGGAGGTGTACATGCCATCCTGCGGCACGGAGACCACCGGGCCGCTGAAGGCAACGTCACCGTCGCCGTCACGTACGGTGACCACCGGTGCGTAGCCGTTGCCGACCAGGTACATGTCCGCGCCATCGATGCGCAGCGGGTGGTTGACTCGGATCGTTTCCTTTTCGGGTTCGGCGTCGGGGCTGCGGCGGGTTTCGACCTCGGCGGTGAAATCGAGGGGCTGGCCGAAGTGCGTGGTCGATTCGCGGTCGAAGGTGACGTTGAACTTCTCGAGCTTCACCGAGTAGGGGTCCAAGGAGTCTTCCTGGAACCAGGTGCCGGGGGTGAAAGCGTCGTAGGACACCAGGGAGTTGACGAACGTGTCCCCTCGACTAACAGGTGCTGCCCGTTGTAGCCAAACGCCCCACCGATACCCACCGAGGCCAGGAGTCCCACCAGAGACGTGTGGAACAGGAGGTTGCCGATTTCCCGGGTGTATCCCCGTTCCGCGCCGACCGACGGGTTAGCCCCCTCGGTGCGGGCTTCGGAGCGGTATCCGCGTTTCTTCAAGAGCGCCGCGGCTTCCCTGGCGATTTGCGCGTCGCTGAGACCGGACTCGGAGGCCGGCTGGATCCGGATGGCTCCATTCTGCGGCAGGCGGTCCAGCCGCGAAGGCGTCCGTGGCGGCGGGGTTCGCAGCGCCTGGGCGTGCTTCTTGACCCGGGGCAGGATGCACCCGATCAGGGAGATGAACAGCAGCAGGTAGATCGCCGAGAACCACACCGAGGAATAGACATCAAAGAGCTGGAAGCGGTCAAGTCACTGGCTAAGTACCGGCTTGTTGGCCAGATAGGTGGTCACCTGCTCCGGGTTCACCGAGCGCTGGGGAAGAGCGAGCCGGGCACCGCCGCCACCGCCAGGAGCAGCAGCAGGAAGAGTGCGGTGCGCATGCTGGTGAGCTGGGTCCAGGCCCAGCGGAGCATCCCAAGGAACCCGAGGGCCGGGACCGCAATGTCTTTTTTAGAAACTTTTTTCGCCATTAGATGGGCAACCTGACCTCATTGGTGAACCAGTCCTGCAATTGCGTGACCCACGAACCCCACAGGCCGGTGGCCATCAGGAGTCCCAGCAGTATCAACATGCCGCCGCCGAAGCGCATAATCGCCAGTTGGTGGCGGCGGAAGAATTTCATGGCACCCATGCCGCGGCGCAGACCAAGTGCGATGAATACAAATGGCAGGCCCAAGCCCATGCAGTAGAAGAACGTCAGCAGCGCACCCTTGGCGGGGTTCGGGTCGATTCCGGAACTCACCGCGAGGACTGCCGCCAGCGTTGGCCCGATGCAGGGAGCCCAGCCCAGGCCGAAGGTCACCCCGAGCACCGGTGCCCCCCAAAGCCCTGCGGGTGGTTTGCGATGGATTTTCGCATCGCGTTGCATGAAGGAAAAACCGCCCATGAACACCACGCCCATGAGGATCACCACCAGACCAAGCAGCTGGGTTACCCAAGAACCTTCGAATCTCATCCAGACGGCAATCTGTGAAAAGACCACGCCCGCCAGGACAAAGACGGCCGTGAAACCGAGGATGAACAGGACAATGCCCGCGACCATGCGACCACGCTTCTGTTCGGCGAGGTCGGCGCCGGACAGGCCGGTGACGTAACCCAGGTAGCCAGGCACCAGGGGCAGCACGCACGGGGACAGGAAGGAGACCAGTCCCGCAAGGATGGCCACGGGGACCGCGAGGATCAGCGAACCGTCCTGCACAATCTCTGCAAACTGGTTGCCCCCCTGTGCAGGAATTGCGAGGGAAGCAACGAGCGATGAAAGCATCACAGGGCCTCGGTGAGGGCGGTATCGATCAGGGCCTTGAGCGTACTTTTTTCTGCAGCACCCAGAATGCGTGCCGCGACCCTGCCCTGCCTATCCAGCACCAGGGTGGTGGGCACCGCTTGCAACGGAACGTACTGGGTCATGGCCAGCTGGATCGCGCCCTGGGTGTCCTGCACCGAGGGGTAGGTGATGCCGAAGGTGCGCTCGAACGCCTCGGCGGCCTCCTTCTCGTCGCGCACATTGATGCCAATGAACTCGACCTTGCCCTCATATTCGCTGCTGAGTTCCACCAGGAGCGGGGCCTCAATGCGGCACGGTGTACATGCCGCGTACCAGAAGTTCAGCACCGTTGCCTGGCCCACCCAGGTGGCCGAATCAATGGCTGTTCCGTCATAGGCCACCGCGCTGATCTCGACCGGGGCCGTGCGTGAGCCGGGACCGTATTCCTCCACCGAACCATCGCCGGCTATGTAGTTCTTGTTGTTTCCCTCCCGCGCCTGCTTGGCCAGGGAGTCCTCATCTCCCACACATGCCGCCAGTGGCAGGACAGCGGCGCCAAGCACGGCTGCACGCAGGAAAGCGCGGCGTCCCGCATGCTTCAAGGGGGACGGAAGGGGGTCGGTCATGATTTCTAGCTCCTGGGATGTTCGCAGCGTTGGCCCAGAGGTCCACGCTGGGTATATACATTGCGGACTGCGAGGCGGGTTCCGGTATTACCGGCACCGTCCCCACCGTGGATTGCTGGGGTTATGTGGCAACCTGTTCCAGTTCGGTTTCGGGGTTCGGGGATTGCGGTGACGAAAGAGTGCCGGCCCTGTCCTTGCCGGAGGTGGACTTGTTAGAGTCCAAAGGCCCCTCCCTCGACGAGGATGAACACCCCGAGGCCGATGAGGACGAGAGGGAACAAGATGTGTTCCCAGCGTTCCAGGACCTCGGCAATCGGCCGGCGCGTGGCAATGAACTTGGCCAGCACCACGAGAACTGCAACCAGTGCGAGGAAGGCGATGCAGTATGCCACCACGGCGGTCGGTCCCACGCTGAGGAAAACCGGAACATAGACCCCGATGTTGTCCCCGCCGTTGGCGAAGGTGACAGCCGCGACAGTTAATACCCCCACGTTCTTGCCAGCGACTTTGGCATCATCGTCGTCGTCGTCGTCGGCTGCCCGCCAGGCTCGCCAGGCCGCCCACAGGCCGAGGAACAGGGGGATGAGGCCGAAGTAGGGGATCGCCTGGGGAGGGAGGAATACCCCAGCGCCCAGCGCCACGAGGACGGCCGTGGCGAGGATTCCGCCAAAGCCGAGATACTGGCCCGCCAGGATCCGGGCCGTTGTCCCGCGCTGTCCGGCACCGCGGGCGAAGAACAATGAGAGCACGATGATGTCGTCGATGTTGGTGGCCATGAACAGGCCGATGGCCTGCAGGATGGAGGGGATGAGATACATGGTTTCCTTTCAGGGTGGGGGGATCGGTGGCGCCGCCTGGCTCCGGTGGCGCTACCGGTATTTTGTCCGCGCTGCGCGCCGGATTGCGGCAGGGCGAGTCGGACGGACTATTCGGGATTTTCTTCCGGTTGGCGCCTGAACGCCCCGAGGACCATCAAGGCGGCACCCGCGGTGACAAGGACGTCTGCGAGGTTGAAGGTGGGGAACCATCCGCTGTGCAGGAAGTCCACGACCCCGCGCCCGTCCAGCCGGTCAATGAAGTTCCCCAGTGCGCCGCCGAGCAACAGGGCCGCGCCCGTGCGGGAGAGCCCGGTCATGGCCGGTTCGGAGGCCAGCAGGAACCAGGACAGGGCCGCGATAATCAGCCCGGTCGCGGCCGCGACTGTCCAGGGCGGGAGGGATGCGCCGAGGCTGAAGGCCACCCCGGTGTTGTAAAACAGCCTGATGTCCAGCGGCCCCAGGCCCAGGGACTCGCCCACGGTCAGGTTTCTCTCCGCCACCCACTTCGAGACAAGGTCGGTGGCGGCGAGCAACGCCGCCCCGCCCAGCATCACGGTCCGGGACCGGGACCGGAAGTGGCCAGACCGCCCTCCTGTGGTCCGCTCGGCTGCCGCGCTCATGCCGCAGGCGTCGCTCATCGGGCACTCTCCTGGATGGTGTCGTTTTCCCTGGCGGCGGTGCCATAGGTCGGGCACAGGCTCACCGCGTTGCCGGTCGCGGCCAAGAGGATTTCGGCCTGGGCCAGCATGTCCATGAGCTCGGGACGCGTCAGCGAGTAGTAGACACTGCGGCCCTCTGCGCGGCCCTCGACGAGTCCACAGTCCCGCAGGCAGGCCATGTGCGTGGACACGGTCGATTGGGCCAACCCCAGCTCATGGGTCAGTTGGCTGACCCTGACCTCACCATGCGCCATCCGCTTGACGATGGCGAGGCGGGCTGGATCGCCCAGGGAATGGAACAGGGCGGCTGCCGGGTCAAGCCCCTTGCAGCCGTCTTCACCGCTATATTCAATCGTCATACATCGATCATATCGTAAATTACGATATATCGAGTTTGATGAACGCAGTGGAGGCTTCCAGGGCACGCTCCTGACCTCGACTGACGGGAGCGTCGGGGATCGAGAAGGCGTAGTCGGGCCGAATGCTGGATGCCGAGTGAGGTGGCTTTCACCCGACCTCGGAAATGGATCACTCTACATTGGATCATGTACCGTGGTGTTTGATGAAAAGCGCAACCCCCACGCATACCTCGGCCTTGACGCAATTGGGCCACGCCCTGTCGGACGGGACCCGGACCCGGATCCTGTTGGCCCTGCGTGACGCCCCCGCGAGGCCCTCGGACCTGGCCACGGAGCTGGGCGTCTCCCGGCAGTCGATGTCGAACCAACTCACCTGCCTGCGCGGATGCGGACTGGTTGCGGCCCAGCCGGAGGGCCGCAACACCTGGTACCGGTTGGCCGACCCACGGCTCGGATCGGCCTTGGGTGATATGCTGGAACTCGTCCTCACCGTGGACCCGGATTGCTGCACCCCCGAAGGATGCACCTGCCGGTGACGGGACAGCCGATCATCAGGGAACCGCATTCCTCCTTGCCACGGTGCACCGAACAGCCGCGCCCGGCTACGGCCATTCCACCCCACACTCCCCACCCGTCCGGCCTGCCCTAGTGCACGCCGACTACAGAACGGAACACCACGTGAGCAATCCCATCCCTCCCAGCACCCGATCCCCGAAGAAACCCAAGATCGTCGTCTGGATCCTGCTGGCCGCTGCCGTTGTCGCTGCGATCATCGGCTACGCCGTCGCCCAGGGAAACTCCAAGGCCGCTTCCCCCCAAGCAGCCGACGCCGCCACCACCGAACAGCAGGTCGTGCGGGAGAACAGCCGGGTGCTTTCCCAAGCACCAAGCGAGAAGGCGGTCCTGGTGGAGTTCCTGGACTTCGAGTGCGAGGCCTGCGGTGCGGCCTACCCGTTCGTCGAGGAGCTGCGCGCCGAGTACTCGGAGAACGTCACCTTCGTCCAGCGGTACTTCCCGCTGCCAGGGCACCTGAACTCCATGAACGCCGCCGTGGCCGTGGAGTCCGCGGCGCAGCAGGATGCCTACGAGCCGATGTACAAGAAGATGTTTGACACCCAGGCCCAGTGGGGCGAATCAGCCGACAACAAGAGTGCCCTGTTCCGCACCTATGCCGAAGACCTGGGACTGGACATGGCCGCCTACGACGCCGCCGTCGCCGATCCTGCCACCGAGGAACGCGTGAAGCTCGACGTCAACGACGGCAAGGCCCTGGGCGTCACCGGGACCCCGACGTTCTTCCTCGATGGGAAGATGCTCAATGTGCAGACCCTGGAACAGTTCAGGGCCGCCGTCGAAGCGACGGCCGCCAACTAATCCGCCGTCGCCAGATCCGGAAGAAGACTCCATGAGCACACCTGTCACCGCTGATCCCGTAGCCGGCCCCCGGGACCCGGCGATCCGGGTGCCCCGCTTCGCCCGCCCCCGCACCTTCGGCTTCGTGCTGCTGGTCACCGGGGCGGTGGGCTGGGTCGCCTCGGCCATCCTCGTCCTGGAACGTCTGGCCTTGTATGAGGACCCGGGCCACGTGACCAGTTGCGATGTGAACCCGTGGGTGTCCTGCGGGCGGGTCATGGGAACCTGGCAGTCGGAACTCTTCGGCTTCCCCAACCCGTTGATCGGCATCGTCGCCTTCGCCCTCATCCTGGCCACCGCCATGATGGTGCTCTCCGGGGCTGCCCCGGGGCGCTGGTACTGGGCCGGGCTGCAAGCCGGAGTGAGCCTGGGGATGGTGTTAGTTATCTGGCTCTGGAGCCAGGCCCTGTTCGAGATCTACATCCTGTGTCTGTACTGCATGGTGGTGTGGGCGGCGATGATCCCCTTGTTTATCCTGCTCACGGTCCGCAACCTCGTCCACGGCGTCATTCCCGCGCCCCGGGCCGTGACCAGGTTCGCCGCCGAGTGGGCAGGCACCCTCGTGGCCATCGCCTACGTCTTGGTCGCAGGGTCGGTCTTTCTGCGATTCCTGCCCGCTTTCATCGGCTGACCGGTCACCCAGACAATCGGGGCCGTCAACCGCATTTTCTGCCAACCCATGGAGAGCCTAGAGATGTCCGTCGAATTAAACTCCGTGGTGTCGTGCCCGTCGTGCGGCGTAGCCACTTCCGTTCAGATGCCGACCGACGCATGCCAGTTCTTCTGGGTATGCCCCGGCTGCGGGGAGCGTCTACGCCCAGCGGTGGGGGACTGCTGCGTTTTCTGCTCCTATGGAACGGTTCCCTGCCCACCCAAACAGCAGGAGCGGGGTCTGCTCTAAGCGGGATACACCGCGACTGGACGTAGCATGTCGAGAAACGGTCATTTGACGACATCCCGAACCTGTCGGCGACACGCCGCGGAAACAATGTCGGAAACCTGTGCCGGAAATCAACGTCGTCAAACCATGCAGCACCGGTATTATCGACACATGTTGATCGGATACGCGCGGGTCTCCACCGCCGACCAAAACCCTGACCACCAAACGGATGCCCTGGCCCGCGCCGGTGTCGACCCGGCAAACATCTACCTCGACCATGCCAGCGGTGCCAAGGCCAGCAGGCCCGAGCTCGACAAGGCCCTCGCCTCGGCCAACCGCGCAGGCGACCAGCTGGTCATCACCCGCCTGGACAGGCTCGGACGCTCGGCGCTCCACCTGGTGACCCTCGGTGCGGCCCTCCGCGAGCGTGGTGTGGGATTACGTGTCCTTGAGCAGGGCATCGACACCACGACTGCGGAAGGACGTGCGATGTTCGGAATGCTCTCAGTCCTGGCCGAACTGCAACGAGAACTCATCGTCGCCAACACCCGCGACGGACTCGCCGCCGCCCGCGCCCGCGGGCGAACAGGAGGAAGACGCCCGAAACTCACCCCCGACCAGGCCCACCACGCCCAGCAGCTCTACGACGCGGGGACCCATACGGTCCAGCGCATCGCCGACCTCCTCCAGGTCCCGCGCTCCACCATCTACGGGCACCTCAACAAGGCAAGCATCGGACGGCGCCCCACCGCCAGAGCGACCCTGGAAGCTTAGCGCTCAATCCGTCCCCATTACTACCAAGACCCCATGGAATACTGTTCAAAGTCGGCTGCTTGTTCTTGCAGCACACTCATGACCCGGTTTGAAATGTCCCCATAGAGCTCATAGTTAGATGAACGGGCAATAACCCCTTGTGCGGACGCGCGTAGCTCAACCTTGAACCAGGGGTCGCCCATCCTATAGCCCAGGGCTTTAGCCTCAGAGGATAAAGCAATAACGCAACCGTCATTATTAGAAAGCACCACTACAGGCTTACCCTCTAGGGAAGGGTCAAGAATCCGCTCACAGGCAACGTAGCAGCTATTGATATCGACGTGGAATATCAGGTTAGACACGGTGTAGGCAGCGGGTCACTACCCCAAAGATAGTAAATTCAGATTCTTTAGGGATAGGAATAGGTGGGTAAGCATTATTTTCGGGTAACAGCCAGCCTTGGCCGTTGCGGTCGATGCTGAAGCGCTTGATGGTGAATTCGCCATCAATGGCAGCAACCACCACCGAACCTTCTTTCGGAGTGATCGAGCGGTCCACGATGATTTCATCTCCATCGGCTATTCCGGCGTCAATCATGGATGAGCCAGTGACGCGGAAGATATAGGTGGCCGCGCGGTCGTGGAAGAGGATGTCGTTCAAATCTATATCGACGGCTGAGTAGTCTTGGGCTGGGGAGGGGAAGCCTGCGGGCAAGCGGGTTTCTGGGGCTTGGAGCACCAGTGAAGCGGTGCTATCGAGTTTGGCGATGAGGTGAGCGTGCATAGTCACATGATAGTACATGTGTTCTATCGGACATAGAATATGTGTACTATATGGTGACCATGGTTGTATCAAAAACGATTTTAGGCAGTTTTGATTACAGCCAGGTTTTGATACAGACTTTTGATACAAGCTAATCCCTGCCTAAAGGCGGGTGTAACTGGCGGCGGTAAATGTCGCGGTTTTCCGAACGCTTAATGACATAGCTGACCGCCGTCCTAGGAAAGCGTCGAATCGCATGAAGGCTTGGCATACACTCATTGCATGCAGTTCTCTCGTATCCCTCCTGGGCTGGTTCGTCTCACAGACGCTCGACGCGGCACCGAGAGGCACGTCGCCCTCATTTCATTCTGGTTGAGCACAGTCACTGTTAGCACGACCGACCTTACGGCGGGACGGATCACGGAAACCACTCCCGGCGATTGCTCTTTACCCGCGGCTGGCGTGACGTGGCGAGAGGCCGTCACCTGGTGCAATAGTGCATCCGAACACGAGGGGTTGCAGCCCGCCTACCTCATCGGCGGTGACACTGTTCAGTGGAATCCACGGGCCGAAGGGTATCGACTGCCTACCGAAGCCGAATGGGTTCACGGTAGTTTGGGCGGTTCTACAGGGCCCCGACACGGTCCCCTCGACCAGATCGCTTGGACAGAAGAGGACGGTACGACCGGCCCGCAGCCTTCTGCAGGCAAAGACGCTAATGCATACGGACTCTTCGACACGCTCGGCAATGTCTGGGAGTGGTGCTGGGACCGTCTCGACCCTGCGCGGTACGGCGACTACAGAGTCCTGAAAGGTGGCGGTTGGGCAGACCCTCGATGGAGTTGCCGGGTGGGTGTCCGTCGAGGGAATGCACCCGATGCCATCGTGGACGATGTTGGATTTCGTGTTGCTCGCGGAGCGGTGTCTCTGAGTAAGATCGCCGACGGCGGACAGGGTTGGTCGGAGCATGCCGACCGTCAACGCGCGAAGCTCGACGGTCCGTTGCCCGTGGGCTGGACACCATTGAAATAAACACATCACAAACGTCCAATTTGAGCGGCTGCAGATACCTGCGAATGAGCGGCGCTAGTGTAGAAAAATGCCTCTCGCCCTTGTGACCGGAGCCGCGCGACTCAACAGTATTGCAGCTGGGATCGTTCCGCGACTCTTGGCAGACGGCTGGGAAGTCGTCACTAGTGACCTCGATACGGGCGATTATCCCTGCGATATGTCCGACGATTCAGCGCCGGCCGCCCTCATCGAACGAATCGTGCGTGAGCGGGGACGGGATCTAAGCACTCGTGCTCTGCCACGCCCACGACGTCGAATCCGGCATCCTCGACACTACGGCAGAGAGCTTCGATAGGCACGTCGCCGTCAACGCCTGAGCGACCTTTCTGCTCAGCGTAGTCTATTGCTCCGACGAGTTGCCCACGCTGTAGAACGGTCAGCAAGGGCAGGGAGAGCTGTAACCCTTACTGAGTAATGTTAATTAGGGAAGTTTTTTGATCCGTCGATAGAGCGTCGCACGAGACATGCCTATGTCTTTGGCGACTTGTGTTGCTGGCTCACCGGCCTGAATGAGCTTGGCTGCCTCGAGCCCGGGGCACTCGACGCACCAAAGTCCGCGGCCGCCGGCCTGGATCGCTCACAGGTCACCGGAGCGGACGAGTGCGTAGGGCTGGGAGCGGCCAATGGACATGATGGTCTGCACGCCCTCCAGCGTCATGAAGAGGGGCGTGGCGGTCACCGGCTCTCTGGAGGGCCTGATTACTCGGGGACCTCGCTGAGTTGGGCCTCAATCCGATCCAACCGCTCGGTGATGTTGCGTAGGTGCTCCACGATGAGTTGGTTCGAACCATCGATCGCCGTTGCCGTTTCGCGTCGTGCGCTGGTGACGGTGCGTACCACCCAGACAGTAAGAGCAACGAAGATCGCGAGTGGTAGTGCGACGGCGAGGATGATAACAAATAGGGTAGCGGTAAGTGTCACGAAGATTCCCTTTCCTTTTCTTGATTAATTAGGTGCACAATGTGGTCTGGAGTTATTTCAAGCTGAAACGGAGCGACCCAGTAGTGCTTCCTCACTCGGCTCTCTCCGAGCTGTTCCAGGCTACTCTCGATGAGTCGAGCAGCTTCCAAGCGGTTGAGGTGCTGGTAGAGCAGTGGCCGAGACATCCCGAGTCGGCGGGCCAGCTCACTGACATGGGTCGACTCCGTCTCTAGGGAGGCGATAATTCGCAACCGAGGCTCACTTCCGAGAGCACTGAGTATCTGAGCGAGCCGTGCTGCGTCCATTATCCCTCCGAATCGTAATCGAACGATGTCATGTGTAAGTATATGCTTACAGTCAGCGGTGCGCAAGTTCTACCGGGTCTGGCGGAGACGCTGGCTGCTCACCCGGGGTGGCCGGTCGGACTGCGGGCCGGCCTGCACCGCCGGCGAGTACGGGAGGGGTCGACCTCATGGGGTCGCCTCCTCCTTGCGCGCGACGAGCTGCGCAGTCTCCTCGCCGCAGCGCTGGATGGACGCCTCGAGCTCGGGGTGCTCGGCGCGCAACTGCCCACGGCCGCCGACTTGGATCGAGCGCAGCTCCCCGGAACGGACGAGTGCGTAGGTCTGGGAGCGATATCCCGAAACCTCGTCAAACGAGGTGGTTGAGCCACTGGCTGATCGCGCGGAGGACGGCTCCGGCTCGGTAGGCCAGGCCGAGTTTGTCGTAGCGAGTGGCCAGGCCGCGCCATTGCTTCACGTCGCTGTAGCCACGCTCGATGACGTTGCGGCCGCGGTAGGCCTCCGTGTCGAGGCCGACAGGTCGGCCGCCGCGTGAACCACGGTCGCGGCGGTGTTGCTGCTGGTCGCGGCGGTGTTGCTGCTGGTCGCGGCGGTGTTGCTGCTGGTCGCGAGGTTCGGGGATCACTGCCTTGATCCCGCGACGGCGCAGAATCTGGCGGAGGGAATTGCTTGTGCGGGGCAACCAACATCTGAATACTCCTTCAGAATTATGCAACAATGTGTGGAATGAGGATCGAAACACCCACCGCAGAGCTTCTTCAGCAGGCCGCTCACATGCCCACCACACCCGGGACTGGTATGACACCCGACCAGATACAGACTGAGATCGCCTCCGGTCGCCTGCAACCTCGCTGGTCGCAGGTTGCTCTCGACGATGACGGTAGCATTGTGGGCCGGGCCCTGTGGTGGGGACGAGATGAGCACAAGCCGATCGCACTGGACGTATGGGATGCCGTCCCCGGCCACGACATGTCCGAAGCAATCCTCAGCGCGTTGCTGGAACAGGGCCACGCCGCCGTGGAAGTTCACGGTACCCCTACCCCGCTGCCGCATACCATGCGTGTCCCCATCACGTGGCGCGATAACACCGCCGTAGCGAATGACGTCCATGCGAAGATCGCGGCAGCCGCCACTGCTGGCCTGAGTCAGCACAACGAACGACGCCAGTTCCAATGGGACCAAGGCAGCCCGATACAAGAACCCAGCCCGCAACTGCGGTTCGAGCAGGCAGACGACGACACGTTTATCAACCTCATCGCCCTCGTCGCCCACGGTTCGCTCGACGTCATGACGCGACGCCAGCTGACCAGCACCAACGCACTGAGCTTGGCTCGGGAGGAGGTGGACTACTACCGTTCCTGTCCCGGCGACCGCGACTGGTGGCGCGTCGCGTACGACCAACAGAACACCATCATTGGCATCGCGATCCCTTCGGCAACACCCACGAATCGCAACGTCGGCTACCTCGCGGTCCTGCCCGAGCACCGCGGACACGGATACGTCGATGACCTCTTGGGGTTCATCACCGCCTTCCACGCCTCAGCCGGAGCACCACGGATCACCGCAACCACCGACGCAGTGAACACACCCATGGCCGCGGCGTTCGAGCGAGCAGGATACAGATGCACGGAGGCACGAATCGACCTCGAGCCCTAAAGGGCTAATCTGATAATGTGTCAAAACCGGCTGCAAAGTACAAAAGCTTGGTGAAGAAGGCTGGGCCGAGACCCTTGAGTCTGTACTGCTCACGTCTCCAGAAAAATCGGTAGGCAACTTCCGATTCGAGGTTCGAGTCTTGGGCGAGCATGATTCCGCCGAGGAATTTTTCTCCAACGTCCGTTTCGCTCAATGTTGGAATTCGACGGTAGATATCCCGAGCTTTGGCACCGGCGTCCCATGAACAGACCGCGACGTAGAAGTTGACCGCATTTTGTGCAGTTTCCACCATGGTACCCAGAGTGAATAGGTCGCCGCGGCTAAGGGTAAGTCGCCCTTTACTGTCCTTTTCTCCGCTTTGAAAAACGGAAGGAATGACCGGCATATTTTCGTCCCACCGGTTCAACCAGTGACGAGGGTAGAACCGGATAGCGTGGTTCTCGACCTCTACAGTAGTGGGTATTCTTTTGCCGTTGCGTATAAGGTCTGCAACTTCGGCGGTAGTCTTTCTTGTTCTGGCCAAGATCCAGCTCCAGTCGTGGAAAGGTTGTGTCCGATGCTGCTCAGCGTAGTCTATTGCTCCGACGAGTGACCTGGACTCTAGAACAGTATGCAAGGGCAAGAAACGCTATAACCCTTGTCGATCACCGGTTGGTTATGAAAGCTCTTTGATTCGTCGGTACAGAGTTGCTCGGGACATTCCCATATCCTTGGCAACTTGGGTCGCTGGCTCACCGGCCTGAATGAGCTTGGATGCGGTGCGGATCTGGGATTCGGTGAAGGTGGGGCGTCGGCCACCGAGATCGCCACCGGTGGTACGGCGTTTGGTCACGGTGTCATTGATGCGTTCGCGTTTGATCTCTAGCTCCATTTGGGCCAGGGCTGCCATGACGGTGAAGACCATGGCACCCATGGGCGTTTTGGTATCCACGTCTCCGCCGCCGAGATTCAACACCCGCAATCCGATATTTCGTTCGCGTAGTTCCTCGGCCAGTTCGAGCATTTTCTGGGTGGAGCGCCCGAGCCGGTCCAAAGTGGTGATCACGAGCGTGTCACCCGGATGCAGCGCGGTCAGTGCTCTATCCAAGCCGGGTCGTTTGGCCAGTGCGCCGGAGAGACCATGGTCGGTGTAGAGGTCATCGCGCCGAACGCCGGCAGCGAGGAGGTCTTGGATTTGCCGGTCGGTGTCTTGGGCTTTGGTGGAGACGCGGGCGTATCCGATCAGTTTGGTCATCGGTCCTTCAAAAAGTATCTCGCAACTAAGGGTGTAGACCCGATTTTACATCATTGGTTGCGACACATAGTTGCGAGAATTTGGGGGCGTTGAGTTTCTGCGGATTTTTTGCCGAGGGATTGGGGCTCATTGAGACGTCTTGCAACCTATAGGTTGGAAGACGAATGATCAAACAGGTGACTCCTATATGAGAAGGCGTGCAAGGTTGTAGAATCTCTTTTATAACCAATACCCTGGTCCATCTTAGTAAATATCTATGTATTTGCTTTTATGGGAGTTAAGGAGAGACGAACATTGCATATAGAACGCATCACAATTTCAGGGTTTCGCGGATTGGAAACTACCGTCCCGCTTACCAAAGGCCTAACGCTCATAGCAGGGGCAAACAACGCGGGAAAAACATCTGTAATTGACGCTTTACGTTGTTCTCTCTTACCGTTCAACGAACGCCAGGGAGACCGTAGGGTGGGAATTGACGACTTTAGTCATGCTTCAAAAAAAGAAGATAAGAGAAGTCGTCTCGAGATCACAACGGACATTGTTGGAATCAAGCCAGTCGATAGCGGTCGACTTATCTCGACATTGACCGATACATCTTGTCCAGGATCGGGAAGAATAACATTAAGATCCGAGATCGCAAGCAGCGGACGACCGCGCACGCGGTACTTTGGTGGAGAATTTGGACAAAACGATCTAGAAGCTATCGCGAGAGAATCTGTTCGGTTTATATTTCTACCTGCCCTACGGGATGCAGAAGCAGATTTACGACCTGGGTTTGCTAACCGCCTGTCTAGCCTTCTAGCTAGTTTTGCCCCTGAGAATCATTCAGATCGTGAAGAATTAGTAAAGATCATTCAGGACGCTAACGAGGCTCTCGCTAAAGTAGATGCCGTCAAACGTTCTGCTACAGCTGTGCAAGATCGCTTGACAGGTATTACTGGTGAAGGCCCGTTTGCACAAAAAACTCAAATGGGTTTTTCCGAAGCTCGATTCGATCGCATAGTTGGAAATCTTCAAGCGATGCTCGGGGGAAGCAATCCGATCCAGCTAGCGGACAACGGGCTAGGATACAACAACCTACTCTATATAGCGGTTATTTTGGCAGCAATCCAGTCGGATAAAACGGTGCCATTAACTGTTTTGCTAATTGAAGAGCCTGAAGCACATCTCCATCCGCAACTTCAATCGCGATTGCTTGAATACTTGGAAAGTTTGACTTCTGAAAATACTCAGGTAATTGTTACTACCCATTCTCCACAGTTTGCATCTACCGCAGATCTTGGAAGGGTGACTGTTCTGTCCAAGTTACGCGACGGCGAACCGACCGAAGCGCGACACCTTGCAAATATTGATGTGACCGAAAAAGAGTTGGCGCACCTTGGTCGATTTTTAGATGTTACAAAATCAGCAATACTTTTCGCTGAAGGGGTCATTCTCGTTGAGGGGATCGCGGAACAACTCGTCATGCCACAGTTAGCAAACCGTCTTGGTATGTCTCTGAGTGAAAAAGGAATTCAAGTAATTAGTGTCGATGGTCTTGCCTTTGGGCCATTCGCTAAATTGTTCGGTATAAAGGGGTTGCCTAGTAAATGTGCGATTGTTTCAGACTCGGACCCTAGCGAGGACGAAGAAGGGAATCAAATATCACGATCTGCAACTGCAGAATATCTCACAAATTTTGAGTCACCGCAACATCAAGTAAACCTAGCGACGAAAACTTTCGAATGGGATCTGGCATACGTAAATTTCGCCAAACCACAAATATTGATCGAAGCGTTGAATAATATTAGGCCGCAAGTCGGCTCTAAGCTTCAAGAGCAAATCAAGGACCAGACCTTCACATCCGCAGATGCTTTTGCGGATGAATTTTTACGTCGAGTAACTGCGTATAAAGGAGTATTTGCTCAAGAATTAGCAGCAGTTTTAGCTATGAATTCTCAGGCCGACTTTTCGGTTCCTCAATACCTCCAAAAAACTCTGGAATGGGTGACTAGTGGCAACTGACTATTGGGTATCGCCCACAACCCGAAGCATCGATTACGGTTTATCACCCATGCAAGCCAAAGCACTGCTAGGGACGAAAAATGTATTCCTGCAAGCATGCCCTGGTTCGGGTAAAACCACTGCTTTAGCCGGCCGAGTGGCTTGGCTTAGAGGCCAAGGTGCTAAAGTCGCACTGATTTCATTCACTAATGTAGGTGCTGATGAAATAGCAAAAAAAATACAGGCGTCTCATGGGTTAAAGCTCTCTGGAGACAGCTATATTGGAACGATCCATTCATTTCTACAAAAGTATGTCTTGACACCGTTTGCGCATAAACTTACGGGCAGCGATTCCGCGGTACGTATAGATCCTAGAGAAGTTGAACGTCGGGATCCTAGTAACTGTAAAACTGAAGACTATACATTTACGAACGATGGAAAAATCCGACCAAATAATCCTAAAAATACCGTCGAGTCAAACATTGCTGAAATCGTACTTTCAGCGAAACTAGAAGCCGCAAAATTTGGTGTTGTTAGTGCGAATGACGCGGTCTATTGGTCTGCTCGTGTTCTACGGGAAATTCCTGGTGTCGCTCAAGCATTGGCGGAGAGGTTTGATGAAATTGTAGTAGATGAAGCGCAGGACACTACAGAGATGCAGTTGGATTGTTTGGATCTGATTATGCTTGCAGGTTTAAAATCAATGGTTCTCGTGGGTGACTACGATCAGTCAATTTATGGCTTTAATGGTGCAAGGCGAGATCTTTGTGCCTCAATGGCTTCGGAATGGGACCTGAGAGAAGAGACTCTCACTGAGAATTACCGTTCGTCGCAGGAAATCTGCAATGCTTCGGGACGCCTGCGCGGTGAAACGCCGGCAGACACAGCTGTGGGTCCTTTTAAAGATTTTGGTGTCGCACCGCAGATTTTTTTGTACTCACCTGGTAAAGAGGATATGATCAGCTCCATCTTTATGGAGATGACTGAGCTATATGGGATCGAGCCGAAAAACTCGACGATACTGGCACCATCAAACCATCTTGCTGCTGTCATACGTGGACAACGTTTAGACATTTTGCCAAAAGATATCAAGATTCTTGTAGATGCTAAATTATCTAAAGATGGAATTACTATAGATGGGTACAAGTCAATAGAAAGACTATTTTCTAGACTTGCTTTTGGGCGTGAGTCAGCAACTCAAATGATGGATCCGTTGGAAATCAGAAATAAAGTAGTTAAACTTCTTTCTATGCTCCCTGTACCGACTGGGGATCTGCGACTTTGGGCTAGTGATGCTATTCATCTTACTGATATTTTAGTTAGTGAATTGACGCAAAATCCTTCTTCGAAGCTCGGAGTTGAAATAGATGCTTCTGCACTTAATCTAGGATCAGCGGAAAGCTTTGGTCAGGTTGGCGTAACAAGAGTGTCGACAATTCACGGAGTGAAGGGAGAGTCGATCGACGCCGTGGCATTGATCTTACAGCCGCAGTCTGAACGACAACGAGAATTTGGCTACCATGGGCCGGCCGGTATTCTTGCTAACCGTTTGGCCAAACCATCAACTGCGGACCTCGATACCGACGAATGGCGGCGAGTGACCTATGTGGCTATGACACGTGCACGCAAACTTTTGGCAATAGGTATTCCTGACACCGATCCGCCGTCAGTGCTTTATCAGTTCAGGGCGGCTGGATTTGGTTATTTCGCCCCCGCACTATGAGCTGACATACGATTTTATCGACTGAGCGTCGATTTTAGGCAAGTCTGGTTCGCGGGCACGGTAAAACACATACCCAAGGTCAGAATCAACCGAAACTAGCTGTGGACCAGGTGTGATCCCTCTTTGTATTGCTCGTTATATTGCGGGCGATGGCATCGATGCTATCTTGCGTGCGAGGTTTACCAGCAAGCCTTGATCCAAGTGCAGAACTGCGTTTAAAGGTACTTCTGTTCTTGCTGGCGACACACAAAGTCATGAGACCGGTTGTCAACGATGTGATGAGATTCAGTGTCCACGATGTTGCGAGATTACACACCAGGTAGCCGGCCGTCCAGTACCAACAAACCCTCTGCAGCATGTGCGTCCTGGTCGTCGACAGAGACTCTGGCGTACCCGAGGAGGTGTCCCATGAACCTAAATGTATTAATACTCGTGCGGGTAAGGATGTTTGGATGCATAGTTTGTGGCACTGAGTTTTGCGACGAGATGAGCCTGAAAATCTGTTGATTTTTCAACTGTCGAATATTTTCGGTCAAGCCGACGGTTTAGTGTGTCCTAAACGACCGTTTTTGGCATCCGTATAAGGCCCCTTCACCGGGCATTTTCTCGGGCGGGGTATATGGGAATCTGAAATCTTTGAAAACTCGGAGTTTCGAAAACGTAACAAGCCAACGGATCGAGTGTCCCGTATGGCGACCGTCTTACGGGACAGCTCGACAGTCTCCATGGGGAACGCCGCTTTCAGGCCGACGAAGCGGGAAACCGCGCGATAGGTCGTGGTTGCAAGTCCCTAGACTTATTGCATGACTGATTCTCAGGTTCAACAGGCCTACGCCGCGCGGGCAGCCGAGTACACGGCTATTCTTGGGGCAGTCGATGACATGCATGAGCTTGATCGGAGCCACATAGAACGATGGGCTGAACAGATTAGTGGCCGTATCATCGATGCCGGATGCGGCCCGGGACATTGGACGGATTTTCTTCACAGACGGGGTGCCGACATCTCAGGCATTGACCTCGTGCCCGAATTCATTGAGAGTGCCCGACTTCGCTTTCCCGATGTATCGTTCCAGGTCTCCACGCTCCGCGGCCTCGACGCAGCCGATGGAAGCCTGAATGGAGTGCTCGCTTGGTATTCACTGATTCATCTGCCCCCGGCAGAACTACCGCCAGTTCTCATCGAGCTCGCGCGAGTTCTCTCGCCACAAGGGCGCCTGCTCGTCGGCTTTTTCGAGGGTGAATCCGCAGAACCGCTTGACCACGCGGTTACCACGGCTTACTGCTGGTCCGTTGATCAGATGAGTGGCCTGCTGCATGACGCCGGGTTCGAAGTGATCGAAGTCGAAAAGCGCCAAGATCCCGGCAACCGGCCCCACGCAGCAATTTGCGCGATTGTCCGGTAGACGTTCACCTTGCGGGCGCTCAAGCCCTGCGCTGAGGACTTCGGACGGTGAATTCGCCGTCGATAATTGGCACACAGCCTTTAGCAGGGCATTCCAGAATGTCTATTCACTGAGACCCTTCGTGCCGAGACCCATTGGGAGTCACAACCCGGTCAATGAGGAAAAGCATCGCTGCCTGGATCGTATCTTTGTCGCCACCGCCATCAATATCCAGTGCTGCCCGATCAAATGATGCCGACAGCAGGTTCGTTAGGGCAGAGACGTCGTGTCCGGGCATTGCGTCTTCGAGGCCTTCCCGTAGTGATGCGGCGGCATGGCCCTCGTCTATTGTTTCCATCGTGACCGTACCGAGAGCCGCCGGGCCTTCGATAAGTAGGAGGCGAGTACGCCCCGGAACTGCCATTGCCTTGAGGTAGGCGACGCTGCCCTCTCGTAAGTCATCGACAGGGCTGGCGTTGGCCGGCGCAGCATTTTCTATCTCCTCTGCGACCTGGCGGGCCTCCTCCTCGAGCACTGCTTGCAGGACTTCGCTCTTATCCCTGAAGTGGTGGTATAGCGCGCCACGGGTCAGCCCCGCTCGCTCAACCAGCTCTGGCGTGGATGTGGAGGTGAACCCTTTCTCAATGAAAAGCGACCGTGCTGCGACAAGCAGCGCCCGTCTGGTCTGAGCGCTGCGCTGAGCGTTTGTCTGGACTTGAACTTTTTGCATACATACAGTCTGTATGTTAGTTTTCTTACATGCAAATCATTTCGAGCTCCTATCCCGTAATCATGACCGAAAATGTGGCTGGCACCGCTGCCTTCTACCAGCAACATTTCGGCTTTGAACAGCTGTTTTCAAGCGACTGGTATATCCACCTGCAACGTGAGGAACATGCCTTGGCCGTCTTGGATGGCCAGCACGAGACCGTGCCCGAGTCGCACCGAGGGACTGCTTCCGGCCTACTGCTCAACTTTGAAGTTGATGACGTCGACGCCACATACGCCAAATTCATTGCCGCAGGCCTACCGATAATCACGCCACTACGCGATGAGGACTTTGGCCAGAGACATTTCATTACCGCAGACCCCAACGGCATACTGGTTGATGTCATCACCCCAATCGCGCCGAGCGTAGAGTTCGAAGCGCAGTTCACGCAACCGTCCTAACCGCCCCCTCGCGTACGGCATTTGTGAACGATGTTGTGGAGATCATTGCGTTGGCAGGGCCACATCCGCGGGCATTGACGGCTAGCCGATTGGAGCCAAGTCCGAGCTGCTCGTCGGCGTCGCGCCTCCACGCGATGCAGGAGATTCTTTCAGGTCACAATGCAGGGAACCTCTGCGAATGTCCCGTAGGAGGTTCCTCTTGCGGGCGGCAGTGCTGTTGACTATGGACAGAAATACTGAGGACTTCGGACTCTGACACACGTCCTTGTCCTCGAGCGTGTGCCCCGGCATCAGCCGCAGGCAGTTGGCAATGTCAACCAGGGAATTGCTCGTCAAGACGTCCGTTAGCCGATCCCTCACCGTGCATCCGAATCCGGAATTTCGGTTCAGAGGTTTACAGTCATTAAATATGCACGTAAGACTCGCACGATAATATGCGCGATGAAGGCACCATAACTGCAACAATGAGTGCATGACAGGACTTCTTATCGGATACGCTCGCGTTTCAACCAGCGAACAAGATCTCGCGACCCAACAAGCTGCACTGACCGCACTGGGTGTCCTGCCGGAAAACCTGTACGTCGATCACGGGCTAACAGGCACTAATCGCGAACGTCCAGGACTGGGAAAAGCACTGGCTGCTGTGCGCGCCGGCAACACTCTCGTAGTCACGAAACTTGATCGTCTCGCCCGCTCACTCCCCGACGCCAGGGACATCGCCGACGAACTGAATCGTAAAGGCGTTGCGTTGAGTCTTGGCGGAAGTATTTACGATCCAAAGGATCCTGTCGGCCGGCTCCTTTTTAACGTCCTTGGGATGGTGGCCGAATTCGAGGCGGATCTCATCCGAGCTCGGACTAAAGAAGGTATGGCGATCGCTAAGGCCAAAGGAAAACTTAAAGGCAAACAACCGAAGCTATCCCCAGCGCAGCGAAAGCATCTGCTCTCGATAGCCCCGCAGGGTGAGCATACACAGAGTGAGCTCGCAGAACTCTTCAACGTCTCGCGGACAACAATCTATCGTGAGCTAAAGAGGGTCCACGAGCTATAAGATAGGTCAGTTCCTCTCTAAACAGTGGCGCGATGAGTCCGCTCGGATTGTCTCGTCATCTGAAAATGCAGAACTCAAAGTAGAGTCATTTCTATGGTTGAAATGGTTTCTTTGATTGAAGAATATGGGGATCTACTTGCTAGGTCGCTTTCTGGGCCCGGCGAGGCTGATGGTAGTTCCGTCTTCTTCTGGTCCTGGTGCTTGGTGTGAGAGTCGCTAGTTATCAGCCATTTCTACTTTCCGGTTGCCACGAGTCAATTGGTGGTTATTTTCGACTCTGCCATTTGTATCCGGGTGTTTTCTAGATGCTCGTGATGAGATCATCCTCGGATGGTTTTGATGCGCGGTCATATGCGTCGCGCGCTTCTTGGACGGCATCGAAGTGCGTTTCAGACCATGTGCGTAGAGCGTTGAGGGGCTCCGATAGGGTTCGGCCCAGTTCGGTGAGTTGGTATTCCACTCTAGGCGGCATTTCGGGGTAGAACGTTCTGGTGACCATGCCGTCACGTTCGAGCGCCCGGAGCGTGTCCGTTAGTACTTTGCCGCTGATGCCTTCAACAGTTGCCTTAATCTCTTTGAATCGCAAGGGCCCTTCGGACAGTCCAATAACGATCATCGCCGTCCATTTGTTCGCGATTCTCGCTAGCGATGTCCGCGATGGGCATTTTGCCATCATCACATTCCAGTGCGCCGTGGTCATTTACATCCTTTTTCTAAATTCCTGAAATAGTTACGTTGAGGTAACAGGTAACTAATTGTAACCATAAGAGAGACAGTAAAACCTATTTCACGGAGGAAAGATCCATGACTATGTCGACTATGAACCCTATTGAGGTCGTTTCGCAGTATTTTGGTGCACTGGCTGAGGGCCGTGTTCAGGATGCTCTCGGTTACCTTGACCCTGATGTTAAGTGGTTCCAGCCGGGGGAAAACCGTTTCTCGGGTACCCACGTTGGTCCGGACGCTGTGCATGCATTGATTGGCGGAATGATGACGGTCAGCCAAGGCACCTTTGCTATTGCTCCGACCGGCCCGCTGATGGTCAATGGTGATCTTGTGGTTGCCCCAGTCCAATTCACCGGTGACCGCGGCGACGTCAAGCTCGATCAAGCCGGCAGCGATCTCATCACCGTGCAACGCGGAAAGATCGTAGCTGTGCACCTGTTCTCCTCTGACGGCCCAGCAGAAGACGCCTTCTGGGGCTCCGCCGATTCCGTGAATAACGGATAAACCGAGTTGACTACCTGAGAGAGGACACAAGATGACCACGACGCAATCAACCGAAACTTCCGCGGGCATGCCGCGTGAAGTTCTCATCATTGGGGCCGGCTTTAGTGGTCTTGCCATGCTCCAATCACTTCTAGCAAAGAACATTTGATGCGCTGCTATTAGAGGCCGGCACTGCGCTCGGCGGGACGTGGAGCAGTAATCGGTATCCCGGAGTTCGAACGGACTGCGAATCCCGTTACTACTGCCTCACTCTCTCTCAGGATGTCATCGACACCTGGAATTGGAAGGAACGCTTCCCGACAGGTGGTGAAGTGCGCGAGTATTTGGAGCACTTCACCACCCGTCTTGGTCTGTCCACAGCTATTCAATTCAACTCTCGTGTTACTGCTTTGCGATGGGACGAGGAAGAGCAGTTCTGGGACGTCACGGTGGAAGATCGTCCACGAGTGAGGGCTCGCAAGGTTGTTTTGGCCACGGGCTTATTACAGCAACCGGTTTACCCGAAGATTACTGGCCCGAACTTTACGGTGCCTGGTGGGAATGTAACGACCGTGGCGGTGTTGATGTTTCTCGCGCTGTTGCTTAGTTTGATGGCTCTTTCGCCTGATTATCGGGTTGCTGTTTTTATTGGTCCGCTCTGGTTGGGTGTGTTGCTCCTGAGTTACAGTCTGCTCTCCAAGAACCGAACAAGAAATCGAGTCGTGTTTGAGGCAAATCCAGTGAGGGACTAGCAAAGACAGTGCTCCTATTTAGGGTTGGGTGATTCTTCCTTCAAGGACGTCGCCCAACCCTTGAGTTGCAATACACATGCGGGATGAATCGAAATTCATACGGGCGTCCCCTAACATTCCAAGCCACCAAAGCCACTCGACATTATGGTCGAGGCGGCTTGGATGTCACGCTCCGCCTACAACCGCGGCTATGAGCGCTCCAATGGTGACACCGACAGCGGCGAGCAACATCGATGTCTTAACCTCGGCGCGTGCCAGTTCTTCTCGGGATTCTGCAAGCTAATTCAAGATCGGTGCCGGGGCTTCGCAGTCTTTGCCATGCCGTTTCATCGATCTAGCTTGTTAAAGGTAGATCGTCGATTTCCTCGCATAGCGAGGACTTCTGACTCGAGAATCATGCGCTCGGCGCGTCTTTCCTTGCGCGCCTTCATTTTAACTCCCTCCGAACCGGACGCAAGTAATGTGAGTTGGCTCCGCGAAGTTTCGTCGATTTCCGCACGGTAGGTGTCTCCATTTAGTATTGCGTTGCAATACTCCTCTCCGTGGTTGACGCACCACCCACTTTTCAGAACTTGACCGTATTTTTCCGCATCGGGGATATTGACTAAAATTCGTTCTTCCCACAACAACGAGGGGACACCACCTTCAACCCCTTCCGCACAGCCACAGGAGAAAGCAATGTAGTCGTTATTCGACACTGCATCCCACACGCTGCCAGTAACAAGTGTCTTCCCGGGTTCAGTCTGTTGAGCAGCCTTGGCCGCATAGTTGACTGGCCGACCTGCCCAAACTGGCTCCTGCATGTCCAGATGCTTAGAAAGACCTACCCGTTTCGCTAAAACCGGTCCGCTTGCGATGCCGACCTTAAATCCCGTTGACGGCGCCTTTGACCATTTAGCTTCAAGCTGGCTTTCGAAGTCGTCGCTAAAGGTGTGAATTGAAATGGCGGCGCAGAGAGCGCGCTCGTATCTCCGTTCTCCCCAAAACAGTCCAAATCCCCCGTCACCCTGAATATCGACGAAGTCAGCATCAAAGTAGTTGAAGATGTGGACGACGCCACCCACACCCGCATCGTAGATGCTTGCGGTACTAGCAGGCTTTCGCCCTTTTTCAAGATTGGTGGAAGATTTTAAGTCGAACATTACAGCTACCAGGTCCGTGATTCGGTGCCATTCCGGCTTGTCAACCGGTAATTTAGTAACATTAAAGGCGCCATCTTTGAGTACAACCGAGGGCATCTTTTCAAACTTTGCACTAGTACGTTCTTGAAGTTTTTTTAGTAGTTCATTGAGTTCAACCACGATTGTCCTTTCGTCGATTTCAATCCTACGTGTCAGGACCGACGTTTCGTCGATGATGCCCAGCACTGCGATAAAAAGGGAATACATTCCGTAAGCCGGCCCCCATATCAGACCTGCGTAGCGATGACTTCAGCCTTTTCAGAATCTCGAATTCTCAACGATTCTAGATTCATGGATACCCGGCCCGAGAGAGAGCAGGCTACGGTATTTGAGTCACACATTAGGAGGGGTCATGGACCATGCTCGTCCTCTATAGCGCTCCACAAGTAGGCCGTTCGTCGCCATGCGGAGGTTAGAATAATGAAAGATAGAATTCAACCATCAGAGGAGGATAAAGAGTATCAGTGTCTACAGCGATAGAAGAATTTGAATCCAAGATTGTTCAAATACTGTATGCAGACTGGGATACCCAGGAAGCACGGGTGGTACCTAAGACTGAGGATGTCAAACAATACAACGGCGCAAAGAAGCTTGTTGCCACTTACTTATACGCGGATATGGCCGATTCTACTTTGCTAATGAAGCGCTTTGAACCGGAGATGGCTGCGAGAATAATTCGAGCCTACCTTCGCATCGCAGTGGACTGTATACGTGCTAAGGGCGGGCATATCCGGAGCTTCGACGGTGATAGGGTCATGGGAATCTTTGTCGGCGACCAGCGAAGAGATGATGCCGTAGATGCGGCTTTCAACATATCTTGGGTAGTTAAAGAGACTCTAAACTCAAAGTTAGACACGAAGTTATGGGATTCTCAGGAAAAATGGAAGGTATCTCACCGTGTAGGCATCGATGACAGTGAAACTTTCATAGTCCGCGGTGGGGCCAGAAATAACAGTGACCTCGTATCAATCGGCGACGCACCCAACATTGCCGCTAAACTCAGTGGAATCCGAGACAATCCAGGTTCGATTACAATAACTAGCCGCGTGTACGACTACCTATCTGAACGTAATTTGAAGTATGGAGAAGAATTAATGTGGGTCAAGCGAACTGATTCAGTGGTGGGGCCTCACTCAGTACGTACCTATAACTCTTCTTGGATGCGATGGCCATGATCTTCAATTTAAAGCGCTTGCCATCTGCTGATAATAAGAATGCCATCGAGCAGGCTTGGAAGATACACCAGGCACAGGCTGATTGGACGGGGAAAGTAGACGCAAAAGCTTCATTCTCCTTCGCTATTGAATCTGCTGCCATTGCTACCACCGTCATTCTGTCTAGCGATCAGCGTCTATTCTCGGACCGCCCCAGTGGCATCGTCGACGTGCTTTACTGGTTTGGGTTACTTGCACTCCTAGCCGGCGCGCTTTTCGCGATTGCCGTAGTAATTCCCCGACTAAAATCCGAGAGCGCATTCAAGGCTTCAAAAAATAACTACGTCTATTTCGGGCATGTCCGGCATTGGCATGCTTCAGAACTCGCTGAAGCACTTAGGACGAAGGATATCCTCCCGGTATTGACGCAACAAATTGTTGTCATGGGAGATATTGCATGGCAAAAACACCGCTGGGTTCAAATTTCCATGTGGTGTGGAGCGGGTGGCGGATTTTTACTCTGCTTATGCGGACTCATAATCAGCTTCATCTAGCACCACGTCTCTATCAGTTATCTTCAGCTTTATCTTCACGCGAGAACGTTGCAGAATTTCCCCACCACCCTCGGCATCATACAAGTTTCCTAGAAGGTGGGATGCAATGGGGACCGGTAAGGGCTGCATTAGTCCTAGCGCCTACATAATCTTGCAAGAGTCTTGCAACCTAACCGTTGCAAGACGCTACACCTGCTGCCCAAGGCTGCTCTGTGAGTCGCACCTTCAACATTCTGGGGCTGACTTTTGCAACACAGCCCACGATCGTGAAGTGTGATGTTCATTGCGCCATGACCGCACGAGGACGCTCGAAAAGGGTGTAGCAAAAACGAACGACTATGACACATGCGGCGCGTTCAACGTTTACGGCGCGAGTCTTGACCGGGACTGATCAGGCACAGCAGGAGGTGGGCATTTCATTGTGGAAAGTGCCCGCGACTAGGCGTAGGGCTTCGGAAAAGGTCAGGTAGGGCGCCCAGGTGTCGGCGATGTGTCGGGTGGTCATCCCGGCGGTGATCGCGTAGGTTGCCGGGAGCAGCAGTTCTGCGGCGTGGTCTCCGATGATGCTGATGCCCAGGATTCTGTCGGTTCCCGTTTCGGCGATCATCTTAATCGCCCCGCGGGTGTCGTGGTTGACTAGGGCACGTGGGAGATCTTTGAAGCTCAGCACCCGGGATTCACATCGGTGCCCAGCTGCCCGTGCTGCGGCTTCGGTGAACCCGGCAGTGGCAAGTTGTGGGCGCGAGAAGATGACCGCTGGTAGTCCGGTGTAATCGACTTCTGCGACCGTAGCTCGCGGATCGATCCGCACGGCATTGGTCGCGGCGGCCTTGCCGGTAGCCGCGGCGACGTAGACGTATTGTGGTGCCGCGGTGACGTCACCGGCAGCAAAGACCTTCTGATTGGTGGTGCGCTGGTGTTCATCGACGCGGATGAAGCCATCACAATCGGTGGCGATGCCTGCGGCTGCCAGGTTGAGGTAGTCCGTGGAAGGGCGGCGGCCAGTAGCCACCAGCAGGCGCTCAGCCTGCAGGCTCCGGCCCGACAGAGTGCGCACCTGGATGTGTTCATGCTCTTGGGCAACGCTAGTCGCGTGCTCTTGAACCACCCTGATCCCCTCTTGGATCAGGGTGTGGCGGAGGATGGCGGTCATTTCCGGCTCGGCGGTGGGGGCTATCCGCCCGACAATGGTCACCTGTACTCCGAGGCCGGCGAAGAGTTGGGCTTGTTCGATGCCAACATAGCCGCCGCCGATAATGATCATGGACTCGGGCAGCTCGGTCAGTTCCATAGCCGTGGTCGAGGTCAAATACTTCACCTCGCCCAACCCGGTCACATCTTTCGGTCGTGCTGGCACCGCACCAGTGGCCAGCACGATCGAACTAGTCGTGACCGGTTTCCCATCAATCACAAGGGTGTCGGGATCCCAAAAGGACGCTTCCCCGGAGCAGACCTCGAATCCATGCGCCTCTGCGACATCAGCGTATTTGGTTTCTCGCAGCTGGGTAATCAGCTGGTCCTTCTGTTCGACTAACGATCCCAGATCCACGCCCATGGCAGCAGTGGGGGCCCCAGGGAAAGGATTCGTCAGGGCGGCTTGCCGGGTGCTAGCAGCCGCCAGCAGCGTTTTGGACGGAACACATCCGATGTTCACGCAAGTACCGCCAATGGTGCCGCGCTCAACCACCAATACGGTACTGCCAGCCCGCCGGGCTTCGATGGCGGCTGCCATGCCTGCTCCTCCGGAGCCCACCACCACGAGATCAAATTCGAGATTTCTTTCCATCAGGTAGCCTCTTTCTCTGGATTATCCACCCAGTATGAACCTTCCAGTACACTAGAAGGTCAAGTCTGGCGATCCCGAAGGAGTTTTGAGTGCCATGCGAATAGGCGAATTGGCGGAGGCTGCCGGCACCACCACAAAAACTTTGCGCTATTACGAATCCATAGGTCTACTCCCACCCCCGAACCGCACCCCAAACGGCTACCGCGACTACCCTGAAAACATACTCTCTCGACTCGATTTCATCCGCCGAGGCCAACACGCAGGACTATCACTCGCCCACATCGGTGAAATTCTCCGAATTCGCGATAACGGACAGACACCTTGCGCCCACGTCAGCGCCCTCTTGACCGACCGCCTCACCCAGCTCGATCACCAGATCGCTGTCCTCATGCAGCTGCGCCAGACAGTCACCCAACTCCACGACGCAAGCCGCCTCGCAGACCCATCAACGTGTCACGCCGATGCCATCTGCAGCAACCTGTGACCACCAGAATCCAGGGTCGGTGTCCACCGATATGCGCAGCGGTCAACATCGGGGTAGCGGCGTAGCAGGAGGACAAGGTGGACAGCCGCTAAGCGGAAGGAACAATCACACTTTTGTATGAATAGCTGCCCTGTACCAGCGGACTATCAAGCGGCCCGTCATGAAGCAACGACGCTGTCGGGCAAAAGAAGCGGCCTGAACATATCAAGCCGGGCGATGCGCACGCATGTCCGGATGACTCGACTCAGAAAACTCACCTCCACCCTGCCACTTCTGAGGTGAACCAGGACCACCACCGAAAACCGCCAAACGAAACTGCGAAATGCCGCCAAACGAAGTCGATAGTTACAATTCTGGGTTGTATCAAAAACGGTTTTTAGGTAGTTTTGACACAACTAGGTTTTGATACAGACTTTTGATACAGGCTATGCCCTGTCCAGGAGTGGAGGCGGGTGTTAAGCTGAACCTGTATCAAAAACGACCGTTTTAATGCACATACTCACCTCAAGGAATCTCTATGGCAACCCGCACCTCATTAGTCACCTTTTGCCTAAGAGCCACACTATTGATAAGGCTGGCGTCGCCTCGGTGATGGAAGCCTCCGTGCGCCTCTTGGAATCTGACCGTACCGGGACAGGGGCAGCCCACGGCGACCTCTACATTTCGTTCGTACCCGATGAAGAAATCGGTCTGCTAGGTGTACGCACCATGGATATGGCCCGCTTCCCCGTGGACTACGCCTACACCCTAGACTCCTGCGAGCTGGGTGAAATAGTGGAGGCAACCTTCAATGCCGCGACCACGACCGTACCGGCTACGAGGCGAAGAAAGACCTACTGCGTAGCATCGCGGAGAAGCTAGCTGATACCAACCCGCGTGCCACCATCACACTGGACATCACCGATGTCTACAGCAATATCGAAGACGCAAAAACCCCGGATAACCAACAGGCAACCGACCGTCTGTTGGCTACCATGAAAAACCTAGGTGTAGAGCCCCTCCCGCTGGCCATGCGAGGCGGCACCGACGGCTCATGGCTCTCAGCCCAGGGCATCTTCACCCCCAACTTCTTCACCGGCGCCCACAACTTCCATTCCATCTACGAGTTCCTCCCCATGCCCTCTTTCGAGAAAAGCTGCCTCATGGTGCAGGAACTCATGAAGCACGAAGGGTAAATAAACTGAGAGAATGGGTAACTATGCGCAGAGTTAACCGCCACCTCAAACCCCAGCCCCTCCCCCAGCGGAACGGCGTTGACGCCGTGAGCTTTGTGTTGCCGGACGCCGCCAACCCGGCGGACGACACCTTCGGGGCAGCAACGGTGCTGGATTACCTCGCTGCGCGTTTCTACCCGCATGCCCGCCCGCTCTTTGAAGAGCGCTTCGAACGTGATGAGGTCAAGGATGCTGAGGGCGGCCCGGTTGCCCCAGATGCTCCCTTGGTGGGACAGAAGATTTGGTACTACCGGCAGCTGGGGCAAGAGCGCCCGGTCCCTTTTGATATGCCGGTGCTTTACGAGGACGAGTGGGTGATGGCGATTGATAAGCCCCACTTTTTACCCACCACCCCTAACGGGTCTTTTGTGGCGCATACAGCGCTGGTCAAGCTACGAGTGAGAGAAAATAACCCCCTACTAATCCCTATTCACCGGTTGGACCGGGCCACGGCGGGTGTGGTGCTCTTTGCTAAGACGCCGGAGGCTCGTGCGCCTTTCCAGACCATGTTTGAGCGTCGTGCTCTGAGTAAGACCTACGAGGCTGTCGCCGCTCCTATCCCCGAGCTAGGAGTGGGAGACAGCATGACGGTGCGCTCCCGCATTGATAATGCCCACGGTCAGTTGCAGGTGGCACAAACCGGCGTGGATTTCTTGCCGGGGGACGTCCCGCCGCTGGCTCCAGAGACCAGGGCGGAGAAACGCAAACGGCATAGCGCCAACCTCCCCTTCACCGGCTTGAACGCTGAATCAAAAATTACCTGCCTGGCAACCTACCCGCGGCAGGACGCCGAAGCCTGGCAGCCGTCCTGCAATGTAAGCCAGAACTCCGCTGGCGTGAAGAAAGAACATGCCCCTGAAATTTTGAGCACCACCGAGCAGCGGGTGCCATCTCAGCTCGCCCACTATCGCCTTGAGCCTCATACCGGTAAAACCCATCAATTGCGGGTGCACCTAGCGGCGGCTGGCGCCCCCATCATTGGGGATGTCATCTACCCCGAAGTCCTGCCCTCTACAGAAACCGATCCGGAGCTTCCTTTACAGCTACTTGCCCGATCGCTGAGCTTTACCCACCCCATCACCGGTGAGGCGCTCACTATTAGCAGTAAGCGCCGCCTGACATTAGCGCCCCACTAGCAACATCCGGCAGACCGTTCTAGGCTTCAGAAGCTCCAGCACCAGCCAGGACCAGAAGATGCCGGCAATCGAGTTGCCCCGCATCGGCAGAGCTGCGGAGGACAAATACACCCCAACGGTAGAGCGAGCGGTATTGAGCTGAGGTTCCAGTAGGCATGTCATCACTTCAACCGCTCCTCCACCGGTTCCAGCGGCTGATGACATCTACAGTTACTCTCGCAAGACCCACCGCTAGGGTCACGGTAAACTTGACCCCAGCACCCAACCCAAAGGACGCCATGGACGCCACCACAGATTTTTCAGTAGAAGAGCTTTCAGCACGCGCGGCGCTCGCCGAGCACTCTGTTCTGCGACTTTTTGGTGGCCGGGCACTAAGCATCCCCGGCACCCTTTTTGGGCGGGTTCAGCACCCCGAAACCCGCGCCCGCCGCAAGCGCGCCGCCGAATGGCATTACTGGTGGCAGGCACATCTTATGGATGTCCTGGTAGATGCCGGCTTCCGTGCCCTCACCAGCGGTGATACCGATGCCGCCGCTGCACATCTGCGCCGCGGGCGAGCGGTGCTGCGCGGTATTCAGGTGCGTAATTACGGCACCTACCCCAACCACTTTTACGATGACATGGCATGGCTAGTTCTGGCTCTAGAGCGCCTCAACCGCCTGGCGCTGGCTGTTGAAGGTAGCGGGGATGCCTTTGTGCAGGACGCCGCTAGCCGTCTCTACCGGGAACTGGATGATGCCTGCACAGATGACCTGGGCGGCGGCGCCTTCTGGTCAAAGGCACGGGACTTCAAGAACACCCCGGCAACCGCCCCCATCGCCCTTGCTTTTGCCCGCGCCCACCGGCACGAAACCGCCATTAGCCTGCTCAACTGGTTGCATGCCACCCTCTTTGATGAACAGAGCGGGGTGTACTTAGATGGCCTGCGCATTACCGGCGGTAGCGTCCGCGCCCCCGAAACCCGCCTTGAACGTGCCCACTACACCTACAACCAGGGCCCGGTGCTGGGTGGCTATCTCACCCTGCTAGACGCCGGCGCCACCGATGGCCTGACGGTTGACCCGATAGAGCACATTGAGCAACTGGTGGAGGGCATCGACGCTCATTTCAGCAAAGACTTCACCACCGCCACCGGCGACACCCTGCGCGTCCTCACCACTCACGGTAACGGGGACGGCGGGCTCTTCACCGGGATTCTGGTGCGCTACCTGGCGCAGGTTGCCGCCCACCCCAGCATCCCGGCTGCCACCAGAGATAAGGCGCGGGCACTGGTTCTTGCCACCGCCGAGCTCTTCTGGGCAGGGCGCCGGGAGTATGACCCCGATCTTCCCATGAACGAACTGGGCATCGACCCCAACGAAATTCGCGGGCAGGCTGTAGCCCTCTTCTCGCCCAGTATCACCCAGCACATTTCAGAGGTCATCAAGCCCGGCCAGCCGGTGGACCTCTCTACCCAGCTCCAGGTCTGGATCACGCTGGAAGCCGCCGCTCGCGTCCTCTAGTCCACGCTCTAGATCAGTCTGCTAGAGCGATCTTTTGACCAGGTTCGTAACGCCTTTTCTTGCTCTGAGCAGCAGCAGTTGCTGCAATGGTGCCGTTTTCAATCAGCGCATTGATGTCATTAGTAACTGTTGGAGCAGAGGCGTGAATGCCTATTCCAGAAAGGCCTTCCTGAATTTCTGCCCTTGTAAGGCCTCCCTGGCTATTCAAAATTAGGCTAAAAATTTCTGTACGGCGTTCAACAACTCTTTGACGTCGAGCACTACCCCTAAACTCAGTTTCGCGGTTTACCTTCGGCGCTGATTTAAGAGGCTGCTCACCTATGAATTGATCTGCAAGAGAATAGGTACTCCAGCGACGATCATTATGTTTGACAATCAGTCCCTTGTTTACAAGGTCCGACAGCTCTTTCGTTGCATCAGCCGAATGCAAACCCCAAGCTTGTAGATTTTGGTTGCTGGCTCTCCGCCCTGAACGTAGTAAAGCTAAGACTTGACCCTGGCTTTGCGATAAAGAATATCCATCAAATTGACCCAACCAGAGTTTAATCTCTTCTGTCATCAAAGCTGAATGTGGCACAGTCACTTCAACCTCATTCAGATTAACTCTAAACGAGGGCATCTGCATTCCAGCTTTACGCAAGGACACAAAGACGCTGGGAATTCCAGAACCTCGATTTTCAGCCACCATGTACCCTGTCTCAGGCATAGAGACATTCGAAAGGATGCGGGCTAGTACAGCGTTACGTGAGGAAGAAACACCGTTTTCACCAAACTCAGCCGGGTCCACGTTTCCATAAATCCCACCAGGGCTTCGAACAACAAAACGGTCAGGATAAAGCTCTACTTGGACCTGAGTACCACGTGCTTGTTCAGAGTAATCCCTATGTAGTAATGCGTTAGCCAATAGCTCTCTAATAACCTCTAACGGGTACTCATATCGGTTTTCCCGTCCCACCCCGTCCGATACAATCACTGATCTACTCCGCATACTTCTACGTAAAATACGAATCGCATCATTGATAATGTATGGAAGTGGACCGGAACACTGTTGGTTATCGAGGAACCTGGCACCATCTTCAGCTGCTTCCCCTTTAACAGGAGTAGGTAATACAACAACAGTTACATCTAACTGGGGAAAGAAGCTTTGCGGGTAATCGCCAAGTGCTAGCAGACCAGCAAGACTTGGAACAAAACCTGAGGGAGACTTTACAAGTACGTTAGCGCGCTTTAACGCTTCTTCATCACTCAGCCCTTCAAAGGCACGCGGTTCACGTTCTCTAAGGTTCTCGATAAATCTGCTAGTTAGACTCGTATCTAAATCTTCTAAAGTTGCACTTTCAACAGCGCTGCGGTCGTGCACAGGCTGACTCTTATTTTCTAACAACCGATCAATTTCATAATGGCTGAGTTTTCGGTCTCCTTCACCCGGCCGTGTGTAGGAACCGGCATAGCGACCTTTCGATGAGACATAAAAGGGCTTATCAGAAGGGTGACCTTCCTCCACATCAATACGCACCACCTTCTCACCGGTTGCCAACAAGTCGATGCTTACTTCAGCGGATACCGGAGGGGTAATGCTATGCCGTATAAAATCTTCTGCCTGTTGCATCGTTCGTTCAGGGTTAAAATCAGGAACAGGAAAAGCGCCCTTCGAAGGATCACTGACGCCTAACAGGATGGTTCCACCTGTATCGTTGGAAAAGGCAGACAAAGTCTCAGACAATGACTTCGGTACGCCACCCACTGCTTCTTTCAGTTCAAGCTGAGCACTTTCGTGTCCGCGAGAGCGGACCATCGAAAGAAGCTGTTCTGTAGATTCTTTCATCAATCATCCTAATATCTTCATCATGACAACAGTTATTAAGATGATACAGGTTTCATTAAAATGACTGACGGGTTCTCTGACCTGTACCCAGGTAAACTAAGCAGTCCCATATCTTCCCTGAATATCCCAAGAAATCAGATGACACCTTCACCACGCACTGCCTCCACACTTACCCCTGAAGAACGCCAGTCTGTTTGGCGCACCCTGCGTAACCCCCGCTTGCTGCTGGTGGAGCTGTTGGCCGGCGTAGTGGTGGCGCTGGCGCTGATTCCTGAAGCGCTGGCTTTTGCGGTGGTGGCGGGAGTTGACCCGCGTATGGGGCTTTTTACCTCGGTAACTATGGCGATCGTTATTGCTATCACCGGCGGACGCCCCGCAATGGTCTCTGGTGCAGCAGGCTCCACTGCCCTCGTGCTGGCGCCGCTGACCGCCAGCTACGGAGTGGACTACCTCGTTGCAGCGGTGCTCCTGGGTGGGTTGATGCAAGTTCTCCTCGCGGTTCTTGGTGTTGCTCAGCTGATGCGCTTTATTCCCCGGCAGGTCATGGTGGGTTTTGTGAACGCCCTGGCCATCCTGATTTTCTCTTCCCAGCTGCCTCAGCTCATAGGAGTGCCCTGGGCAGTCTATCCCCTGGTAGCCGTGGGTCTACTCATCGTGATTTACCTGCCGAAGCTGACCACCGCCGTCCCCGCGCCTCTGGTTGCCATTGTGCTACTCACCGCTTTCACAGTTTTCGCTGGGGTCAAAGTGCCCACCGTAGGTGACCACGGGGCTCTCCCTGATTCCTTGCCTGCTTTCTTTATTCCTGATGTTCCCTTCACCGGAGAAACCCTGCAGATTATCGCACCCTTTGCGCTGGGGCTTGCCATGGTGGGGCTGGTCGAGTCGCTCATGACCGCCAAGCTGGTAGACGACATCACCGACACCCACTCAGATAAAACCCGTGAATCCTGGGGTCAGGGGGTAGCCAACCTGGTGACCGGCCTCTTTGGTGGCATGGGTGGCTGCGCCATGATCGGCCAGACCATGATCAACATCAATGGTGCCCGGGCCCGCACTCGCCTATCGGTATTCTTTGGCGGCGTCTTCATCCTGGTACTATCTGTGACCCTAGGCGATATTGTTGCTCTGATTCCCATGGCTGCTCTCGTGGCGCTGATGATCGTGGTCGCAGCAACTACCTTTGACTGGCATTCCATCCGCCCCGCAACCCTGCGCGTCCTGCCGAAGGCAGAGACCCTGGTCATGGTATCCACCGTGCTGGTGACGGTACTGACCGATAACCTTGCCTACGGTGTGGGGGCCGGTATTTTGGTAGCGATGGCCTTCTTTGCCCGCCGGGTTGCACGCTTTGTGACCGTTGAGCGCAGTCTCGAGGCTAGCAGCGACAGCGGGCAGAACGCCGCCCGCGCGGTTTACCGGGTGGACGGCCAGCTCTTCTTTGCCTCGTCCAACGATCTCTACACCCTCTTTGAATACGCTGAGGACCCTAACCAGGTAGTTATTGACCTCAGCAGTGCAAACATCTGGGATGCCTCTACCGTTTCAGCGCTGGACGCCATCACCGCTAAGTACCAGAAACTGGGCAAGACCGTTACAGTCGTTGGGCTGAACACCACCAGTGAAGATTTACATGGCCGGCTGACCGGCCGGCTGGGCTAACAGTACCGGGCTAGCAAGGTAAAAACCACCAACGGGAAAACCCCAGGATCTCACGTGCGAAAGTGAGCCTGGGGTTTTCTTGCGATACGGTGATTACTTTCCCTGCTGGGGCAGGGAGGAAGAAATTTTAGTCGTCGGTGACGATAACGTCCACAGGAATGTTGCCTCGGGTTGCATTGGAGTAGGGGCAGACCTGGTGCGCGGCGTCCGCGAGCGCCTGAGCTTCTGCGTGCTCCATCTCAGGAATGACGACCTCAAGCACTACGGCCAGGCCGAAGCCTTCGCCCTGCTTGCCGATAGAGACCTTAGCACCAACGGCTGAGCCTTCGATGTTCTTTTTCTGGGCACGGGCTACCATCTGGAGCGCTGAGTGGAAGCAGGCTGCGTAACCGGCTGCAAAGAGCTGCTCGGGGTTGTTGCCCTTACCGGAGCCGCCCATTTCTTGGGGGACAGCCAGGTTGGCTTCGAAGCTACCATCGGCGGTGCGCACGTGCCCGTTGCGCCCTTCGCCCGTGGCGAGGGCTTCGGTGGTGTAGAGAATTTCTAGATTTTCCATGGGGTTCTCCTTCAAAAGAAAATAGTTATTTGATTGTACACAATCTAGTTGTACACAATCAATCTGTCTTGCTAAATAATTACGCGCAATCTATGTTAAGGGTATGACTTCCACCGACACTTTGGCGCTTGATAACCAACTCTGCTTTTCCCTCTACCGGGCGCAACGTCTCATGACCCGCACTTACCAAGACCTCCTTAAAGAATTAGGGCTGACCTACCCCCAGTACCTGGCGATGCTGGTGCTTTGGGAGACTCAGGGGCCTGTCACCATGAAGGAGTTAGCCGCCCGCCTAGAGTTGGACTCGGGAACCCTCACACCGCTGGTGAAGCGCCTGGTGGCCATGGGTCTGGTCAGCAAAGAGCGGGACGTCGCGGACGAGCGCCGTGCCATCCTTCTCTTGACGGATGCCGGAACAGCCTTACGGAGTCAGGCGGAGAAGGTACCAGGTCAGATTTACGCTCTCTGCAACAGTGAAGGGCTAGACCTTCACACGGTAAAGGGCGAACTGGATGCGCTCTCTCAGCACCTCTCCAAGCGCTAAGCGCGGCGAAAGTGGGCACTCCGAGGGCACACCGGCGGCGTCCTGCATCGGCACCACCAGAGACAACAGAGCACACCCAGCAAAAGCACTGCTAGCACTGTATGCCGCAGCGGGTGGGCAGGGGCGAGGCGCAAGTATGCAAGGGCTCTCTTCATAGGCTCAGAGTACGCCCAAACCGCACCGGGTAGAATAGTGCCCGTGTCTCATACCGAATTTTCTGACCCCAGCTTTTACTTCACTCTCGGCAAGCGTCTGAGCGAAACCGCCAAGCCCAGCGCCGAGCGCGTCGCTGCCAACGGCGGCGAGTTCCGCGGGCGCACCGGCGTCATCCATACTCCGCACGGAGACATCAAAACCCCCGCTTTCACACCGGTTGGCACCAAGGCAACAGTCAAGGCAGTTCTACCCGAGGCTATGAAAGACTTGGGTTCCCAGGCCCTGCTCTCTAACGCCTACCACCTCTACTTGCAGCCCGGCCCCGATGTGCTGGACGCCGCCGGCGGCCTGGGCAAGTTCATGAACTGGGATGGCCCTACCTTCACCGACTCCGGAGGTTTTCAGGTGATGAGCCTGGGTTCGGGCTTCAAGAAGGTCATTGACATGGGCACCGTCGCCAACGCTACTGGCGCTGACGGCCGCCCCCTGGGTGACGACGACGTTGCCACCGGCAAGGAGCGCATGGCGCACGTGGACGATGACGGGGTCTTCTTCAAGTCCCATATCAACGGCGATATACACCGCTTTACCCCCGAAGTTTCCATGCAGGTACAGCATAAGATCGGTGCGGACGTCATGTTCGCCTTCGACGAGCTGACCACCCTCTATAACTCCCGCGCCTACCAGGAAGAAGCCCTGGAACGCACCCGCCTCTGGGCACTACGCTGCATCGCTGAGCACCAGCGTCTTACCGAGCAGCGCTCCCACAAGCCCTACCAGGCACTGTTCGGCGTCATTCAGGGCGCCCAGTACGAGGACCTGCGCCGCAAGGCCTGCCAGGATTTAGGTGATATGCCCTTCGATGGTTTCGGTCTGGGCGGTGCCCTAGAAAAGGAAAACTTAGGCACAATCGTCCGCTGGTGCGCCGAGGAACTGCCCGAGAACAAGCCCCGCCACCTGCTGGGCATCTCTGAGCCCGATGATATCTTTGTCGGTATCGAAAACGGTGTGGACACCTTCGACTGCGTCTCCCCCACCCGCGTGGCGCGTAACGCCGCGGTCTACACCCCCGACGGGCGCTTCAATCTGACGAACGCCCGCTACAAGACGGACTTCACCCCCATCTTCGAAGGTTGTGACTGCTACACCTGCACTCACTACACCAAGGCCTACATCCACCACCTCTTCAAGGCGGACGAGCGCCTTAGCGCCACCCTGGCATCCATCCACAACGAACGCTTCATTGTGAAGATGGTGGACGACGCCCGCGAGGCTATCGAAGACGGCACCTACTTTGAGTACCGCGACGAATTCTTGCGCCGCTACTACGCCAAGAAGGAAGCACAGCTCAAAGCGCAGGAAGAAGCCCAGGCGCGCAAGGCCGCCAAAGAAGCCGAGCGTGCGGCAGCGGCCCAGGCACGCTGGGAAGCCAACGCCAAGGCTAAAGCTGAGGCAGAGGCGAGGCGCGCAGCTGAAGCTAAATTTCAAGCCGACGCAGACTCACTCAAGATTTCAGAAGTAACCGACCAGTCAGAAAATGAGGCATCAGCATGAATCAGTTTGAACTCGAAGACCTAGACCCAGCAGAGGTGCTGACCTACCGGCATGAATTCTCGGCAACCCCCGAAGAAATTTACGGCGCCTTCCTTGACCCCACACTCTTCGTGCAGTGGTTTGGCCCCAAGGAGTGGAAGGTCATTCCCAGCACTCTGACCCTGGAACCGGTGACCGGCGGCCGCCAGCAGTTCGTTATGCGCCACACGGTTAACCCCAAATACCAGGCACCCATGTACATGCGTTTCATTGAAATGAAAGAACCAAGCCTCATCGAATACCGCGAGGCCCTACCTACACCTCAGGGTAAGCCCAGCGATACCCTGGTAGGTCTGCGCATCTCAATAGAGTCCGGCACCGCCGTGACCGAGGACGGCGTGGGCGAAGGAACCATCGTGACCCTAACCCAGGGGCCCCTGCCCGAAGCTGCCCAGGAGCACTCCCGCGAAAGCTGGGTGGGTTCATTTGAGTCACTGTCGGCTCTCTTGAAGAAGGCCTAGCCACCCACGGCATCGCCCATATTCAGGGGGACCGCCTACAGTGCTCGCAACACCAGTCAGTCCATCCCTACCTGCACCTTTTCACACGATGCGGAGCTAGCTGACCTACTGATCTAAGGTACCAGCATCTGCCCCATTGAGAGTGTGAGCTTATAAAGAAGTGAGGGCACACCAGCGCTTTAGCCGACATAGCCTGCCAGTAGCTCCCGCTGGTGCCTGGTCAGGCGGGTCAGCCGCTGGTGAGTTGAATGATAAAAAGCCAGAACGGTTGAGCCGCTCACGCAGTGGGTGCCGGTCACCGGGTCAAAGACTTCGTAAGTCACGGTCAAAGTGGCGGGAGTGACGGCGGTAAGACGCACGTCGATGCGCACGGGTTCGCCACGGTACTCTAGCTGTGCGCGATATTTGATGTGGTTTTCAGCAACCAGCGCCTGAATTCCCTCTTCTAGCTCGCTAAAGAGCGGGATAAGCGCAAGTGCTGACCCTTTGCCAGAGGACGGCGGAGCGCCAAAGACCGCGATACGTGCCTCTTCTAGAATCTGAAGCAGGGTAACGTTGTTGATGTGCCCATAGGCGTCCATATCGCCCCAGCGCAGGGGAATGTGGACGGTCAGGACGTTGGACTGAGCTGGGATGGTCATGCTTTAAGGATAGTGCGGGGCTTGCCAACACAGACAGTGAACGCATCCTGAAGACCTAGTGATTCATTAATAACTACGGTCTATATAATAACCATTCTCAACTACAAGTAGTTGGTACTACCGTCTGCCCCCTGCGTGAGAGGCCACAGCGGCGTCCGCTTCAGCAAAAGCCTCCTCATGCCCGGTATGCGACCGCTTAACCACCCCAAAGTAGATCATGGTGAGAATCAAGAAGTAACCGATACCTATGGACGCAGGCAGCGCATTACCGCTACGGGCAAAGAGAGCAGCCCAAATAGCCAGTAGCAAGAGCACGCCGATGCCGGCGGTCAGGCGTCCACCCCACATACGGAAGGCGGAAGAATTACCCTCAGCACCCTTGTAGGCAATGTAGGCAAGCAGAATCAACACCCATACCGTGAGTGCACAGACCATGGTCAAGGTCATCATCATGCCGAAAGCTCCACCGGGGTTAAAGATCGCCAGTAACATCGCCAGCACCACACCTGAACAGGACGCCCACATGGCACGCACGGGGATGCCACCACCGCTTACTTTCCCCAGAGTGACAGGAGCCATTTTCTCAGCAGCAAGGGAGTGCATGAGACGGGTACCCGCGTAGAGGTTGGCGTTAGCCGCTGATAGAGCTGCCACCAGAATGATGAAGTTGGTAATACCGGCAATGGCCGGCACACCAATTTCAGAAAAGACCAAAACGAAGGGGGAGGCCTCAACGGAGCCATCCAGCTGAGCCGCCCGCTGCCAGGGAATAATGGAGACCACAATGAAGAGTGAGACCACATAGATGGTGGCTAGACGCCACATGTTGGCCTTAGTGGAGGCTCGCACCGAACGCACCGGGTCTTTAGCCTCCGCTGCAGAAATAGACAACATCTCAATGCCGCCGAAGGAGAACATCACAACGGCTAGAGAGAGCCAGACGCCCTCAATACCCATAGGCATGAAGCCGCCATCATTGGTGAGATGAGCCGTGCCGGAGGCCTCATGCCCGGGGAAGCCGACAAAGACCAGAGCCAGGCCCACAAGCACGAAAAGCAGCAGGGCAATGACTTTAATGGAGGACAGGAAGAACTCCATAGTGCCAAAGTACTTGACACTGCGGATATTCAGCAAAATGATTGCCACACCAAAAACAGCGATGCCCACCCAGAGCGGAAGGCCAGGCCACCAGTACTGCAGGTAGGCACCCACCGCGACCAGCTCAATACCGGTAATAATGGCGGTAACGGTCCAGTAGGCCCAGCGGGTCAGGTAGCCAGCGTAAGCACCCAGGTAGCGGCCGGCAATAGAGCCGAATCCGCCGCGTACGGGGTAGCGGACCGCCATTTCACCGGTTGACGCCGCAATGATGGCAGCAACCAGCGAACCAATCGCGTAGGAAAGAATAACGGCGGGGCCAGCTAGCGCGATAGCGCCGCTCGAGCCCAAAAAGAGGCCGGTGCCCAGCGCTGAGCCCAGAACAATCATGGTCATTTGGCCGTGTGTCAGCGAGCGCTTGAGGCCGGGCTGGTGTGTGTGAGACTGTGCCACGGTATGCCTTTGCGTGTAGGTGTGGTGCAAGAGAACGCCGCCACCCGGCTCTCTGCCGGTGGGCAGGGGCGGGCGGCGGCGTCCTTAGTGATAAGAACTGTGTCTAAGTTTAGCTCTTCTTGCTTGCGGCGGGGATCTGTGAAGTAACGGCTCGTACCTCGTCGAAGGCGTCCTCGCTGGTTTGCACGCCCTTGTTGACTCCGGCGAAGTAGAGCACAGTAATTAGGGCAAAGAAGCCCAGACCCACACTGACGGAGGTGAGCATGGTACTACTGACGAAGAACATGGCGATGAAGGTTGCCAGCACGCCGGCCAGTGCCACCAGAGCGGTTGCGCTGCCGCCAAAGACGCGGAAGGGGGAGGCGTTGCCTTCCTTGCGCTTGAAGGCGATGTAGGACAGCAGAATCATGCTCCACACCACGAGTACGCACACGGTCACCAGTGCCATCATGTAGCTGAAGATGTTACCTACGCCCGAGATCGCCATGACCATAGCGACCACAGCACCCACCGAGGAGACGGTTAGTGCAATGGCGGGGATACCGCTGCCACTGGTGCGGGAGAGCACCTTAGGTGCCATGCGTTCGTGACCCAGGGAGTGCAGCAGGCGGGTTGCTGCGTAGAGGGCAGCATTAGCGCCGGAGAGGGCCGCTGTGAGTACCACGAAGTTGGTGATGCCACCGATGTAGGGAATACCTAGTTCGGTAAAGACCATGACGAAGGGGGAGCCTTCAATTTCGCCGGTGAGCTGGGAGGCGTTGCGCCAGGGAATGATGGCAACAACAACAAAGAGGGAGAGCACGTAGAAGGTGGCAAGGCGCCACATCATCGCTTTGGCTGAGGAGCGGACCGAGCGGACGGGGTCCTTAGCTTCTGCTGCTGAGATGGAGATCAGCTCGATACCGCCAAAGGAGAACATGACCACGGCGAGCGCCAGCCAGATGGAGGCGGGGCCGTTGGGCACGAAGCCACCGTCGGCGGTCAGGTTAGCTACACCGGTGGCGTCCTGGCCGGGCAGGCCGAAGAAGACCAGGGCTAGGCCGAAGATGATGAAGAGGATGACGGCGCTGACCTTGATGGAGGAGAGGAGGAACTCTACGGTGCCGAAGGATTTTACACTGGTGAGGTTGAGCACGAAGATGGCGCCGCCAGCGATGAGAACCCAGATCCAGAGGGGTGCCTGGGGGTACCAGTAGGCCATGTACTTACCCACGGCTACGACCTCTGCGCCTGCTAGGGTCACGGTGGTCATCCAGTAGGCCCAGCGGGTGAGGTAGCCAGAGAAGGGGCCCAGGAACTTACCGGCGATGGTACCAAAGCCACCGCGCACAGGGTAGCGCACGGCCATTTCACCGGCACAGGCGCCGATAATGGCCGCAATGAGAGAGCCGATAGCGTAGGAGACGATGACTGCCGGGCCAGCGATGCCGATGGCTGCGCCTGAGCCCAAGAAGAGGCCGGTGCCAACAGCAAGTCCCAGGGCAATCATGGTCATCTGCCCATTGGACAGTGAGCGGGCGAGCTCGCCGCCCTGCTGAGTTCCGGTCGTGGGTTGTGCCATGAACGAGCCTCACCTTCAAAAGAGTATGTATGTAATGAACCGCAAGTTTACACAGGTTTCCCCTGCAAAAACGTGCCTTGCTGAAAGACCATTATGCAGTGAGATACAGCTCACCCTCTTGGTTGTTAGTGCAAGCTCTTGGGTGATGAGAACCGAATGACTAGCGATATTGTTAGGCAGCTCCGTAGCTAGGTTCGCGGCGCTTGAACCAGGCAATGACCGGGTAAGTGATGGGTAGCAGGATAAACTCAACGGCGCACTTATAGACGTAGCCCACCAGCACATAGTTGAGGAATTGGGAGAAAGTTGTAATTCCGAGAATAGGGGCGGCAATGGAGCAGAAAATGATGGTATCTGCCAGCTCGCCCACCAGGGTTGAACCCATGAGACGGCCCCAGAGATGCTTGCCGCCGGTTTTTTCTTTGAGTTTTACCATCACCCAGGAGTTCAGCAGCTGACCGGTCAGGTAGCCCAACAAGGAGCCACCCACAATCAGGGGCACGGGGCCCAGCACGGCCGCTAGGGCATCCTGGTTTTCGTAGAAGTCAGCACCGGGCAAGCTAATGAGCACCCAGAAACTCAGGGCAGCAAGAGCAGCAGCCACGAAGCTAGCAACGATCGCCCGGCGGGCCAGGCGGAAGCCGTAGACCTCACTGATGATATCGCCCAAGACATAGGCCAGAGGGAAGAGGAAGAAGCCACCATCGGTCAGAATAGGCCCAAATGCCACGGCTTTGGTGGCACCAATATTGGAGAGGATCAGCAGCACACAGGAGGCCGCTAGCAACAGATCAAAGTAGGTGCGGGCTGGGCGGGCGAACTGGGCGCCGGCAGGTGAGTGTGAAGATGTCATAGTTTTCAAAGAGTTCGGGGACGCGATGACGCAAGGGCGCACCGAAACACTGAGTCAAGCACGCCAAAGAAAGCAGAAGTCACCCTTTACTCAAGGGAACTGCTGCGCTTATTCTTGCGTGCCCATCTGCCACCTGGGCGAAATAATCCTAGCAGAAGGTATCCAAAAATCATATTTACTGACATATCAGTCGGCTTTGTCACCTAAGAATAGATTTTGCTGACAAACCTTAGTAGAGTGTCATTATGCCTAGAATCTCAGCAGCCTCTAATGCCGCCCAGCGCGAGAACACCAAGCGCGCCATCCTCGACTCCTTCGGTCGTCTACTTTATGAACGCGGGCTACCGGGTCTCACTATGACCCACGTTGCCAAGACCGCCGGCATTGGCCGTACTGCGGTCTACAACTATTTCGCTGATATGGGCGAGTTGCTGATTGCCTACGCCCTCGATGAAACGGGCCGCTTCCTCACCGACTTACGCTCAGCCCTAGAAGGTGTAGAGAACCCCATTGACCGCCTGGCAATCTATGTGCGTCTGCAGATTGAAGACCTCTCCCGCCGGCACATGCCCCCCGGTCCCGCCATGCGTTCGGTTCTCTCCCCTGAAGCTTTCGCCAAACTGGGTGACCACGTGCGCGAGTTACAGATGGTCCTGGCCGACATTCTTTCGGCAGCCATCGAGCAGGGTTACCTGCCCCAGAATGATATTCGAGAGCTAGCGCAGCTGGTTCACGGTTCATTATCATCGAGTGCCGACCGCACCGACGACGCCGAAAATCACGAGGCTCGTGAGCGGCACATTGAGAGCACCATCCGCTTTATCCAGATGGGTCTAGGGGCCCGGTTTGATGCAGAAGGGCGGCCAGTTCCGCTATCTGAGACTCCTCACCTTTATCTGGCAGAAGCGTCCTAGAGTTTTACTGCTCTGCCCCGAGGAGGCCGGAGGCTAGGGCATCTAGGTTGAGCACACGGGCATACATGACAGCCCGGCGTTGCAGGGCGGTGCGTAGCGCCCGGTGCACCCCGTCCTCGAGGTAAAGTTCACCGCGATACTGCACGACGTGCGGGAAGAGGTCACCGTAAAAGGTGGAATCTTCAGCTAGCAGAGTCTCAAGGTTGAGGTGCTTCTGAGTGGTCACCAGACGGTCTAGGCGCACCTGTGAGGGAGCTATGGAACCCCAACTGCGCTGGGTGAGCCCGTGGTCGGGGTAGGGGCGGTGATCGCCCACGCCTTTGAAAATCATGGCTCTATTCTAGGGCTCAACACTGACCTCTACTAACTTCGAACCCCCTGGCTCGATCCGGTGGCAAGGGCGCGTTTTAAAGTCTTGAGGTATTCGTTGATTTTGTGGTGCCTCAAGTGTTTAATCAGGTCAAGAAACTCTAGTGCGCTCAGCGCCACCCTACAAGGACACCATGCTCTATAAGACACAGCTCAGCGGGGCTTCAGTGGGAATCGTTATGGGCTCTTTCGCGCCCATGCACCGCGGACACATTGATCGTATTTTGCGTGCCAAAAAGCAAAACCTAGGTGGCACCTTGGTGATCGTTACCGGTAGTTCTCAGGACGCCGGTGAGCTAGCGGGCATGAAGCATACCAAGCGTTACCGCTACGTTTCGGAGCACTTCAAAAATGACCCCCTGGTGATTGTGGCGTCCCTCGATGAAACGGATCTGTCAGCACGGGATCGGCTCGCTCAGGTGCAGGTTCTTTGGGATACCCATGTCGCCGCCGGCGCGGAGCGCATCTGGTACACCGGAGCCAGCGGTCACGCAGGCTCCTTACCTCTTAGCCCCGATGAGCGCCTGGTGACCGATGGCGAAAGCGCCGTGTACCTCTGCACCACTACCGTCCGCGCTAACCCTCTCGCTCACTGGGATCTTCTCGCGCCTCCCTTCCGCCGTTTCTTCACCAAGAACGTGCTGGTGATGGGCGCGGCGTCCGGCGGTAAAACCACACTGCTTGAAGATCTGGGCAAGCTCTATAACGCCCCTTATTCTTATGAATACGCGCGCAGCTACCAGGTAGAAGCCAATATTCGCGACGAAGATTATGATCAGCTGGATTACCAGAACGTGTTGACCGGTCAGTTTAATCTCAACCGAGAAACCATCGACCACCCCGCCAACCGGGGGCTGGCGCTGATGGATACCGATACCATGGTGACCAAAGCCTACGCCCAGATGAGTGCAGAGGACCCCGCTAGCGCGCTCTCGGCAGCTGATTATCAGTCCTTACTGCCCATGGCAGATTCTCTCATTGCTAAAGCCCGATGGGATCTCATTCTCTTCATACCCCCGGTAGGCTCCGCCAACTACACTCGTGACGGTTTCCGATCCGAGACCAACACCTCAGATCATTACCTCAACGATATTTCCCAGCGCATGTTGCAGGAAGTCCGCTCAGCAGGGCTAACCGACCGGCTTGTGATGCTGGACGGCGCGGATTACGCCGAACGCTACGAACAGGCCAAGGCCGCCATCGCCGCCCTTCTGACTTAACCCCACCTTTGACCCATATCCCTTCACACCGTGGAGCTATTCATGCCCCTTGCCACCGCCCCTGCGCACCCGCAGAACCCTCTAGCCCGCACCATCCGGGCTGTGTGCACCGACCTTTTTATGGGCTATACCCCCTTTGAGAAAGTCTTCTTCGCTACACTGATTGGTCTACAAATTCTGGTGAGCGCCACAGTTTTTGAGGGCTGGCTGAGCGCCGTCACTGCTGTTGCAGGCATGATCTGCGTGATTCTGGTGGGCAAGGGCAGAATTTCAAACTATTTCTTTGGGGTTATCCAGAATGTTCCCTACCTGATTCTGGCTTTTCAGGCCTATTTCATCGGTGAAATCACCATCGCGGCCTTCTATGTCATCACCCAGTTCTGGGGCCTCTACCTGTGGCGCAAAAATATGCGGGTTGAAAAATCTCAGGCACAGCGTGCAGCCACATCCACTATTGAGGGCGAGCCACGCGACGTCATGACCCGGCGCCTAACTCTGCCCCAGATAGGCCTTGCAGTGGTCATCCTTGGGCTTTTGACATGGGGATACGGTTACCTTTTGACCCAGTGGGGATCAAATCAGCCGTACGTAGATGGGTTCACCACGGTCATCGCGGTGATGGCGCAGATTCTCATGGTCTTTCGCTTCCGTGAGCAGTGGGTGGGCTGGCTAGTGCTCAACGCGGTGCAGATTTACCTCTGGTCTACGGTGGATGGTGGGGGCAACCTAGCCATCATGGCCATGTACGCCGGCTTCATCGCCAACAGCCTCTACGGCTGGTACAACTGGAGCAAGCTCTCGCGCCCGCTACCCCAATCCTAGAGTTAAACTACCGAGGGGCTGAAGTAGACTTCAGCCCCTGGTTTTTTGGGTAAAAAAAGACCGGCTCGAGACAAGTGGGCGTCCGAGCCGGTCAGCGGAGGATGGGGGATTTGAACCCCCGAGGGCGTGAACCCAACACGCGTTCCAGGCGTGCGCCATAGGCCGCTAGGCGAATCCTCCAGGCGTGTTGCTTAGCTGAAAACAGCTTCACGAAAGACAACAGATAGAAGTCTACCCAAGGTTGGGCGTCACCGCAAATCTAACCCAGGTGCCTACTCACATACACGCTCAGCGGTAGGGGCAACGAGGTGAATTTCCTTTTGTGTTTTCTAGGGGCTTACGGTACAGTAATGGGTGCCCCTTACGTGGCGTTATCTTGGAAAACTCCCCCAGGGCCGGAAGGCAGCAAGGGTATCTGGGCTCTGACGGGTGCGTAGGGGGTCTTATTTTGCCCAAAACCTACTGGGGCGGGTTACCCCGGTTCTTATAATGTCAGTCACCAGCACTACACTGTTAAGAGCATGCCCGCGCCGGATGCGGATCCCCGCATGACCCCTGCGGCGTGAGCTTTTTACGCATCCCTAGGAAGGTTTTGTTGTGAGCACTGCGCTGTACCGCCGTTACCGCCCTGAGTCCTTTGCCGACGTCATCGGGCAGGAGCACGTCACCGAACCGCTCTCAACCGCCCTAGAGAAGAACCGCGTCAACCACGCTTACCTCTTCTCGGGCCCGCGCGGCTGCGGTAAAACCACCTCCGCTCGCATCCTGGCCCGCTGCCTCAACTGCGCAGAAGGCCCCACCCCCACCCCCTGCGGGCAGTGCGAATCCTGCAAGGAACTTTCGCGAGACGGCGGCGGCTCTCTCGACGTTATAGAAATGGACGCCGCCTCCCACGGCGGTGTGGACCACGCCCGCGACTTGCGTGAACGCGCCACCTTTGCCCCGGTGCGTGACCGCTACAAGATTTTTATTATTGACGAGGCGCACATGGTCACCCGCGAGGGCTTCAACGCCCTGCTCAAGATTGTGGAAGAACCTCCGGAACACATCAAGTTTATTTTTGCGACTACCGAACCCAACAAGGTTCTGGGCACGATTCGTTCCCGTACCCACCACTATCCCTTCCGTCTCGTGCCACCCGAAACCCTGGGCGCCTTCCTTCAGCAGCTCTGCGCTCAAGAGGGCGTGCAGGTAGCTGATGGCGTTCTACCCCTGGTAGTGCGTGCCGGTGGCGGTTCTGTGCGTGATTCACTCTCTATCCTGGATCAGCTCATGGCTGGTGCTACAGAAGGGCAGGGTATCTCCTATGACCTGGCTGTTGCCCTGCTGGGGTTCACCCACGGTGAGCTACTCGATGACGTCATTGACGCCTTCACCTCCGGCAACGCCGGCACGGTTTTCACCGCTGTAGACCGCGTCGTTCAGACCGGCCAAGATCCCCGCCGCTTTGTCGAGGACCTGCTAGAACGCTTCCGCGATCTCATTATTGTCAAAGCTGTGCCGGGGTCAGCCGCCTCCATTCTGCGTGGCATGGCAGAGGATCAGCTAGAACGCATGCGCGCGCAAGCTGAGAAGCTAGGCTCAGCCGAACTAACCCGTGCAGCAGACGTTACCAATGATGCACTCAACGAAATGAGCGGGGCGGTTAATCCCCAGTTACATCTGGAGCTTCTCTGCGCCCGCATCCTGGTAGCTGCCACTGATTCTTCAGCGGCTTCCCTCGCTGCTCGCCTGGACCAGTTAGAACGTAAGCTAGCCAGCGGAACGTATACTGTACCGCCCCAAGGGCAGGCATCCAAGCAACAGACAGCTCAGCAGGAGCCCCGGGCGACGCAAGAAGCCGCCGTGCCGGCAGCAGCTGCGCAACGCAGCCAAGAACCTGCCCCTCTTCAGCAGGCACCCCAGGCACCTGCTCCGCTCGCGAGTGCTCCACTCGCTGCCGCACCGCTCGCCAACGGCGGGCAGACGGCAGGCAAGCCCGGCGGGAGGTACCAGGCAGCTCCCCAGCGGCCAGCTTCCCGGCAGGTAACCTCCGGGGCAAGCGGTGAGAACACCGTAGATTTGGTGGCTAACTCCTGGAACGACGTGCTAGCTAAAATCCCCTCTGCCTTTGCGCGTGCTGGCTTTGAGAAGTGTCAGCCAGTGCGGTTTGAACAGGGTGCGCTCTTTATTCGTGCCGAAATTGCAGTGCTTCGCCAGGTCAAGGATTATCTGCCGCAGCTACAAAAGGCCCTGCATACCGTACTCGATTTGCAGGTTCAGATTCGTGGCGAGGTCAAGAAGCCCGGTGGGGGCACAGACACCCCAGCACGCGGCCCACAACCAGCCGGTGATGGCAATACTCCTGCGCCGAGCACCCCGCAACAGGCTGTGCCTATTGCTGAGGGGCCGCGCGGCGGTGAACAGGCGTGGGCTTCCCACGGTCAGCCCCGCAGTGAAGCGCCCCCTGCCTGGAGCCAGGACGACTGGAACAAGCCTGTTACCTCCTGGAACGTTGTACCTATCCCCGCTGGTTTGGCACCTGCTCAAGACGGCGGGCAGGGTGAGCAGCCCGCGCCATCAGCGCAGGGTGGCACCGAGGTTCCCCGCGAGGACCCTAACCCGCCTACTACCCCGCACCTGCGCGTCATCAAAGGTGATGCTGACCCGGTGGAATTGGCTAAGGCCCACCACCCCTCTTCAGGGGGGTCCGCGGAGCGACGGAGCATGTCCTTGGCGCCCGATGTCATCGAGGACGCCGATGAAGAGGACTCTGATGGGTCAACCCCTGATGCCGACCAGGCTAAGGCAGAGGATCAGGCTCACGAAAACCGGGGCACTGAACCAACAGTTTCAGCGCATGAAGGGTTAGATCAGCAGACCGTAGAGGGCAGCGAGCACGCTGTATCTACCGAACCGGTACCTGTCTCCGAGGGTCTGGCCGAAGCCGGGCATAAGGAAGCCAATAATGCTGATATCAACCAGTCAGACAGCCCCGAACCTGCGGAACAGACACCGGGAGCCTCTACGCAGGGCGCTCCCCTGGCGCATGAGTACGCAGGCTACGAGGGCGGTTATTTTGATGATGCCCCAGAGCCTGAACCCGAGTATGTCGCGGGGGTAGGCTATGTTTCCCCCGAAAATGCCGCACCTACCATCGAACCCTCCAGCCCGGCAGAGCACTCCCACCAGGTTGAAGCGGGACCCGCTCAGCCTAACTCCGATTTGTCTGACAGGTCTGCCCCCGGGCCAGATCCCCTGGCACATCGTGCAGGAGACACCCAGCAGCAGACCTCGAACACCCTCGCTGCTGCCCCTCACTCGGCGTCCTGGCAAGAAAAGCCCGAGAAAACCGAGAAGAAGAGCGGCAAGCTCTCCTTCCGCGAACGCCACGCAGCGCACATCGCTGCAGGCCAGCGGGCAGTTCAGCAACAGCCAGAAGAGCCGCAGAAACCCCGGGCTGACGAAGATTTCGCCCCCAGCGACGAGGACGTAGCGCTTGAGTCGAGCACCCTCATTGGGCAACGAGCGGTGGAGAAAATTTTGGGCGGCAAGGTCATCGGTGAGCAACCCCTGCACCAGCCCTCCTAAGCTGCCCCTACCCTAAGGATTTTTTGTGTACGAAAGTGCCGTTCAAAACCTCATTGACGAGCTGGGCAGGCTGCCCGGTGTAGGCCCTAAATCTGCCCAGCGCATTGCCTTCTACATCCTCAACGCTGAAGCAGAAGAGATGCAGAAACTCACCGACGCCATCACACGGGTCAAGAAGACCGTGAGCTTCTGCGAGATTTGCGGCAACGTCTCTGAGACTAAACTCTGCACAATCTGCAGGGACGAGAGCCGTGATGTCACAGCCCTGTGCGTGGTCGAAGAGTCTAAAGACGTTGTTGCCATTGAGCGCACCCGCTCCTTTACCGGCCGCTACCACGTACTCGGTGGCTCCATTAACCCCCTGGCGGGTATCGGCCCTGAACAGTTGCGCATTCGTGAACTCGTGGCACGGCTTTCCGATGAACGCATCAACGAGCTGATTCTTGCCATGGACCCTAACCTTGAGGGCGAGGCAACCGCCACCTACCTATCACGTCTTCTGGTGCCCATTGGCATTAGGGTTTCCCGCCTGGCCTCCGGTCTGCCAGTGGGCGGTGATCTTGAGTATGCCGATGAAATTACCCTGGGACGTGCCCTAGAGGGGCGGCGCGTGATCAGCGAAGGTAACCGCTCCCTCCCCGATAACGCTGCCCAGAATTTTGAAGAGGCAGTCGAAAAGGAAGCTCAGCAGAAGGTAGCCGAGGAGGTTGAAAGCAAGCCACGTGCCCGCTGGGCCGGTTCAATGTTTGACGATTTAGGCGCAGACTCTAGTGCCCCGGAGAATCAGCAAGATACGGATCAGCACAAGCCACCGCGCGGTGAGCAGTCTGACCTCAATGAACCCCTGCTAGAAACAGAGCTGGAAGAAGCCGGGCTAGAAGCCCGAGAAGAAGCAACCCAGGATCTGCCGGCAGAAGAGACATCTGTGCAGCCGGTGCCCGGCGAGCTCTCCCCCGAAGAACGCGCCGAGCGGGCAGCGGCCGCAGCCTTTGAAGCCGAAGAAGGGCTGGGTACCCCAGAAACCGGGGAGGCTGATACCAGCGGTGAAGCAGGGCAAGCGCAGGAACGTCGCGAGGCTTACAAGCAGAAGCTCGATGAGCTCAAGAAAACGCCCCTGCGTACGGTAGCACCTACCATTCCACCGATTCCCGGCAAAACCTACGTCAACCCCTGGACCTAACCACCTACGGCTATTCACAGCCCCCACGGGCAAGAACAACGCGTCCTAGGACATTTGCCAGCGCACAAAGCACTAGGGCGCTACCGCCGTAGACCAGGGGTTTTTCAGTAATACGACTGCCCAGCCAGCTACCTGCCACAATCCCCACGGCCTAGGAGTCGGATGCGAAACCATACTGCGTGGGTGAAAGACCCAGGTCGCGTGTCAGGGCAAAGATGCCAGAGACGTCATCCAGGGAGGTACTGGTGACGGTAGTGATCACCAGCAGGATGCCCCGGCTGCTGAGACAAAAATCCCTAACAGCAGAACCCGTAGAGCCGTAGTGTCTCCTTCCGCTGAGCCCTGTGCACGGTTAGTCAATATTCGTTGTCTAAGACTCACGGGGCTTACCCCCGTTGGTTGAGCGTAAAACGCGGTGCGTCCCCGTTCAGGTAGGCGGGTAGCCAGATGCTTTCCCATTCCGGGGCCTCGGCGTGCAGCACGGTTTCCCAGCGCTCCGGGGCTATCTCGGTCAGCCAGTACACCCCGGTCAGGTCATTGCGCTTCAGGTAGCCGTAGTCCACCAGTTCGCGGCGCAGGTAAGCAAAATCGGGCCAGAAAGCCTTCAACGTTTTATTAATCTGCTTCTCGCTGTACTTCACCCCGGGGTCAAAATAGTTGACCAAGTAAAGCAACACGTGCGCCCTCGCCTTGCGTTTAGCGGGGAAGCTGGTGAGCGCGCCGTCCTTGAAAAACCGGCCCACTACGGTGCGGTGTTCGGTTTCTGCGGCCTGTGCCTGTTCCGCTTTCTCGGTGAGGACGAGCGCCCGGGTGGCGGTGTAGTTCAGCCCGGTTTCTACCATGCGGGCGCGCACCAGGGTTTTGAAGTTCTTATTCTGAGTCATTGGTACATCGACTTTTCTGCACCCCTAGCCTGCTTCTCCAGTCGGAAAACCAGTATCAACCCCAGAGATCACTCATCCCTTGGCACCGTTCGGCGGGAGGCTAGGGCTCCAAACCGGGCGCGAGACGGTGGGGCCCGCCTGTTGTACAAGGTAGCCCATGCTCCTCGCTCAGGCAAGCACCCACCGTCCTGCTAACCCCGGCGGCTTCTGCCGTCACGTGCGTAGCATTACCGTTATGTGAGCAAAAATAGTTCATAAACGGCCACCACGCGTACCATTGACTAAACCGGAAAATCAGCCGGTAAGTATCACAACGGTATTGGAGAAGTTCAATGAGCCTGATTGTCCAAAAGTTTGGTGGGTCTTCTGTCGCGAATGCAGACGGCATTAAACGCGTAGCCCGCCGCATCGTGGACACCCAGAAGGCTGGCAATGACGTCGTTGTGGTTGTGTCGGCGATGGGCGACACCACCGATGACCTTCTAGATGTGGCAGAGGAAGTCACCGGCAGGGCGCCCGGCCCCTCTCGTGAACTCGATATGCTGCTGACCGCCGGTGAGCGCATCTCCATGTCGGTGCTGGCAATGGCAGTGAATTCTCTGGGCGCTAAAGCACAGTCCTTCACCGGCTCACAGGCTGGCATGATTACTGACGGGGTGCACGGCTCTGCACGTCTGGTCGAGGTCAACCCCAACCGCATCCAAACCTCGATTTCTCAAGGCAACATCGCTATTGTTGCTGGCTTCCAGGGGATGAACCGGCAGACCGGGGACATTACCACCCTGGGCCGCGGCGGATCCGACACCACTGCCGTCGCACTAGCTGCCGCTATGGACGCTGATGTCTGCGAAATCTACACCGACGTGGACGGCGTCTACTCAGCAGACCCCCGTGTGGTCCCATCAGCCCGTAAACTGGACACTGTCACCAGTGAAGAGATGCTTGAGCTAGCAGCTAACGGCGCTAAGATTTTGCACCTGCGCTCCGTGGAATACGCCCGCCGTTTCAACTTGAAACTGCACGTGCGCTCCTCTTTCTCTCAGAATGAGGGCACCATCGTCATCCCCGATAACCCCGAAGAATTTGAGTTTGAAAACCTAAAGGAGATCCCCTTGGAACAGCCACTGATTTCTGGTGTCACCCATGACCGTAGCCAGGCTAAGGTCACCGTTGTTGGTGTTCCCGATGTGCCCGGTTCGGCGGCTAAGGTCTTTGGGCTGCTCAACGAGTCCAACGTCAACCTGGACATGATCGTGCAGAACGTTTCCACCGATCGCTCTGATGTCACTGATATTTCCTTCACCTGTGACCAGGCGCAGGGCGGCAAAGCCGTTGAGGTGCTAACCAACCACAAGGCTGAGCTTGGTTTTGAAGAGATCAAGTACAACGATTCCATTGGCAAGCTCTCCCTGGTGGGCGCAGGCATGAAGGCTAACCCCGGTGTTTCCTTCGCTTTCTTTGATGCCCTACGTGAAGCCGGGGTGAACATCGAGATGATTTCAACCTCCGAAATCCGCATCTCGGTCATCACTGATATCGATAACCTTGATGAAGCTGTACGCGCTGTGCACACCGCTTTCGGTCTGGACGCTGAGCAGGAAGCCACCGTTTACGGCGGCACCGGCCGCTAGGGTTTAGAGACCTGCACCAGTAGCCCGTGTGGCTGGCGCTTCTGCTAGCTACACGGGTTTTTTGTACCTCGGTAGAATGGTGCCCATGCAGATTCTCCCAGCGCAGCAGTGGCAGGTTTTAGAGCGAGCGCACCAGGAGCGTTCCGGGCGCTATGCCTTGCCCTTTGCTCAGCGGCGGGAGCGGGGCGAGAAGCACCCGGTAGAAGACTTTCTCTTCACTTACTACACCCTCAAGCCCGGTCAGTTCATGCGCTGGCACCCGGGCGCCGACGTCATCTTGCTGGACGCCGCCAGCCGCGCTGACTGGAAGTTTTACCGCCCTGCCACCGAGGCTGAATTGCTCGCCGGCGGGTTAGATGCGGGCGAGGCAGCTCGCCTAGCCAGCGAGGGCACCGCAATGACCGTTGATCTTGATGCATTCGCCGCTCAACGCGCCTCGGCTGTTGACTTCACCCGCATCATCCTGGGCAAAACAGCCGCCCAGCCCGGCTTCTTTGGCTGCTTTGGTCTGCACGAATGGGCCATGGCCTACAAGTCGGTTGAGAACAACATCCGCCACGACTACCTTGACTTGCGCCTAGGAGCCGACGGCACCGATGCGGTGGTTGAAAGCCACAATATTCGCTGCACCCACTTTGATGCTTTCCGTTTCTTCATGCCGCAGGCGCGCCCACTCAATGAGCTGCAACCTACCCGTGAAACCCAGCGTGACATGGAGCAACCTGCCTGCCTGCACGCCAACATGGATGTCTATAAGTGGGCCTACAAGCTCTTGCCGCTCATTAGTTCAGAGCTTTTGATGGACTGCTTTGACCTGGCCTGGGAGATACGGGAGCTGGATATGAAAGCAGCACCCTATGATCTTCAGAGCTGGGGCTATGAGCCGGTCAAGATTGAAACCGCCGAGGGTAAGCTGGCTTATACCCGCACCCAGCGTGCCTTTGCTGCAAGATCGGTGCAGCTGCGTCAGCAGCTTCTTGCTCAGCTGAACGCCGCACTGCCAGCCTCTGCAGACCGGCCAGCGGTCTAGTCCCCGGGCGCCCTGGCCGCCGTCATCCTAGTAAAAGGAGAAACCCATGACCGAACTAAATATTATGCAGGTAGCCCAGCAGCTGGGTGTTAACGAGTACTCGGTGCTGAGCTGGGTAGAAGAAGGCGGGCTCACCCCTGTGGAGGGTAAGCCCGGTCTTTGGTTCACTCCTGAGGAGGTAGAGCGTTTTGCTGCTGTGTTGACGAACCGCACCACTGAATCGCGTGATTCCTTGCAGGGTTTCAAGAAGCTTTATTAGCCCTCATGTTGAGCAGGGCCTTTTGCTGAGATTTGGCCAGTAGTTGTCATATCCATCGTGGTGAAGATAGCGCCCACTTTCACGACGGTACTGACGCCTAAATATGGGCCGGTCTTTTCATCAACCGTTGGGGTGAACCAGAAAGCAAAAGCAATTCCGTTCACATACTGAGTAGCACCTTCCTACGGACGGCTCGACTCGCACCCCTAGAGGACTAGGCACCATCTTTACTGTGTAAAATGAGACCTGGCTCTATATAGATTCCAGCACCCAAGGAGTGCCCATTCATGGCCCGTATTGTTGTTGATGTTATGCTCAAGCCCGAAATCCTAGACCCCCAGGGTAAGGCTATTGCGAACGAGCTTCCCCGCATCGGATTGTCGAATTTTACCGACGTCCGTCAGGGCAAGCGTTTTGAGCTCACCGTTGAGGGCGCAGTGACCGAGGAGCTTCTAGCTCAGGCACGTCAGGCCGCTGAAGAGCTGCTCTCTAACCCCGTGATTGAAGACGTTGTGAACGTCGAAGCTCTGGAGGACTAAGACCTATGGCAGAGTCACTTGCAGCTCACGAAGTGCCCCTGGTGGGGGACTTCTCACAAGACACCCCCGATGACGCTCTAGCAGGTGTGCGCGTCGGTGTTATCACTTTCCCCGGCACTCTGGATGACCGCGACGCAAGCCGCGCCGTCCGCTTAGCCGGTGGCACACCCGTACCGCTGTGGCACGATGAGGCAAACCTCCACGATGTAGATGCCGTTATTGTCCCCGGCGGTTTTTCGTATGGTGATTACCTGCGTGCCGGCGCTATTGCCGCCAAGGCAGCGGTCATGAGCAAGGTGGTAGAGGCCGCTCAGGCAAGCGAAAACCCCCTGCCCGTGCTGGGCATCTGCAACGGTTTCCAGATTCTGACCGAAACCCACCTGCTGCCCGGTTCAATGATTAAGAATGATCACCGCAAGTTCATCTGCCGTGATCAGACCCTGCGCATTGAGAACAACCAGACCTTCTGGACTAGTGATTTTGAGGCTGGGCAGGATATCGTCGTGCCCCTGAAGAACCAGGACGGCCAGTACGTCGCTGATGCTAAGACTCTTAAAGCACTTGAAGCTGAGAACCGCGTAGTCTTCCGCTATGTTGATGTGAACCCCAACGGGTCGCGCAACGATATTGCCGGAATCTCCAATGAGCGCGGCAATGTGGTTGGCCTGATGCCTCACCCCGAGCACGCTGTGGAGCCTGGCTTTGGCCCCTCGTCCTCAGGTTTTGGCACCGTTGACCTGCGCGGTGGCGCAGACGGTCTTGGCGTCTTCACCTCTGTTCTCAACAAGCTCGTGGGCGCCTAAGCGCTGGTTTCTAAAGGATTTATGTACTAATGAGCGAAAAGAAGTTTAACCTCGACACCGTTGAGCACGCCGCTGCTACTCCCAATACCGAGCTGCCCTGGGCTGAGCTGGGCCTCAAGGAGAACGAGTTTGAGGACGTCAAGAAGATTCTAGGGCGACGCCCCACCGCCGCTGAGCTGGCCATGTACTCGGTCATGTGGTCGGAGCACTGCTCCTACAAGTCCTCCAAGGTGCACCTCAAGCAGTTCGGCGCCAAGGTCACCGACGAGATGAAGAAGGACCTGATGGTGGGCATCGGCGAGAACGCCGGCGTGACTAACATCGGTAACGGCTGGGCCGTTACCTTCAAGATTGAGTCCCACAACCACCCTTCCTACGTTGAGCCCTACCAGGGTGCAGCAACCGGCGTGGGCGGTATCGTGCGTGACATCATCTCCATGGGTGCACGCCCCGTGGCCGTCATGGATCCCCTGCGTTTCGGTGCCATTGACCACCCCGACACCGCCCGCGTCCTGCCCGGCGTTGTTTCCGGTGTGGGCGGCTACGGCAACTCCCTGGGCCTGCCCAACATCGGCGGCGAAGTTGAGTTCGACGAGTGTTACCAGGCCAATCCCCTAGTCAACGCCCTGGCTGTTGGCATTATGCGCCACGAGGACATCCGCACCGCTAACGCTTCGGGCACCGGCAACAAGGTCATTCTCTTCGGCGCCCGCACCGGTGGCGACGGTATTGGCGGTGCTTCAGTTCTGGCATCAGAGTCCTTCGACGACACCAAGCCCTCCAAGCGCCCCGCCGTTCAGGTGGGCGACCCCTTCGCTGAGAAGGTGCTGATTGAGTGCTGCCTAGAGCTTTTCAAGAACTCCATCGTTGAGGGCATTCAGGACCTCGGTGCCGCGGGTATATCCTGCGCAACTTCCGAGCTGGCCTCTAACGGTGACGGCGGTATGCACGTTGATCTCACCAAGGTTCTGTTGCGTGATCCCACCCTGACCCCGGGCGAGATTCTCATGTCTGAGTCCCAGGAGCGCATGATGGCCGTCGTAACTCCCGAGAACCTAAGCCGCTTCGAAGACATCATGAAGAAGTGGGATGTTGAATACTCCATTCTGGGTGAGGTTACCGGTTCCGGTCGCCTGACCATCGAGTGGCAGGGCGAGATTATCGTGGACGTTGACCCCAAGACTGTCGCCCACGACGGCCCCACCTACGAACGCCCCTACGCCCGCCCCGAGTGGCAGGACGGGCTGCAGGCCGATAAGTTCACCGGCTCCGATGCGGACGATGCCCGCCCCATCGGCGCTGAACTGGGCGAGGCCATCAAGGTCTTCATGGCCGCCCCCAACATGTGCTCCAAGTCCTGGATCACCAACCAGTACGACCGCTACGTCCAGGGCAACACCGCCCTGTCTATGCCCGATGATTCTGGCGTGATTCGTGTGGATGAAGAGACCGGCTTGGGTGTTGCCCTGGCTACCGATGCCAACCCCCGCTTCACCAAGCTGGACCCTTACGAGGGTGCACGTGCGTCCCTGGCTGAGGCCTACCGCAACGTCGCTACAGTAGGTGCCCGTCCCGTAGCTGTCTCTGACTGCCTGAACTTTGGTTCCCCCGAGGATCCAGATGTCATGTGGCAGTTCGCTGAGGCTGTTCGCGGTATTGCCGATGGTTGTATGGAGCTAGGTGTGCCCGTGACCGGCGGTAACGTTTCGCTCTATAACCAGACCGGCAATCAGGCCATTAACCCCACCCCCGTAGTTGCCATGATGGGTGTCATGGATGACGTCACGCGCCGCACCCCCTCAGGGTGGGCTCCGGAGCACGACGGTCAGGCTATCTACCTGCTGGGCACCACCGCTGATGAGCTGGATGGTTCTGAGTGGGCCCGCTACAAGGGTCACCTGGGCGGTCTGCCCCCCAAGGTTGATCTGGCTGCTGAGAAGCTGCTGGGCGACATGCTGGTGAACATGAGCCGTGACGGCATGATTGATGCCGCTCACGACGTTTCAGCAGGTGGCCTAGCGGCTGCCCTATCTGAGGCGTGCCTGCGCTTTGGCGTGGGTGCCCGCGTGGGTCTGGGTGAGGTTGCCGAGCGTGACGGTATCGACCTCTTCACTCTGCTCTTCTCAGAGTCCCTGGGTCGCGTAGTTGTATCCGTACCCCGTTCCGAGGAAGTTCGCTTCAAAGACATGTGCACCGCCCGCGACTACCCTTTCGCCCGCATTGGCGTAGTGGACGCTGAGTCCAACGCTCTGGCAATCCAGGGCGAGGCTGACATCAACCTGGACGAGCTGCGTGAAGCCCACGAGGGCACCCTAGCCCGCCACTTCGGCGAGGTTGCCCCCAGCTAGCCGCTAGCTACACGGCATAAGGACGCCCGCCCCCGCTTTGAAAGCTAGGGCAGGCGTCCTTCCCTCATCTCACCAGCTTCTGGCCCATCAAAATGCTGGCAGGAACGTCATACGATGGAGCGGCCGATAGTTTCATGGGCCGGTCTCTATCCCCGGACGAGGGGTGAGCAGGGCGGAATTCATACTCTCGGCTGAGGTGCCCTACGTTTCTATCCCGCTAGGCTAGTAGGGTATGGCACTTGTTGCCTCGTCCCTCTGCCCAAGGAGCTCCTATGTCTCACACCGCGTCTACCCACCGCGTGAATGTGAGTGTCCCTCCAGACAGCGTCCTTGAAGTCGGTGGGCTGAACAATCAGCAGGTGGCTGAGCGTCAGATCGCTGGGCTGGTCAACACGCAGAATAATGCGACCTCCCGCTCCACTGCCACCATCATTCGCAGCCACCTTTTCACCATGTTTAACCTGGTGCTGGGTCTCTGTGGTCTGGCCGTGATTCTGGTGGGGTCCTGGCTTGATACGCTCTTTCTCTTAGCTGCTATTGCCAACGTGGTTATCGGTTTTACCCAGGAGTTCTCTGCTAAGCGCCAGCTCGACCGCATTGCCCTGCTACGCCGCGACCCGGCTACCGCCCTACGCGATGGCAAGCTGGTACCGGTTGGCCTCGATGAGCTGGTTCTCGATGACGTAGTTCTGCTCAAGCGCGGGGATCAGGTCCCTGCCGATGCTGTGGTACTCACCAGCGACGGGCTGGATCTCGATGAATCCCTGCTGACCGGTGAAAACGACCCCGTGGGTAAGCAGCCGGGGGACGGCGTCCTGTCGGCCTCCTCTGTGATTGGCGGCTCGGGTAGGGTGCGACTAACGGCAGTGGGGGCGGCCTCCCGTGCCGCTAAGATTACAGCCGAAGCCCGCCAGTTCACCACCATTCATTCGGAGCTTCGCACGGGTATGGAGCGGGTGGTCACCTGGATTACCTGGGCGCTGGTTCCCATTATCGCGATTGTGCTCAACGGCCAGATGCAGGCCGCTGGCGGCTGGCAGCTGGCCCTTGATTCTGGCGCCTGGCGTGATGCCCTGATCACCTCTGTATCATCGGTGGCTGCCATGATTCCCCAGGGTCTAGCTCTGATGACCACGATTTCCTTTGCGGTGGCCTCAGTCAAGCTGGCCCGCACCGAGGTACTGATTCAGGAGCAGCCCGCCGTTGAGATGCTGGCCCGCGTAGATACCGTCTGCTTTGACAAGACCGGTACGCTGACCGAGGGCGGTGTTGCCTTCAACAGCGTTCTACCACTTGACCTTTCACCGGGTGAGGATGTCGGCACCCGGCTCACAGCAGAAGGGCAGAGCATCAGCGTTCCCGGCACGGTGACGGGTTGGCAGGGTGCTCTAGCCTGGTTTGGCGCTGACGAGAATGCGAACCCCACCGCTGCCGCCCTGCACCCCGCTTTCGGTGAAGTACCTGCACTGGCAGCAACCGGCACCCTACCCTTTTCCTCTGCCCTTCGCTTTTCTGCTGTGGAGTTCACCGGTACCGGCGCTTGGGTGCTGGGAGCGCCAGAAGCTCTGCTCCCGGTCGAGCACCCGGCTAGGCAAACAGCTGAACACCTAGCCACCAGTGGCTTGCGTACTATGGTGCTTGCACATGCACCCGCGCTCGCCCGCGAGGAGGGCAAGGTAAGCCCGGTGCTCCCGTCTCAGCTAACACCCCAGCTTTTTGTGACCTTCCGTGAGCAGGTACGCGCAGAGGCTCCCGCTACCCTCGCCTACTTTAGGGAGCAGGGCATTGATCTGAAGGTTTTCTCCGGCGACAACCCCCGGACCGTGGCCGCTGCTGCTCGTCTGGCAGGTATGGATGTCACCTCCGGCGCCGTTGATGCCTCTGCACTGCCTGAAACCGGTGAAAAGTTAGCACAAGCAGCCATAAACAACAGCGTCTTTGGCAGAGTCTCACCCGAGCAGAAGAAAAATATGGTGCTGGCTTTGAAATCTCAAGGGCGCACTGTTGCCATGACGGGTGACGGCATTAATGATGCTCTAGCTTTGAAATATGCCGATTTAGGCATAGCTATGGGCAACGCTGCCCCTGCCACCAAGGCAGTTTCGCGTTTGATTCTATTGGATGGCAGGTTCGACCGTCTGCCGGGAGTGCTTGCCGAGGGTCGCAAAATTATCGCCAACATCGAGCGGGTCACCAATCTCTTCCTCACCAAGACCACCTTTGCCATCCTTTTGGGCATTACCCTGGGTCTACTGTGCTGGAACTTCCCCTTCCTCCCGCGCCAGTACTCCACCGCTGACTTGCTCATTGTGGGCGGTCCTGCCTTCCTCTTGACCATGCTGCCCAACACACGCCACTACGTCAGCGGCTTCTTGCAACGCGCTCTACACTTCGCGCTCCCCGCAGCGCTGGTGATTACCTGCGTGTTGGTCTTCGTCAATGGCTATGGCAGAACCCAGGGCGAGAGCACGATGCACCTACAGACAGCGACCTTCAGTGCACTGGCGCTGATGGGCATCTACAACATCAGCACCGTCCTGCGTCCCTTCAAGCTGGTGGGACTAGCTATTGTGGGTGGCATGTATGCAGGCCTGATTCTAGTTCTCTTGCTACCCCCTTCGCTCTGGTACCACCAATTCTCCATGCCTCAGGGGACATATTTACTGGCAACACTAGCTTCTGCCGTTCTGGGGTGCTTCTTGCTGGAAGTTAACCTGCGTTTACACAGGGCATGGCTACGTGCCAAGCACCCAGAAGCAGTGGAAGCCGCAGATAAAGCTCAGATACACTAGTCACATCGAATCAGGATACAAGCAGGTCTAGTCACCGCCCACTCTGCCACGTGGGGCGTTCTTTCCACCCGAAAAATAGGCTTGCACACCGCCCATAAGCGGAGTATCGTTTTATGCGAATGGGGCTCACACCTCAGAAAAACTTCATTTCAATCATCAGGATTGTTACTGGTTAAGCAGGCAAGACCTGGGTTGTTTACAACTCTTTAGACCATCGGTGTATCTCCACCGAAGTTCAAGATGAAGAGCACAGCTCTACTTCCTTGTGGGGCGGGAGAAAGTAAACAGCTCAGGTCTTTTTGGTGTTAAAAAGCCACCTCACCTTTGCCGTTGAAAGCAGTAGCCAGTAGCAACCCGCACCTCACACGAAGGAAAAATCCGTGAATAACTCACAGATTGGCGAGAGCATCCTCGAGGGCCTGGGCGGCCCCGAGAACATCTCTCACTTCACGCACTGCGCCACACGCCTGCGTGTCACCCCTCAGTCCAATGCGGCTATCGATAAGACCAAAATTGAGAAGATCCCCGGCGTCCTCTCTATCATTGAGCAGTCCGGCCAGACACAGGTTGTTCTGGGCGATAAGGTTGAGGGTGTCTACAACGAGATGCTCAAGCTCCCCGGCATGAGTAATGTAGGCGGCGGCACTGTGGACGCTAACACTGAGCATGAGGGCAACAAGCCCGGCATCCTCACCCGCGTCTTTGATGTCCTGTCTGATTCCTTCCGCCCCCTCCTCTGGGCGCTGCTGGGTACCTCGATGATCCTTACCCTGATTGTCTTCTTGCAGCAGTTTGGTTTCTTCGGTCAGTACACCGACCTCACCGGCCAGGTTGTCAACATTGACATCGTAAACGGCCCCCGCCTGTCAGACCCCGAAGCTGCAGCTGCCATGCTTAACGAGTGGCGTGCCGCTTTCCCCTTCTGGTTCATTCTGCTGGCAGCTTCCCTCTCGGTCCTACAGTTCATGCCTATCATGATTGGTGCAACCGCTGCTAAGCGTCTGGGCGCTAACATGTGGGTTGGTGCGGCTATCCCCGCTGCTCTGATGACCGGCACCTTCCAGGGCTTCCAGGACATCGCCGTTGACGGTGTTGTTCAGGTTCCCTTCTTCGGTCTAGAGATCCCGCTCTACGTCTTCAACTACACCGGTCAGATCTTCCCGCCGCTCTTCGCTGCTGCCCTGCTGGCTCCCCTTGAGCGCTTCCTCAAGAAGGTCATCCCCACCATGCTGCACATGGTCTTTGTCCCCATGATTTCTGTGATGATCCTGGTTCCCCTGACTGCTTTCGTGGTTGGCCCCATCGGCATCCGCTTCGCACTAGGTATTTCGGACGTCATTGGTAACGTCAACGAAGTGGCCCCCTGGCTCGTCGGTGGTCTGATCGCCGGTCTGTACCTCTTCATGGTTCCCCTGGGTCTGCACTGGCCGCTGAACGCCGTCATGATTAACAACCTGCAGACTATGGGCACCGACTTCATCCAGTCTCCTATGGGCGCTTACAACTTTGCAGTCTTTGGCCTAGTCACCGGTGTTGCTATCCGCGCTAAGAACAACAAGGAACTGCGCCAGACCGCTACTGGCGCTGCCGCATCCGGTCTGCTGGGCGGTATCTCTGAGCCCTCCCTCTACGGTGTGGTTCTGCGTTACAAGCGCGTCTTCCCCCTGATTCTGGTCCCCGCTATCATCGGTGGTGCGACCATCTCAGCACTGGGTGTTAAGTCCTACGCTTTCGCTTTCACCTCATTGCTCTCCATCCCCGCTATGCAGCCCTCAGCGCTTTACGCTATCGGTCTTGCTATCGCCTTCTTCGGCGCTCTGGCTGGTGTGCTGGTCTTCGGTTACGAGTCAAAGACTCAGCGCGCTGAGTCTGATGCGGCCCGTGCTGCAGCCGTTTCAACCGCTGACACCACCGAGTCTGCGGTAGCTCCCGCAGCTACTCCTGCCACTTCTGTTGCTGCGCCTGCCGCTGCTGCTACTGTCGGGGCCGCAACCTCAGCTGCCGCAGCTCCCTGGGCTAGCGATTCAGAAACTGAAATAGTTCTGGGTGCTCCCCTTGAAGGACGCGCTATTCCGCTGTCTGAGGTTCCCGATCCCATCTTCGCCGCAGCAAAGCTGGGCAAGGGTGCGGCTATTGAACCTACCGGTAACACCGTGGTGGCTCCTGCTGCAGGTAAGGTCACCGCAACCATGTCATCGGGTCACGCTGTTGGCCTCAAGCTGGATAGCGGCGTTGAGTTGCTGATTCACGTGGGTATTGACACCGTGAACCTGGCTGGCAAGGGCTTCGATGTGAAGGTTGAGAAGGGCCAGCAGGTTGCCGCAGGCGATGTGCTACTTACCTTTGATCCGGCTATTATCACCGAAGCCGGCTACCCGCTGGTTACCCCCGTGCTGGTCACTAACACCGTGAAGTTTGAGGACGTCACCGGTGAGGTTGGCCCGGTTGCTCTGGGTGATACTCTGCTAAAAATCACCACTAAGTAACCCGACCCTTTAGGTATAACCTCAAAAGAAGGGGGCCGCACCATGATGGTGCGGCCCCCTTCTTTTGATGGAGTTACAGCTTATCTACCTACGCCTAGAGCTTTAGTACCATATGCACGTGGTCGATCCCGGCCTCCAGGTAGTTCTCCCCCACCTGCTTGAACCCTGCGGCTCCGTAGTAACGGTCCTTGAGATAGGCCTGAGCGCTGATAGAGATGCGTTGAGCCTCTGTGGTGGTGCGTACCCAGTCGATGGCGGCACCCAAAAGCTCACTACCCAAGCCCGTGCCGCGGGCATCGGGGTGAACCGCAACTCGCCCCATCGACCAGGCACCAGGATCAAGAGGGTGGGAATCATCAGAAAAAACACCCAGGTCAAAGAGGCGAAGATAGGCGAGCACCTCACCTGCCTCGTTAGCGTGAAAGAAGTGCAAAGCTTGCCGGTCAGCCCGGTCAATCTCGTTTTCCTCGGTAATCTTTTGCCCCACCACAAAGACCAAGCCTCGCAGCAGATATATCTCGTTGAGCTCTTCGAGGGTGAGCTCTTTAAAAGTCTTGAGAACAAACATGCAAACCAGCCTATATGCAGGCCACCGGGCTGTCAGCTACACCAAGTGAAGGTTTGGGAGCTATACCAGATATTGATACTAACAGGCTATTGTTAAGTTTTTTTAAATACTGGTCAGTAGCAAAACTGGTGTGACGTGCGGGTTTACTCAAAAAATCCTATCCCTTACAAACACACATCAAGTTTTTCAAGAGAATTTTCGATTTTTGTACTTTCCACAGGAAACTATGGTCTAAGATTTAGGAAACTAAAAGTGTTACCCACCACACCTTTACCACTACCCCGGTAGGTCAAAAGGTGGCCCGTCGTCCGTGGTGGATGCCGTTGGGCGGGTATCCCTAGCCACCATCCTTATTCCCTTTACCCAAGGAGACACCTCATGCGTAAGACCCGCATCACTTCAGCTCTGAGCCTCTCAGCAGTCGCAGCCCTGGCTCTCTCAGCCTGCGCTAGCACCGATTCAGGTTCATCAGCTTCCGGCGATTCTTCAGCCGACTCATCAAAGTCAGCTTCCATCGCTATCACCAACGTCTTCTCCACGCTGAACCCCGCGACTGCCGGGGGCAACTCTGACACCGGTGGCATCATTACAGCTATGACTAGCCGGGGCTTCTACACCGTCACCGATGAGTTCGATATTCGCCACAACGACTGGTTCGGTTCATACGACATGACCGAAGAGGGCGAAGGCATGAAGGTCGCGTACAAGGTCAACGATGACCAGAAGTGGTCCGACGGTAACGACATCGATAAGGGTGACCTCCTGCTTGCCTGGGCTGTCCAGTCCGGCTACTTCAACGGTGAAGGTGAAGACGGCGTTACCTACTTTGACTGGGCTGGCGAAACCGCGGGCCTGTCTGAGGCCGGCAAGCCCGAGGTTGGCGAGGACGGTCGCAGCATCACCTTTAATTACCCCCAGGCTTTTGCTGACTGGGAAATTGCCTACGATGTGGCTGGCAACAGCTACGGCACTCCTGCCCACGTTGTAGCTGAACTAGCTGGACTGGACGAGGACACCCTGGTGGAAACCCTCGAGAATGCTACCCCCGGTGAAGAGAACGAAAACCTGCAGAAGATTGCAGATGCATGGAACACCGGCTTCAAGACCACCACCATGCCAGAGAATGAAGCACTTACCGTGGGCAACGGCCCCTACCTGGTTACCGATGTGGTCGAGAACCAGTCCATCACTCTGACCGCTAACGAGAATTACCAGGGTGACACCAAGCCCGCCATCGGTGAAGTTGTACTGCGCGTCAACGGTGACGCTTCCGCCCAGGTCCAGGCTCTGAAGAACGGCGAAGTTGACGCTGTAGCTCCCCAGCCATCAGTAGACACCGTCTCACAGCTGCAGGAGCTGGAGAACACCACCACCACCGTTCAGCCTGACCAGTCCTACGATCACCTGGATCTCAACATGGTCTCCGGCGGCGTCTTTGAAGACAAGGACGTCCGTGAAGCCTTCCTGCTGACCGTTCCCCGTCAGCAGATTGTAGACAGCCTCATCAAGCCCATGGACCCCGAGGCTGAAGTACTCAACTCCCAGCTCTACGTAGTCTCAGATACCGAGAACTACGATGATGCCGTCTCCAAGAACAACTCGGATATGTACCCGAGCGATGATATTGATGCCAACATCGAGAAGGCTAAGGAACTGCTGGACGGCAAGACCCCCACCGTGCGCATCCTCTACAACACTGCCAACCCCAACCGCGTCAACTCCTTCGCCATGATTCAGGAATCAGCTTCTAAGGCTGGCTTCGACGTGGTAGACGCAGGCTCCGAGCAGTGGTCATCCTTGCTGCCCACCGGTAAGGATGGTGGCTACGACGCTTCCATCTTCGGCTGGGTTTCCAGCGGTGTAGGTAACTCAGCTCTAGGCCAGATTTTCAAGGCAGGTTCATCATCCAACTTCACCAGCTACTCCAACGATGTCGTCAACGCTAACGCTGACGAGATTATGAAGACAGTTGATGAGACCAAGATTGAGGATCTGAAGAAGGAAGCCGATGGCGAGATCTTCAAGGACGCCTACGGCCTGCCCCTCTTCCAGTCCATCGCGGTTACTTCCTACAACAGCGACCTGACCGGCGTGAAGCCCAAGCCCGGCCAGCAGCCCCTGACCTGGAACATTGAAGAATGGGACTTGGCAGAATAATCCCTGCCGCCCTCCTCACGCCACATCTATCCATGTGGATTGCATGGGTCACTTGGCGCGGACGCTCAGTAGCGTCCGCGCCTTCTGGCTGTTCTACAGGGCCCCTTCTTTAGCGAATTTCCCCTAACCCTTTCAGGATTCATCATGTTCATGTATTCAGTGAGGCGTTTGATCACCGCGGTCTTTATTCTTTTCGGTGCATCCTTCCTCATTTATAACCTCGTAGCTATCGCGGGCGATCCCCTCGAAGAGCTGCGCACCAGCCAGTCACCCAATAAAGACGCTCTTATTGCTCAGCGCATCGCGCTCCTCGATTTGGACACCCCAGCCCCCCTGCGCTATTTCAAATGGATGGGCGGCATCCTGGGGTGCTTCGCGGGTAAGTGTGACTTCGGCTCCAACATTGCCGGTACACCGGTCACTCAGTTGCTCTCTAACGCAATTCTGCAGACCCTTACCTTGGTTGTTGCCTCCACCATCCTTGCAATCCTGATTGGTATCAGCCTGGGCATCGTCTCAGCACTGCGCCAGTACTCAGGCCTTGATTACACCATCACCTTCCTCAGCTTCCTCTTCTTCTCTCTGCCCTCCTTCTGGATTGCAGTGCTGCTCAAGGAGTTCCTGGCTATTGGCTTTAACAACTTCTTGAGAAACCCAACGGTTACGATACCGACCACGCTGATTATCGCTGCGCTAGCAGGTCTCTTCTGGTACTCAGCCTCCTTCGGGAAGCAGAAGACCCGCTACCTCATGGGTGTGTTGGGCTTCGTGCTCACCGCCGGGCTCATTATCTTCGTTTCAGCCACTGAATGGCTGAGCAACCCCTTCCTGGGTATTCCCTTCCTGCTGCCGCTTGGCGTCATTGCTGCCCTGCTCTTCACCGTTTTAGTCTCGGGTATGCGCAACCGCCGAGCCCTGGGTGCTGGTCTCACCATGGTCGTCGTTGGTCTTGCGATCTACTTCCCCATTCAGAGCCTCCTCAACCAAGCAACCTTCCTCATGGTCGTCATCATCGCAGTGGCCATGATGCTGGTGGGCTGGGTAGTTGGTCTTCTCTGGGGCGGCTACGATAAGGGCCAGGGCGCCCGCGTGGGTATGCTCTCCGGCCTCGCCATGGCTCTGCTGATTATTGTCGACCGCTTCATGCAGGCCTGGCCCGACTACGTGGGCAACAGCCGCATTAAGGGACGCCCCATCCCCACCGCTAACGCTTCAACCCCCAACCTGCAGGGCGACTTCTGGATTCTAAGCACCGACACGCTCACCCACATCCTGCTGCCCACCGTAGCCCTCACCCTGATCTCCTTGGCAGCCTACTCACGCTACTCGCGTGCGTCCATGCTGGAAATCATGAACCAGGACTACATCCGTACCGCTCGCGCTAAGGGTGTCTCCGAGCGCACCGTGGTGATGAAGCACGCCTTCCGCAACGCTCTGATTCCCCTGGCAACCATCATCGCCATGGATATCGGAAGTATCATCGGCGGCGCAGCCATCACCGAGCGTATCTTCGCCTTCAAGGGCATGGGTACCCTCTTCCTTGATTCGCTGGCGCACACCGACCCCAACCCCGTCATGGGCGTCTTCTTGGTCACCGGTATCATGGCGCTCGTCTTCAACCTGGTTGCTGACCTTCTCTACTCAGCACTCGATCCGCGCGTGAGGGTGAAAGCATAATGAGCACCAAAAACACCAACGGCTCCGTATCAGCCGATAAGGAACCCACCACCGAAACTACCGCCCTGCGCTCGATCGAAACTAACGTTGATATCCGTGCCCAAGAGTCCGTGGGTAAAACCCAGGGACAGATTGTGCGCAAGCGCTTCTTCCAGAACACCGGTGCTGTAGCCTCGGTTTTCGTCATTATCGCGATTCTGCTGCTAGCGCTGACCTCTATTGGCGTGGGCCCCATCCCCGGCTGGTGGGGCTACAACCACACCGAAATGCAGCCCGTGCTCAACGGCGGCGCACCCAATGCCACCCACTGGTTCGGGCAGGACGCCACCGGTCGTGACCTCTTCGCCATGACCATGCGCGGCACTCAGAACACCGTGCTGGTAGTTCTGCTGATTACCAGCATCGCTGCCATGCTGGGTGTGCTCTTCGGCGGCCTAGCTGGCTACTACCGCGGCTGGGTTGAAGCGGTCATCATGCGCTTTACCGACATGGTTATCATCATCCCGCTCATCCTGCTCACCGCCGTGCTGGGTAAGCTCGCAGGTAGCTACTTCAACGGTATCTGGAACACCATCATGTTCGGTATCGTGGTTGGTCTGCTCTTCTGGTCTTCACTCGCTCGTTTGGTCCGCGCTGAGTTCCTGACCCTGCGCGAGCGTGAGTTTGTGGACGCTGCCCGTCTGGCCGGTGCATCAGATATGCGCATCATCTTCAAGCACATCCTGCCCAACGCCATCGGCGTAGTAACCGTGAACGTATCGCTGATGATGAGCACCGCTATCCTCACCGAAACTGCCCTGTCTTACCTGGGCTTCGGCATCAAGGCACCGGACTGGTCACTGGGCTCCATCATCTCAGCCAACCAGGCAGCCTTCGCTACCCGCCCCTGGCTCTTCTGGTTCCCCGGCCTCTTCATCCTGACCCTGTCACTGGCCATCAACTTCGTGGGCGATGGCCTGCGCGATGCCTTTGACCCACGTCAGAAGAAGTTCAACCCCAAGAAGGCTACCGAACGCACCGCTCACTCCGCCGAAAACGGTGTGGGTATCGACGGTTTTGCCGCACCGGCAACTGCTGGCCTGGTCAGGGTGGACACCTCTGTTGCCGCTGAAGTTGATCGCCCCGAAAGCTCACGCACCTCGGACTCCATCAACCAGGACCTTGACCCGCAGAACCCTCACGACGACAAGCGTCCGCCCCAGGGCTAACCCAGGGCTACATCAAAGCGGTGGCGGGCCGCCCCCCGGACCACCCGCCACCGCTGATAAGAACTTCACGTGATAACTACATAGAGAAGCAGAACCCGTGCCCTGGTGCTAGATCATCAACCCGATGACAGCGAGCACCAGCAGCACAGCAAAGAGAACGCTACCCGCAAGGTCAGCCTTAGAACGGCAGACGGCCGGAACACCTGCAAGAGCATTGGCTTCCACCTGCTCCTGCCAGTAGCCGCGAATCATCAGAGCCACCGACCCCGCCAGGGAGTTCGGTAAATCAGAGGTTCGCACCGCGCCACCCTCACCGTAGGTAATGGAAGGCAAGCGCTCAAGGTCAGCCGGGCGAGCCCGGCGGGAAGCTACCATGCCACCGGCAGGAATACCAAAGGCCTGGTAACGCTTCTGAGCAGTCACCAGGGTCAGGTTATACCGGGTTGATACATCAATCAGCGCCGCATAATTCACGGTGTGGGTCCAAAAAGGATTCACTACTGTGATGTCTTCCTCCCCCACCACCAGATGCGACCGCCCCAGGGTGTACCAGATAGCGTAGGCCAAAAAAATCAGCGACCAACCCCGCGTCACCACCGCGGATAAACCACTGCTGAAGGCCAACGCAACCAGCACGCTCACCGCCACTAGCACGGCAAAGCCGGTGTACCAGGGGCCGCTCTTAGCCCGGAAAACAACCGGTGGGTTCTGCAAATACTGAGACTTCATAGTCTCGTATTCTTCCAGATATAGCTATCACAGCATAAAACGACAAACCTCCTCACACCACGAACAAGAGTTGGGAAAACCAGTGAACACTCCAAACGTACAAGCGACCGGCTCACAGCCCGTGCTGAAGGTTCGCGACCTCAGCGTTGACTTCGGCGTCGACCGCCAGTGGGTGCCCGCAGCCATCGGTCTTGACTACGAGGTCCACGCCGGCGAAGTTCTCGCCATCGTCGGTGAATCAGGCTCCGGCAAATCAGTCTCATCCATGGGCACCATCGGACTGCTGCCCAAGAACGCCCGCGTCACCGGCTCTGTCCAGCTCAACGGCCGCGAGCTGGTGGGTCTCTCTAACACCGACCTGCTCTCGGTACGCGGTGAAGAAGTCGCCGTGATCTTCCAGGAGCCCATGACCGCCATGAACCCGGTCATGACCGTCGGCGACCAGATCGTTGAAACCCTACGCCTGCACAAAGACATTGCTCCCGCCCAGGCGAAAGAAGAAGCTATCAAGATGCTGGAAATGGTTGAAATGCCGGATCCCATCAAGGCCTTCAACTCCTACCCCCACCAGATGTCTGGCGGCCAGCGTCAGCGCGCCATGATCGCCCAGTCCCTCTCAACCAACCCCAAATTGCTGATTGCGGATGAACCCACCACCGCTCTCGACGTGACCGTTCAGGCTGAGATTCTGCAGCTCATGCGCAACCTGCAGAAGAAGCTGAACTCAGCCATCATTCTGATTACCCACGATATGGGCGTCGTTGCCGACCTCGCCGACCGTGTAGCTGTCATGCGCCGCGGCGAAATTGTTGAAACCGGCGAAATTCACGAGGTCTTTAACAACCCCCAGCACGAATACACCCAGGCGCTGCTCAGCGCCGTGCTGCACCTGGGCGGCGAAGAAATCGACGTCAACGCCGCCATCAATGACGCTGCAGAACAAAACCGCCCCGCCACCGAAATACTCAAAAAGGTAGCGCCAGCCCGCAGCGGCGAGGTCATCCTCTCCCTCAAGGACGTTGCCCTGGAATACCCCAAGCAGGGCCGTGTAGGGCCCTTCCGCGCCGTCACCGGCGCCACCCTTGAAATCCGTGCCGGTGAAGTACTAGGCCTGGTGGGTGAATCAGGCTCCGGTAAATCCACCATCGGCCGCGCCACCGTAGGCTTCCTGGACGTCGCCGAAGGTGAACTGTCCGTCTGCGGCGTGAACATGACCAAGCCCTCCCGCAAGAACCTCGCCCAGGTACGCAAGGACGTCGGTATGGTCTTCCAGGACCCCTCATCCTCCCTCAACCCCCGCCTGCCCATCGGCGAATCCATCGGCGAACCCATGATGCTCGCCGGCGTCGCCAAGGGTGCCGAGCTGCAAAAGCGCATCGAAGAACTCCTGGACCGCGTGGAGCTCCCCCGCTCCTACCGCAACCGCTACCCCCACGAGCTCTCCGGCGGTCAGAAACAGCGCGTAGGCATCGCCCGCGCCCTATCGCTCAAACCCAAGCTGCTGATTGCCGACGAACCCACCTCTGCGCTGGACGTCTCCGTGCAGGCGCGCGTCCTTGAACTCTTCCAAGAACTCCAAGCCGAAATGGGCTTCGCCTGCCTCTTCGTCACCCACGACCTCGCCGTCATCGACGCCCTGGCCGATCGCATCGCCGTGATGCGCCGCGGTGAAATCGTAGAGCAAGGCCCTCGCGAGCAGATTCTGCGTCACCCCCGCGAGGTCTACACCCAGCGCCTGCTGGCCGCTGTGCCCCTCCCTGATCCCGACGCTCAGGCCCAGCGCCGCGAGCTCCGCGCCAAGTTGCTCGAAGAAACCGGCGCCGTCGTCAGCTAAAGGCGCACAAAAAGTAAATTCCGCGTAGCTGACCCTCTCGCCCGGTTCGCTTCGCTCACAAGGCGATTCACGCCAGCCCCGACCAGCTACGCGGAATTTATTTCTTGTGCTGAGGGATGTAGGTGGACCCTACCTCAGCGTTTAAAAAGAAGTGACCGGATCTTTACACATTGTAAAGATCCGGTCACTTCTTATTAAGCAGGAGAAGCTAGTTCATTTTGTTGCGCCAGTCGGCATCCTTGCCGGCGCGGGTGTCACGCAAGGCCTGCAGGTTTTGCGCAATAAGGCTCTCAGGGTCTACAGGGCGGCCGCCAGCAGAGTGCGGCGTAATCACAATGTTCTTAGCAGCCCAGAGCGGGTTATCAGCAGGCAGGGGTTCAGTCACCGCTACATCGATACCAGCCCCAGCAATACTGCCCTCATTGAGAGCAGCGACCAGGTCAGCTTCATTAACGGTAGGGCCGCGGCCCACGTTGATGATGTAAGCGCGGGTAGGCAACTTAGCCAGACGCGCGGCATTCAAAGCGTTCTGCGTAGCTTCAGAATTGGGCAGAATCATCACGAGGATGTCGGTCTCGGGCAGAACGCTATCGATATCCTCGGTAGCAATTACGGGGAAGCCTTCACGCTCACCGGCGGTGGTCGCCACACCGGTCACCTGAGCGCCGAACGTCTGGAAAAGGCGGGCCGTAGTAGTGCCAATAGAGCCAAAGCCCCAGATGGTGACCTTGGCATCCAGCAGGGTGGTGACCTGGTCAGCGGGGTGAAGCTCCTGCGCCCCGCCCAGTTCCCCAGCCCAGTTGCTGCGGTCTTGGTGCTCTGCCAGGGTCGGCAAGAAGCGAACAAAGTTCAGGGTCAGCGCCAGAGCATGCTCCGCCACGGTCTTGGAGTGAAGACCGATCCCCGAGGTAATAACAGCCTCCTGACGGAAGCCCGCTGCGCGTGCCTGATCCGGGCCAGCTAGAAGCGACTGAACCAGCTCCACCTGTTCAAGGTGAGCGGCGGCGTCCTTTAGCTGTTCATTAGTGTTAGCCCAAGAAATCAGCACATCAGCGTCATAGTGTTCAGCGTCAATGTTCACGGTAGGGTCATAGGACACCACGGTGTCTTCCGCCTCAAGACCCAGGCGGGACTCATCCAGGGTGACAGAGGTAGGAACAAGAATTTTCACGAAATCTCCTCAAAAGCGCAGCCGTTGGCACTGCGGGTACAGTACCACTCTACCCAAGGGTGCGAGCTGGAGCACAAGAAATGACGCTGATTGGTCTTCGAAAATAGGTGGGCACAGCGCCCGCGGTTTAATCTTCGCGCAAGAGGTAACGGAAGGTCTGCACAGCCTCACTCACCAGCTGCTGGCGCTCAGCCTCCTCCGGCACACCGCGCACAAAGTCTAGGTGCCGTAAAAGGGCGGTTGCAAGGTGAACGGCCGCGCTGGCTTTCTCCTCACCAGCGGCAGAGGCGGTGTTGGCCGTATTAAAGGGGAAGGGCCCGCGGCGGCCAGCTACCCTAAAGGCTGGCCAGTCAACGGTGAGCAAAAATGCCTGTAAGGTCTTTTCGCACTCGAGATTATGCAGTCGCATGCGGTAGCGTAGCTCCGGGTAACGCGAGATAAGATCCTGCACCTGCGTATACGTAGGGCCATCTACTGAAGCCACGATAATATCGAGCAGAAGGTGGGTGAGACGCTCGAAAAAATCCAGGTGCTGACGCGCGGCGTCCTTCTCAAGAATCTGCTCGGTGAGTTCTGGGGCACGTAAACCCATCACGGCGTCCTCTTTCACCGCAAAATAATTGAAGAGGGTGCGAGGGCTCACCTGAGCTTCGGCCGCTATTTCATCAGTGGTGGTTTCTTTCAAACCCTTCTCAGCTACCAGCGCCAAGGCTGCGGTGTGGATTGCAGTATGGGTGCGTTCACGGCGCGCTTGGCGCACAGACTTCTCAGGTTTGCTCACTCTCCCAGTCTAGCCGCTTACTTCCATCACCGGGGGGGCAAAGACTCAGGCAAGTACGAGCGCATCTTGTCACACCTAACGGTAGACTCAGAACGGTGAACTTATTCTTGCCCACCATCGACATCCCTAATATTCCGGACTGGCTATCGGTAACTTTGGTCGTTATCGATGTTCTGATCCGCCTGACCGTAATATTTTGGCTGCCCTATAACCGCAAACCGGTGGTGGCTCTGGGTTGGCTGATGGCCATCTTCTTCATTCCCTTCTTAGGTCTCATCGCCTTCCTGGTCTTCGGCTCTAACCTGGTGCCCAAGCACCGGCGCAGCCGTCAGCGGGCCATGAACCAAATCATCAAAGATGTCATCGGCGGTGAGGACGCAGTTTTGGGCGAGGTGGAAATTTCTGAACCCGCGCGTGTAGCAGCCAACCTTAACTACAGGCTGGGAGCTCTTCCTCTCATTGGCGGCAACAAGTTTGATCTGCGAGAAAGCAACAACGATGCCCTGGCAGAGCTCGCTGAACAGATTGACAAAGCAACCACCTATGTCCACTTTGAGTTCTATATCACCGCCCTAGACACCGCCACCGAGCCCCTCTGGGACGCCCTGGTGCGCGCCCACGAGCGCGGAGTGAGCGTCCGGGTGCTCATTGACCATATTGGCGCCCGCAAATACCCTCGGTGGAGGGAGCTACAGCGCAAACTCACCGCTGCCGGAGTGCCCTGGCGTCTCATGTTGCCCCTCAAACCCTGGAAGGGCCAGTGGCAGCGCCCCGACCTGCGTAACCACCGCAAAATTGTGGTGATTGACGGCGAAATCGCCTTCACGGGGTCACAGAACGCTATCCACAGTTCCTATAACCTCAAACGCAACCTCCGAAAAGGCTTGAACTGGAAGGACCTCTCGTATGTCTGCACCGGTCCTGTAGTTCACCAGCTCAACGCTGTGTTCGTCTCGGACTGGTACGCAGAAACCAAGGAACTTCTGCTCTCAGAAATTGACGTCAGCATCATCAACGACGCCAAGGTGAACATCAACCAGCGTCCCTTAGCGCAAATTGTGCCCTCAGGCCCCGGGTTTGAAACCGAAAATAACCTACGTCTGATCAACCACCTGATCTACAACGCTGAAGAGCGGGTCACTGTCTGCTCGCCCTACTTCGTACCAGAAGAAACCCTCTTGCAGGCACTGACCAACATGGCGATGTCCGGCATCGAAGTCACTCTCATCGTGTGTGAAAAGGGCGACCAATTCTTGCCCATCATGGGTCAGCGCTCCTATTATGAGCAGCTACTGCGCGCCGGGATCAAGATTCAGCAGTACCCCGGCCCCACCGTCCTCCATTCCAAGTTCATGATTGTGGACGATGAAATAACCTTCATCGGTTCCTCCAACATGGATCCCCGCTCCTTCGCCCTCAACTTTGAGGTTTCCACCTTCATCGTGGACAGGGGCATGGTCTCTGAACTTGAGCGTATTGCCAGTGACTATATCTCTGAATGCAAAGAGCTTCGCTACGACGAGTGGATCAACCGCCCCGTTTATCAGAAGGTTACCGAGAACGTATGCCGGCTGTGGAGTGCCCTGCTCTAGCAGCGCTGCTGACCCAATAAAGGTAGTTGCTTAGGCAGGGGCGACTGCCTCACCATCAAAGCGGCGCCCCTGACCGCTACCTTCGTATGCCAGTACGGTAATGTTGCCCGGCCCGGGTTTAATCTGCCCCATCTGCTCAGCTGGCACCTTCGCGCCAACATCCACAATGACAGCCCGCAGGTGTGACCCCGCCGGAATCAGAGCATCGCCCATGATGATGCTGCGCTCAACCACCGCACCTGCCTCTACGGTTACTCCGGGGCCAATGACGCTGTGTTCCACACGGCCGTGAACCCTAGCCCCGTGTGCCACCAAAGACCCCTGAACCTGCGCAGTGGGGGCGATATAGGCCGGCGCGTAAGGGTCTGGGTGGGGAATAATAGCCCACCCCGGGGCGTCCAGCTGGAGCCCCTTACCCTCTAATAAATCCATGTGGGCACGGTAGTAGGCGTCAACGGTGCCCACATCTTTCCAGTACCCCTCCATCAAAAACTCGTGCACGGCACCGTGCTGAACCAGGTGGGGGATGAGAGTCTCACCGTAATCCCCTAGAGTCTCACCCACGGCGTCGGTATCAGCTCGGTCGACACCCTCTAACAAGGCATCCAGAGAGTTTCGAAGGGCGGTCACCGAGAAAACGAAGATCTCAGTGACAATCTTCTGTGACGCTGGAGCCTTGGGTTTGTAGTCGTAAGCAACTACCTTTTGACCATCAGTGCGCACCACCCCGTAACGGGAGGCGTCCTCATCAATCTCGGTCGTCACAATAGTGAGGTCAGAGCCAAGCTCATCGTGCTGCTCAAGGACCGGGCGCAGGTCCAGCTGATAGAGGTGGTCTGCGCTCATCACTATCACGTTCCGTGCACCCACCGATTCCAGCAGAGGCACCTGCTGGTAGAGAGCGTGCCCGTTACCGCTGGCAAAACCATCCACAGCATGACCCTGAACCGGCGGAAGAATACGCAAACCATCGCGGGTGCCGTCCAGGTCCCAGGGGCGTCCGCCGGCAAGATGCTGGTTGAGGGTGAAGGGCTGGTACTGCTCCACCACCCAGACGTGACGCAGCCCAGAGTGCGCCAGATTAGACAGGGCAACATCAATCATGCGGTAGATACCTGCGAAAGGGATAGCCGGTTTAGACCTGTGATCGGTCAGCGGCGAGAGCCTGCTCCCCCGGCCACCGGCAAGTACCAGGGCGACCGTCGGCGGCTGCTGAGTATGCGGAAAGGGATCTGACACGGCAACCCACTCTCAATAGTAAGTACACATCTTTGTACTAGCCATACTCGCACACTTTAGGCCTCTGAGCACAGCAAAAGAAACCTTCAAAAGTACGGTCTTACTCCACATCCACACTTTTGAAGGTTTCCTGATGATTCCCGGTGACGCACGGGGGCGTTTCGGTCAGCTTGTCCTAGCGGACGTTGCCGTCCGCGGCGCTGCGCTGACCAACGTAGGCGCCGCGGTAGGCTGCAGCCGGGTGGGTATCTGCCACCTTGGTGATGCCCTCACCGAAGAGGTTCTCCCGCAGGGTGGAACCTTCGTAGGCGGTGCGGTAGCGGCCGCGCTTCTGCAGTTCGGGCACCACGAACTCCACGAAGTCTTCGAAGGAACCCGGGGAAACATGGTAGGCAAGGTTGATTCCGTCCAGGCCACCCTCGTCAATCCAGCGTTCTAGCTCATCGGCAACGGTCTGGGGTGAGCCCACGATGACCTCGCCCATGCCGCCGGTAGCGCAGTGCTCAGCGATATCGTGACGCGTCCAGTCACGATCCTTGGATTGTAGGGTGAAGGGGGTCAGGAAGGACTGAATCGACTCGGTCTCAACGTACTTGAGCGCCTCGTCCTCATCGAACTGGGAGAGATCCACACCGCTCCAGCCGCCGATAATTGCCTGAGAAGCTTCTAAGTTGGCGTACTTCTTGTACTCCTCGAACTTTTCCTGCGCCTTCTCGTCAGTCTCATCAACCACAACCGAGAGCATGGCAAGAATCTTGGCATCATCACGGTTACGGCCCGCTGCTTCAACAGCGTCGCGGATGCGGCCGGTCAGCACCTTGGTCAAGTGGGGGCGCAGGGCGGTGATGAAAATAGCCTCGGCGTGCTTTCCAGCAAACTGCTGGCCGCGGGATGATGCGCCCGCCTGGAAAATAACCGGAGTGCGCTGGGGTGAGGGCTCAGACAGGGCGATACCGGGCACGGTGAAATGCTTCCCCTTATGCTCGATGGGGTGCACCTTGGTGGGGTCAGCGAAGATACCATTTTCACGGTCACGCAGCACCGCGCCGTCCTCCCAGGAACCCTCCCAAAGTTTGTAGCAAACATCCAAGAACTCATCTGCGATCTCGTAGCGGGTATCGTGTGGGATCTGAGCTGGCAGGCCCTGGTTTTCAGCAGCTGACGCCAGGTAGCTGGTCACCACGTTGAAGCCCACGCGGCCGCGGGTCAAGTGGTCAAGGGTGGAGTAGGACCGTGCCAGGGTATAAGGCTGGTTGTACGTGGCAGCTGCGGTGACGCCGAAGCCAATGTTTTTGGTAACCGCTGCCATGGCTGAAATGTGCAGGAAGGGGTCGCCCACCGGAACCTGCGCGCCGTCGCGCAGGGCATCGGCCACCGAGTTCTTGTAGACATCGTAGACGCCCACCACGTCGGCGATGAAGATAGCGTCGAAGAGGCCCTTTTCGCAGACCTTTGCCAGATCAGTCCAGTATTCGATGGTGTTGTATTCATCCGCACGGTTGCGGGGGTGACGCCAGGTGCCGAAGCTCTGGTGGCTGGTGGTGGTCATATCGAACGCGTTGACAACGATACGCTTCTTCTCGGTCATGAACCGGTGCCTTTCGGGTCAGCCCTCACACCCCGTGCCTGGCTAGCGATACAAAAATGACGCCTAACCTCTTGTGAAGGTGGCGCCTAGTTGCGCCGTACTTGCAGTTATCTGCCGGATCCTCATCTGGAGCACCCCGCTACGGGAGAGGGTTGCCGCCCAACGAGCCAGAGCTTAGCGTTGGGTCTCATGATCACGGTTTTAGTCTAACGAGGTGAGGGGGCGCTGAGGCAAAGTTTAGGGACTCTGTTTCACACTGTGAACCGGGTTGAGTTCTGTTACGGACGGCGGGCCGTCACGGAGCGTCACAAACGTTAAGAGGCGTCACAGGCTAGATTTTCAGGCACCGCGCCCATAGGCTAAAGCCACCGATAACCATCCAGAGCGACCGAGAGACTTGGCTCCACGACGTCGCAGCAACCACCCACCATAGGGACCGGTGCTAACGCCAAGAAACGATGGAGAAAGCAATGAGCACACTCACGCTAAAGCACACCCTCACCGCCTGTGACATCAACTTCTCGGGCATCGCTAAGAGCTTCGCCGGCGAGCGCGGGGCAGTCCACACGGTCCTCGAAGGTGTTTCGTTCACCGCCTATCCGGGTGAGATTATTTCGATTATTGGTTCCTCAGGCTGCGGTAAATCAACGCTGCTGCGTGTAGCGGCTGGTTTGGAAGCAGCCAGCGCGGGTGAGGTCACCATCGACGGCGCTGCCGTTCGTGGCCTAGATTCACGGGTAGCCATTGGGTTTCAGGAGCCCAGGCTTTTACCCTGGCGGTCTATTGCTAAGAATGTGGCTCTGGGCCTACCCAAGGGCACCCCTAAGGACGACGCTCGGCAGCATGTTGATGCCCTCTTGCGGCTGGTGGGGTTGGGGGATTATGCGGCGCATCGCCCCCGCGAGATTTCAGGAGGCATGGCGCAGCGCGCATCCCTGGCGAGAGCACTAGCGCGTAACCCCGGCGTCCTGCTGCTCGATGAGCCTTTTGGTGCGCTGGATGCCCTGACGCGTATCAAAATGCAGGATCTGCTGCTGGATATTCATGCTCAGGATCCCGCAACCATCCTATTGGTCACCCACGATGTGGAAGAAGCTCTCTACCTATCAGATCGCGTAATTGTGTTAGGCACACCTGATCCGCACTCGCCTGCCACGATTACCCGAACGGTTGAGGTGCCCGGGCACCGGCCCCGTGATCGCGGGGATTTAGACCTCGCTTTGTTGCGCAAAGAATTGCTGGCTGAGCTCGGCGTCGAAGAGCACTAAGTACCAGCCCTCTCCTTTACAGGGTATCTGCCCCCCTGGCCTTTGCTTCTTGCACCCACACACTACGACATTTCAAGGAAACCCCGTGTCAATCTTTTCTCGTTTCGCCCAATCCTCCGCCCTCCTGGCCGCTGGCGCCCTGCTACTGACCGGCTGCCTGGCAGGTGAAAACGCAGCTCCTGAAGCCTCAGCTCCAGCCTCAGCCGCGGACACCACAATCACTGTCGACTACGCCACCTATAACCCGCTCTCCCTCATCATCAAGGAAAAAGGGTGGCTAGAGACTGCTCTCCAGGATGAGGGTAAGACCGTGGAATGGGTGCAGTCAGCGGGATCGAATAAGGCTAATGAGGCTCTGCGGTCTGGGGTTCTTGACGTCGGCTCAACCGCCGGGTCAGCGGCGCTCCTTGCCCGGTCGAACGGCTCCCCCATTCAGGTGATTGACCTCTACTCCCAGCCTGAATGGGCTGCTCTGGTCACCACCCCCGACTCCGGTATTACCTCGGTTGCAGACTTGGCCGGTAAGTCAGTTGCAGTCACCAAGGGTACCGACCCCTACTTCTTCCTGCTCCAAGCGCTTGAAGAAAACAATGTCTCACCGCAGGATGTCACAATCGAGCAGCTCCAGCACGCTGACGGCCGTACCGCTCTCACTAAGGGCTCGGTGGATGCCTGGAGCGGGCTAGACCCCATCATGGCAGGCACCGAAATTGAAGACGGCAACATCCTCTTCTACCGCAACGTTGACTTCAATACCTACGGCTTTTTGAACGCTACCGAGGACTTCATCGCTTCTGACCCCGAGTCCGCTCAGACCATTGTTGATACCTACGAGTACGCCCGCGAGTGGGCTTTAGCTAACGAAGATGAGGCGATTCAGATTCTGGCGGATGAATCGGGTGTCACGCTAGAAACCGCACGCACCGTCTGGGAACGAACCAATCTAGACATTGATAACGTGCCCGGGGAGGCCCAGCGTACCGTGCTGACAAGGGTTGGCCCTTACCTGGTTGAGTCCGGGGACGTCGCCACCCAGGCTGATGTGGACTCCGCTTTGGGCAGTCTCATCCACGATTCGTTTGCCACCAAGGCTGACCCTGCACGTATCTCGGCGCTGGTGAGTGAATAGCCATGTCCTTGCTTCCAGCCACTGATACCCGCCCCTCCGAAACTAAGCGAGTAGCACGTAGCCGGGCGGGGGCGTCCTCACGGCCCGTGCAACTGAGCACCCGGGGCAACCGCTGGCTGCCCTGGTTAGGCGCTCTGCTTCCTCTCACTCTGCTGGCGCTCTGGCAGTACCTGAGCTTGACCGGGGTGTTCAGCGCCGTCCAGTTGCCCGCACCATCTAGGGTGGTTGCAGCAGCCCTTGACCTTCTTGGACGCGGCCAGCTGGGGATACACATTGCGATCTCAACCCAGCGTGTCCTCCTTGGTTTCACCATCGGTGCCCTCTTGGGCCTGGCATTGGGTGCTTGGGTGGGCCTCTCCCGCTGGGCTAACCTGCTCGCGGCCCCCACCATTGGGGCGCTACGCGCTGTTCCCTCTCTGGCCTGGGTTCCCCTGTTGCTGCTATGGATTGGCATCGGTGAGAACTCAAAGGTCACTCTTATCGCTATCGGTGCGTTTTTCCCGGTCTATACCACCGTCTCAGCCGCGCTTGCCCATGTGGACCCCAAACTGGTTGAAGCTGCCCGCACCTTCGGCATCCGCGGGCTGGGTCTCTTCACTACGGTTCAGCTACCGGCGGTTTTGCCCGCGGTGGTCTCTGGGTTGCGTCTGGCCCTCGCTCAGGCCTGGCTCTTCCTGGTGGCAGCTGAGCTGCTAGGTGCGTCCATGGGGCTGGGGTTCTTACTCACTGACTCCCAGAACAACGGCCGCACCGACCGTCTGCTGCTGGCCATCGTCCTGCTCGCGATTTTGGGTAAGCTGACCGACCTGGCTCTAGGTGCTTTTGAACGCTGGGTCAAGGTCCGCTTCCCCTCCAACTAGCCCCGGCTTCCAGGCTAAGCCTAAACTTCACCGGCATGTTCTTACGTCGCGCCGGTGAAGCTTTGGGCTATCGGGTGGAGTGGGCCAGCGGACGGCGGGCTGTCACGGAGCGTCACAAACGTTAAGGGGCGTCACGGTTAGAGCCGTCACCCGGGCGGGCTTTAAGCTGGAAGGGCACGCAAACCATCCAGAGCGATCTCAGAGACCTGGCTCGCTAACGATCGCAGCAACCACGCCATACCAGCCCCCACCGTCAAAGCACTTGAGCTTGAAACAAGGGGGGCAGGTTTAAATGAGGCGCCGGTGCTACTGCCAGCTACCGATGGGAGAATCCCTTGGGCGCACCTGCCACCTTCACCTACACCGATCCCGCGAACCCCACACCTAACCCAGCGCACGAATCCGACGCCGCCCGCGTCGCTTTCTGGGAGGCACAGGCGCAGCGCCTGGATTGGGAAACCACCTGGCAGAAGGCTCACACCTTCATAAAACCCCAGAGCCTGGGCACCAATCCTGAGGGTGTAGAGCAGTTCACGGTGCCGCAGATTCGCTGGTTTGAGGGTGGGACGCTCAATGCTTCCTACAACTGCGTAGACCGCCATGTTGAGGCCGGCCGCGGGGATAAAGTGGCGCTCTTCTTTGAGGGGGAACCCGGCGACCGCCAGGCCATTACCTACGCCGAGTTACAGCGTCGCGTCGCCCGCGCCGCCCACGGCCTAGAAAAACTGGGCGTCACCAAGGGCGACCGCGTCGTCATCTACCTGCCAGTTATCCCTGAAACGGTGATCTTCACCCTGGCCTGCGCCCGCATCGGCGCTATTCACTCCCTGGTCTTCGGCGGCTTCTCAGCCGAGGCGCTGCGCTTCCGAGTTGAGGATACCGGCGCCAAAGTACTCATTACCACTGACGGGCAGAACCGCCGCGGTTCCGTCGTACCGGTCAAGGTGAACGCTGATGAGGCGTGCTCCGGTGAGAACCAGATTGAGCACATTATCGTGGTGGACCGCACGGCTGGCACAGGCCAAGCGCGGGCCGCTGTGCCCTGGACGCCGGGCCGCGACGTCTGGTACCACGAGCTCATCGAGGGTCTGCCTGAGACCCACTCCCCCGAGTTCTTTGACGCTGAGACCCCGCTCTTCATCATCTACACCTCCGGCACCACGGGCAAGCCCAAAGGCCTGGTGCACACTACCGGCGGCTACCTGACCCAGACCGCCTACACCCATGCCCTTCTCTTTGACCTGCTACCCGAAACCACGGGGGAGGACGGCACCCTGCGCGTCGATGAACTGGCAGCCACCAACGACCCCGCCCGCGTCCGCGACACCGTGCACTGGTGTACTGCCGACCTTGCCTGGGTCACCGCCCACACCTACGAAATCTACGGGCCGCTGCTGGCCGGCGTCAGCCAGGTCATTTACGAGGGCACCCCCAACACCCCCACCTTTGAGCGCCATTTTGAAATCATCGAGCGCTACGGGGTGACCAACTACTACACTGCCCCCACCCTGATTCGCTCGCTGATGGGTGCCTTCCCGGATGGATTGCCCGCGGGCAAGTACGACCTCTCATCGGTGCGCCTGCTGGGGTCGGTAGGGGAATCTATTAACCCCGAAGCCTGGCGATGGTTGCGCACCCACGTGGGCGGCGGCACCGTCTCCTTCATCGATACCTGGTGGCAGTCAGAGACCGGCTCGACGGTCTGCTCCCCGCGCCCGCATGACCCCCAGTTCGCCCCGGCAGGCCGGTTCGCGGCGTCCGGGCAGGTTCCTGGCACCTCCCTAGAACCCAAGCCCGGCTGTGCCACCCGCAGTGTGCCCGGCATTTCAACCCGCGTGGTGGACGAGGCGGGGCAGGACGTAGCGCCTGGTCAGCAGGGCTTCATTGTGGTCGATAAGATTGGGCCGTCCATGGCTCGTACGGTCTGGGGCAACCCCCAGCGCTACCTGGATTCCTACTGGCGGCACTTTGGCGAGCGCGGCTGGTTTTTGGCTGGCGACGGCGCTAAGACCGATGAGCTGGGCGATACCTACATCCTGGGCCGCATTGACGATGTTATTAATATTTCTGGCCACCGCCTCTCTACCATTGAGATTGAGTCTGCCCTGGTCACCCACGAGGCCGTGGTGGAGGCGGGTGTCTGCCCGGTGGAGGACGAGCTGACCGGCCACCAGGCGGTCGCCTACGTGACCCTGTCTGAGGCTGGGCGGGCACTGAGCGCACAGGATCTGAAAGCGGCACTGCTGGAGCACGTCCGCCACGCTATTGGCCCCATTGCCAAACCTAAGGACGTGGTGGCGGTAGCTGATATCCCCAAGACCCGCTCGGGCAAGATTACCCGCCGCCTGCTGGGTGAGCTCTACCAGGGCCGAGAGTTGGGCGATGTGTCCTCCCTGCAGAACGAAGAAGCTCTGGATGCCATCGCGCAGGTGCTGGCAGAGCGTTAGAACCGCATTAGCTACTAACCAATAGGAAAACAAAAACGTAGTGGGTGTAGCGATTATAATCGCTACACCCACAATGCTGTTCGCTCTACTTACAGATGAAGAGGCTAATGAGGCTCCAAGGCTGCTCAGTCTGATTGAGTTCTTCGGCTGATTCAGCAATCTGAAGGTCAAGAATGTTCTGCATGATTAAACCCTTTCAAGGTTGTAAAAAAAATTTATAACCGTTTTCCTACAATGGGAACGGAAGATTCTCAGAACACCAAAACCAGCTCAGCAGACTCGAAGGGGCCTCAGAAGAGTTAACGCTCTCATCCGCCGCCAATACTTGAAGGCTTAGAATTTTGTTGCTCATTGTATACTCTTTACTTTCTTTACTTACAGATGAAGAGACTAATGAGACTCCAAGGCTGCTCAGTCTGATTAATTTCTTCGGCTGATTCAGTAATCTGAAGGTCAAGAATGTTCTGCATGATTAAACCCTTTCAAGGTTAGGTCAAAATTTTCTCTTCAAGGAAGCCCCTCTTAGAAATTTGTAAGCATCGAGAACCGGACTACTTTACTTGCTCCAGCGCCCTTCCTGCTGACACTTAATAATCTATCTTGACTCCATTATGAAAGTAAGGGCTATTTGGATAAATCTCCCCCCTTCTTATATCTAAGGAAAATTAGCCATATAGATAGTTAGAAAAAGTAAATTTAACTCAACTTGATACATTCACCAAAAAAGCTTGGGCAGAAAATCTACCCAAGCATTAATTTCTATTGACGATATAACTACAGTATTTTGATTTCTACCTTCAGGACCCACCAAGACCCTGTAGGTCCAGCATAAAACCGCCCTTGAACCGCCTCAACCCGTTGTTTCAAAGCATCGAGACCAAAACCCGAAACGGGGAAATCAATTAGATTATCGCCAAGCACACTACGCATCTGAATATTCAGCACACCACTATCAATATCTATCGAGACCAGACAGCGACTTCCCGCAGGCGCATGTTTGACGATATTTGTTGCTCCCTCACGCAGAATAGCCACTGCTGTCTTCTCAATACTTAGCGGCAAAGAAAGATTTTCTTCATCCGGAATATGACCTTCAACCTTAAAGTCAAGATCCGAAAGATACAGTAAGGTTTTATTGAAAAAAGATTTTAAGTCAGTTGCCCCAACCCCCTCCCCAAGGTCTCCACTCTCTTTCATAACACTGACTAAGGTGCGCATATCAGCCAACGCCTGACGCGCAATGGCAGCGATACTGACCAGTGCTTGTCTCTGAGTTTTCTCTTTATAACCCTCCAGAAGTGCCAGGTTTGCTTGCATCGCGATACTGGTAATCTGATGACCAATAACATCATGCAACTCGCGAGAAAGCTCCTCCCGAATAAAATATGATTGTTCCTTTAAATTCTTTTCTCGCTCCTCTGAAAAGCGAAGTTCAAGACGTGATGTTTCTTCGGTAGCAGAAATTATCAAATGGGAATGATGGGCAGATACCGAAATGTACCTCAAGACAAGCGCGATACTAGTTGTCATGCCAACATAGACCAAAGAGACAATTAACACAGGTTGTGACAATGTGCTGCCATAAGCAAAGCCCCACCACATGCACCAAACCGTACTTACAGAAAATGAAATTATTGCATACCGTATAGGGGAACTGAATATCGCAAGACCCAAAAGAACATATATGAGCGATAACGATCCAATATTTGATTCCCCGGAGTTTGCTTGGTAAAGAAATATCAGATATAGAATATGCGCGACGAAGGAGACCCTGCTCGACATTAAAGCATAAGCCAGCATCACAAAGAAGTAGCCAAAAACAGAAATTACGCTAAGCGCATTACCTGTTATTTCATCTGGCAGAGATAAACCCATTCCCCTTAAGTCATCGAAGGCAGAAAAAACTGCCAAACCAACTATCAGCCATTGGGCTGGCTTGGGAAATTTTCCCCCTGATATAAACAACTGGCTTACTGTAGGAACACCCGATAGAGCACTTGTAGCGGGTGCAATCTTCGACCTCTGATGATCGCGTGAATCACACATATTTGCCTTTAAGGGCACAAATAGCAAGTTGGACACGGTCACGCACCTGAAATTTACGCATAAGATTTGCCAGATGGTGCTTTACCGTTGCTTCTGACACAAAAAGTACCAAGGAAATTTCTTTAGTATTTTTCCCTAAACAAAGCTGGTTAAGCACTACCCTTTCCCTTTCAGTCAAATCAACTTGCGGTATAGACTGATTATCACTCTCAGGTTTAGAACTGCGAATTCTCTCCACGAGCAAACTAGCAACTTGGGGATCAAGAGGGTTGCCGCCCTGCGAAACTTCCAACACAGCATTATTAATCACTCCAGGCTCAGCATCTTTAACAAGGTACCCGCTAGCCCCTGCCATTAGGGCTGAGGTTAGGTAAGAGTCTGTAATATGACCAGTTATCACAAGGACTTTAACCTCAGGGTACAAAGCAACCAGCTTCTCAGTACACGCAATGCCATCCATATCAGGCATCTGCAGATCCATCAGGACAATATCTGTGCTAATTGTTTTGAGCAGCTCTAGAGCTTCTTGCCCAGATTTAGCTTCACCAACGACGGTTATCTGAGAGGACATGCCAAGATAGGCTCGCAGCGCTCTGCGAACGAAAAGTTCATCGTCAACGATGACAACCGAAACTTGCGTTGGATGGCCCAATGTATCTTTTTCCATTGATTATTTAGCTTTCGTCAAGACCTGGCTGGTGGCAAGGATATAGTTAGCCCTCTTCTTGGGCCCAGTCCCGACCTTTTTGGAGCGTCCTGATTTCCGGGCTTAAAAGGCAGAGTAACACCGCAACCACAATAAAAGCTACCGCAAATAGGATGGCAAGCTTCCCGGGAAGTACCTCTGTACCGATTCCAGAAATCAGCGGAGCTACAGGCGCAGCCAATGACGCGATGAGAGACATAGCCGCATCTAAACGTCCTTGCTGGTGTGCTGGCGTAATTGAGAGAGTATATCCCATCAAAGTAGCATTTAGCATAGGCCCAGGAACAACTGATATTGCAGCGAATATGGTTATGAAAAGTATATTAGTGCTCAGCGCGACCACACAAAGAAATACTGAAATCCAGCACAAGCTTCCAATTATCAGTACTCCATTTTTAATTCGAGGCACCACAAAACCAGAAAGAATCGCTCCACTCAAAGCACCAACTGCTATAGCTGTTTGAACAAGCCCAATATTGAAAACAGTGACATTCTCTTGCTTCAGGGAAAAGATAAGAACCAACATCACCGTTGATACAGCAGCGTTAATCAGCATCCCAGCAAACATAAGAGTTCTCAAAGCAGGGTTTTTCCATATCAAAGAAAAACCAACGAGAACACCGTCTTTATTCTGCAACTTTTCAGTGGTCCTTAGTGGAAGTGAGGGGAAGACCGCTATCGAAGATACTAAACAGACTAATGCCACTACACACGGGAAGACTCCAGATATTCCCGCCAGTAGGCCCGCTACCGGAGGCACGGCAAGAGCAAGAAGCGCGGATCGTGCCTCGTTAGCACCCATCGCCTGAGCAAACTTTGCACTCGGCACTAATTGTTTCAAGCTTGAGGTAAAAACCGGAGCTAACACTGCAGTTGAAAAACTGATGATTGCAAAAAGGAAAGCAAGGAGAGCGCCCGATGATATTTGCTCGCGTATAGCAAAAATGATAGATAGATAGCCTGTTATTGCAATCGTTGAAAAAATCAGATTAACTTTACGCCGGTTATATGTATCCGCAATATAGCCTCCAGGCAGTAAACCTATAAGACTTCCTATGGAAGAAACAGAAACCAGAAACCCGGCAGATGCACTTGATTGCATAAAGTGTAGAGCAAGCAAAGGAAAAACTAGACTATTTATACCTGTAGCTATTTCCGTTGCTGTATCGGCAATAAACCACCGTTTATACCCAGTATTTTTGAGTAAATTTGAAGAATGGTTCTCAACATTCTCTGTAATAAGCGTCTTATATGTCATGGTTTTCACCTATTTGAGAAGGTATTAAGTATCCAAAAAAAATCAGTTCCTTGCTGCTGCAAAGTTTTGAGAGCGATAAGTAACCCCCCCGCGCCTTCAGCAATCGATAGTGATGGAGACGTCGAGGCTTCGCCCGCTAAAGCTAATCGTGATTGGCTGGTATGAATACCGTAGAAGATAAGTGAGTCGATAATATTATCGATACTACGCTGGTACGGCTTATCGTCATCAAGCAGGTGAGCCAGACCTGCTCGACCTAATTGAAGACCAGCATATCCGTTCATTAGCCCTGCGAAAGCTGACCCCGTGGAGTCGCAAGCACGATACAACAGTGGGAGAGCCTTATCTAATCCTTCTGGCCAAATTTCTCGAGGAATGTGCGGCAACACGATACCAAACCCGGCAGATCCCGTCGATAAGTAGGGCAAAAGCCGCTTACCCTGCGACAGCTGCAGAGTCAGCCCTTCAGAATCTAAACGGTAGGAAGTAAGTTCATTTTCTAGAGCCTTGGTGCATGCTTGTGCTACCAAAGGCTCATTAAGGCATCGTGAAAAAAGCCAAGCATACCCAAGGTGCCCGTAGAAAAGCCCAGAATCCTGGTGCTCAACGCTGTTAGATAAAGTAGAGCGAGTCATTCCTAAAGGTGCAAACTGTTCGGGGGTTTCCAGGTATAGTGCGGCAAAATCCTCAATAGTTTGATCAACCCTTTGTCGAATTGTTCTGCTATGGCAATGCGTCTGCAAAAGTGCGAGAAGGGTGCCTGCCATACCGTCATAGACCCTCCAGCGCTGATTGAAGCTACGAGTCTGAATCGCGGCAGAAACTGCTTCAATACGCTTAAGTGCTTGACCTTCATCCCTTATCTCATCATTCTGTGCAGAAAAAATACCCTCTGTTGGACAAGGTGCCCGATCATGCACAGGAAAATCATTTTGCTCAAGTAAAGATATGACCGTTTCATAGGTATAAATCTCTTGCGAACCGGTGACATCAGAAGATAGACAAAGGTGTCGAGTCTCTTGCCCCAGCTCTTCCAGAAAATCAATATAAGTCCCCAAAATTCCTGAACGGCTTGATAGCCCAAGATAACTCTCACGCATTCGTAGCCGTTGAATAATCGTGTCGGCATGATTAGGGTTCAGGAGACTCTCTGCCACAGAAGGAAATAGTAGAAAGATTCCAATCTGCCGCAGTCCATGAAAGTCGAATACCTGTGGATTGTGCTCACCTTCAAGACCAAACCCAGGTGCTGCCATAAGCTGTTGAACTTTACTCTCGTTCTTCCCTTCAACTGCATTCTCAAAATCAATAAGAGTAACGGTCCATGTTTCTTTATCAACCAAAACATTTGCAGGGTGTACGTCCATATGGCTCCAACCTCGTTCATGCATAGCTTTAATCGTCGAATATAAAGATCGGAGAATGTTAAAACTGCTCTCGATGTATCGTTCGAAGTTCTGATTAGCCCACATACGGTCAAATATTTTTTGACTCTGTACCCACTGATGAAGCGACACACCAGGTGCTTTTTCCTGCAACAGGAAGACGTGCTCCCATACACAATACTGAGCGTAAGGTGACGGTATCCCTCGTACAGAGTCCAAAGCCGAAAGAGCCCGATGCTCTACTGCTAACCGAGCAGCGGCGTCTTGGAGCATTGGATCTAATCCAGCATGCTTTCGCCCTTCTTTGATGAGCACGGAAGAACCCTTATAGTTCCCTTGATACACACCACCAGCATTTGAAAACTGAATAGCTTTACTCACAACAAACGGTAACTCTTGTTCCCGTGAGTCACTCTGTTGGAGCCATTTTGAAATCTTGGCAGTAGCAGGTGCCCACTTAGGCACGTTAAACCGAACAGAGCGAAGGTCAGGAACCTCATTGCCTGCAGGGTCAACAAAAGAAGTAGTGACTCTACCGTCTAATACATGCGGTTGAAATACTCCAAATCGTAGATATACAGGCGCTTTGCTCCATCGCCGATCAGAAAGTATATAAGGCCCTTCAGAACTCTTCAGAGACTTCTCAAGGTCTTCTAGTACATAATCTAGCTTGTCTAGGGGCGGATACAGGGCAATAAATTTTCCAGCATGTTCACGTGCACATAGTTTGCTATTACGCCAGAAAAAACGCTCTGCGGTCGATAAATGCTTAAAGGGCAAGCCATGTTCAATAGCGATTTGAGCTACCTGCTCAAGAGTTTCGTGTGCTTGCTCAATAGTCGCACTAATGTGAATTTTCCACCCCTGGCGTTCTTCTATGCCGTGCGCAGGTAAATAGCAGCACCACTCCTCGTCGCGGGCAGATTCCCATCCGTCAGGAATGGAAACTGAGAACTTTTGGTCAGCCAACGAGGCTACCGGCAAAATATGGGACATTACCCTTGGTTCCTTTCTATCTGTTCAGTAAAGAAACTAAAGGTGAGGGCCATAAGATCCAGTGCCTCTTCAAGGTTTGCTGCCCCGTGATGACTCCCGTTTCCTACCCTATAAATTACGTTTTGTTGTTTCTTAACAAGAGCCTCGACCATCCGTTTTGCACCCGAAGGATCCACCCTGTCATCATTTGCTTCGGTAGAAATCAGAAGGGGTGGCATAGGTTCTGAGGGAATATTGTGGAGCGGGCTGTAAGAAAGAACTTTTTCCCGAGAGGATGAATCGAAAACACCGTATTCTTCTCGCCATGTTCGAGCCTCGTCCCACGAGTCATAGGCTGAAAGATCAAATAAAGCATTATGGACAGCAGCAGCGGCACAAATATCACGATATTTCTCCACCATTAAGGAGATCAACAGTCCCCCATTCGAGGTTCCCTGACATACCAAAGAGCCCGGGGTGCAGACTCCCCTCGATACTAAGTCATGGGCAATAGCAGCTGCGTCCTCAACAGCTAACAGCTTTCCCTCCTGCATCCCCTCCCGGTGCCATGCATATCCTTTTTCTCCACCACCACGAATTTGTCCAACAACAACCTGGCCACCGTGCTCCATCCAACCAGACGCAACTTCGGGTAAATAATTAGGTATGAAGGGGATTCCAAAACCACCATATACCAAGAGCAAAGTGGGCTTATAGGGATGGACTTCTTCTGGCCGAGCTAGAAAGTACCTCACCAGTGCGCCATCACGGCTCACGGCAGTATGCGAAGTCATTCTATCGACTGGAGGTTCAGACGGTTCACAAATGAATTCATTTCCATCGTGATATATACTCTCAACCCGCGGTGGATTCACAAGGTTACTCCATAGAATCCTGAGTATAGATGTCTCACTTTCAGGCGAAGAAATCACTTTGATACTTCCGTGTACACCAGGAAAGGGCTCCTGTAACATTCCTGTCCTTGTTCCCAAAAGGAAAAGGCGCTCCTCACCGTTCCTGATGAGCACCAGTACTACATGTTCTTCCCATAGAGCAACCTGACGTAAGACTTCTTCCTCCCCCAAACTGTAGAGGGTAACAGGTTTACTTAAGATGAATCCCTCGTCATTTTGCTCAAGGTTAACTAAATCCACCACCGCACCGGTATCTTCATATTTGACCACAATAATTTTATGATCAGCAATAAAAACTTGACTCCGCGAAGGCAACTCAAGTGCCTGAGTTAGCCCAGTATATAAATTCACTAAATAACGAGATTTTTCATGCTGAGAGTGATGGTGAGTTATGATTCCTTGCTCAGAATTATGCTGAAGAGTTATTGTTAGATCTTCATACTGCACCTCAGAAATTAAAGTAGCCTGGTTAAGCAGCTGAGAGCGTCTCCAAAGTCTCGCTTGACGAGGGTGTCCGCTCATAGTTTTCTCTTCGACAGACAAAGCAACAAAGGCAACAACAGAGTTATCAGTAATCCAGGTTAGACCTCCAGAACCCAGCGGCGCGAAGAAACCCCCACGATCGTTATCTACTACCTCCCCATGCATAAAATCAATTTCTAGAGTTTTAGTATGGTCCCCCCGTTTATAAGCAAGGTTAATCAGGGCTCGGGAAGTTGATGGTGACGGAAAAATAGACCGAATAGACCAAATCTCCCGCTCAATTCCCTGGTTTTCTAAAGAAATCCATGGAACCCAACTTTTCTGATATCTATCGTACTTTTCTATATCAAGAGGATTTTTTTCAAGACCAAAGCGAAAGCGTTCCCCGGCTATTATCGCCGTAGATGCCGCTTCCGAAAGGTTATGCAATGGATGGTTCAGCGCCGTACGGATTCTTTGGTAATCTGGACGTTCTCGTATCTGGCTAAGAAGGTTTTTTTGGCTCGCCCCTTCTTGAATTTGTGTTTCCATTTTATTCCCTTGATATTTCTATTCAGCCGCGATGCTCTGGATGGGGACGTGCCAGAACTTTTGCCCGGAGAGCACGATTGTGGAGATAACGCCTAGGCCCCCTACAAGATAAATTATGAGGGGCACCCAGAGGTTGGCATCGAGATGGGTAAGAGCAGTTTCGTGGGTTGCCAGAGCAAAAACTAGCAGTAGAAGCTGCAGAGTCAGAGGAATAATCAGCAGAAGAAGGGCTGAAATCATGTAGATTATGCCTTCGCAGAGCAAGGTTAGAAAAACATCCCGGTATGACGCCGAAGATCGTCTGAGGCTTACAATATCCAGCCCACGTTGTCTGGTTGACATAAAAATAACAGCGACGGTTCCCACTGTCGCTGTGAAGGCCAACGGGGTAAGCATGAGGGTTCCGTCAAAGAGGTTGACGTCTCCTGGCGCAGCTAGATGCGAACCAGTTTTTCCAACCAGGGTGAAAGAGAGAAAGACTCCTACCCCCACCATCAGAGGAGCGACGGTAGAACTTGATGTTTCTGCCCTTGTAGTTGCAATGTGGCGAGCTAAATGCCAGGGCACCCAGTCCTTGAGTAGAGGAATATTCGTCCATATTTTCATCATGCCGGGAAGAAGCAAGGGTGCCAGCAGGGCGGTGAAAAGTACAACTGCCTGACCCAACGGTAGGGTTGCCAAAACAGCATAAATAGGCTCAGGGAGAAAAGGAATCGCCAAGAGTGTTGATAGAAGCGGAAGAATGACGAAGAGAAAGAAAGCTCCCGGAACTACGGCCTTACGCCACAGTGAGGAAGAACTGCCGGCTACACCTTCTTTGCGAATATCAAGAGCCGAAATTTTTTGTATCTTCAACACCGGGAAAAAACCGCTGATATAGCTAATTCCGGCAACAATAATGAGAGTTATAGCAAACCCTAGGGGGCTGTATGACAAGGGCAGCACAGCGTCCGGGGCCTGATTCCAGCTAAAGAGAAGACGATTAATGCTGGGCTGTATTACGAGTGAAAGCCCAATACCGGCGATGCTGCCAAGCAGCGAGATCGCCATCATCTGAAAGGCAAAGATAGAGACAACCTGGCGCGGCAGAGCCCCAGCTAGAACCCATAGAGCCTGAGAGCGTTTGAGTTGATAGGCAACGTTGATGGCCACAAAGCCTAGAACGATGAGCGATGGGATGCCCGAATAGATCAAAAGGTTAGCACCTATCTCAAGATAGGATTCTCTACCGCCAGGTTGAATGTCTGGCTGTTCAAAGACCCAGGCATCTGCCTGCAGAATAGCAACCATAAAATTGATGCAGAGGCTAATAAAGAGAGCCACCGAGGTGACGGTGAGAAGCACGGATGCCCAGAGCGTTCTGTACTGCCAGATGTGGCTAACTGCGATTCTAAACATGGGCATACCCCTGCTTCATGATGCTCCAGAGTTGATCTTCCTCGGGTGCTACCAGATGCTTTTGAAGAGCTCCATCACGAAGGAGCAGGCAGCTATCGGCTTGGGATGCTTCTTCAAGGTCATGCGTCACTAAAAAGACGGAGCTGCCGTGGTGTGCTAGCTCTTTGAGGGTTTGGATCACTGTTGCTGAAGATTCGGAATCCAAGGCACCGGTAGGTTCATCAGCAAAGAGAATTTTAGGGCGGTTGTAAAGTACTCGGGCTACTGCCACCCGCTGCTGCTCACCGCCGGATAGGTCAGCAACCCTTTGATGAGCCCGGTGGCCCATATTGAGGTGCTCTAGAGTTCGCAGAGCCCGGTCCTTATCTAAAGCAACATGAGCGAACCTTGACGTCAGCAACACATTTTCAAGTGCAGTGAGGGATTCAATGAGGTTATAGCTCTGAAAAATAAACCCCACTCCCTGCCGGTGGACCCGAGCTATTTTTGAAGGTTTGAGTCGGCTAATTTCTTGACCGAGAAGGTTAACGGACCCCCTGGTCGGTTGTTGGAACCCCGCTAGTGTGTGAAGCAAGGTTGATTTCCCGCTTCCAGAAGGACCAACAACCGACAGCATCTCTCCTTCAGCAATAGCTACGTTAAGCCCACGCAGGGAGTGTGTCTTTGTACCTGTTTTCGGATGTTCAAAGGTGACCCAGAGGTCTTGGCAAAGGGCTAAAGGAGAGAAATTCATGGGTCCAACGTTCGTTGATAGAGGTTTAGCTAAGAAGGTCTATATTGAGTTCTACTGCTTATAGAGACGGCCAGGGTTTAGCGCAAAAGAACCAGCTTAAAAGGCTGATAGGGGCTTCAGTGCTATTGACGGTCTCTTCAGGAACAAGGTGTTGAAGGTCAAGAATCTGATGGTTCACGGTAATCTCCCGGTGGTTGATTGTAACTAAGCCGCTGCATCACTGGATGTCAGCAGGTGTTTTCAGTCTATGAATCGACTAGAACAGGGCACTAGGGCTGTTTTGCTAAAAGAACCTATCCGTTTGGATAGGTTCTTCAAATGACGGCGCATACCCCCGGGTTATCAACAAGGAATTTTTATCTAAGCACTACCTTAGAATGGGGCTATGATCGAGCACCTTCCGGTTTTTGTCTACGGCACACTGCGCCCCGGCGGCAGTAATGAGCACGTTTTTGGGCCGGCACGGCGCACCCATCTGCCCGCTGTCTTAGCGGGTTTTGAGATGGTCACCAACGGTAGCTACCCCTACATCCTTGCAATGCCTACCGTTCAGGACGTGACCGGGCAGGACGCCGGCACCCCGCTAGTTCAGGGCACCCTGGTTTTTGTAGATTCTGCCGACTGGGCCAGCACCGCAGCCCGCCTTGACGCGTTAGAGGGCACCGACCCGCGGCGTCCTATTCACGATGGCAACCTTTATAACCGGGTGCAGCTGACCGTCACCACCGAAGATGGGGCAAAGCACCTTGCCTGGGTTTACGTGCCACCGGCGTCCGCTCAACCAACCCTGCGTCAGCGCTACCCCTTAGTGCCGGGTAACGATTGGCTGGCACGCTAAACACATCTCCCACGGGTCCTCGGCAGATCTGCGCTAGTGCAAACGTGCCAGGGTAACGCAGTTGTAGTCACCGATAGGCTTGAAGCCCTTAGCCAGGTAAAGGTCGATAACGTGCTGGTTGATGGGGTGGGCGTCTGTGGTCAGGTAGACCTGCCGGACGTTCCCCACGGCTTCTAGCGCGGCGCCCAGCAGTTGCCCACCGACGCCCTGGCGCTGAAAATCAGGGTGAACCAGCAGGTCTTGAATGTAGCTGATGCTGACCCCATCGCCGACGGCTCGCACCAGCCCGGCAAGTTGCCCTGAGGCATCGCGGGCGCAGGCAAGATAAAGACTACCGGCGCACATAGGCACCAGGTTGGCTGGGTTATCTGTGTAAGCAGTCCAACCGACTGCGGTGTAGAGATCTACCAGTTCTTCCTGGCTGGGTACCTGGCCCACAGTAATCTGCAGGGGCGTCAATTTCACCTTTGTCTCAGTCGTATTTGAGGCAGCTCTCGCCGTTCCGCCCTCTTCGAGCCGGCTTATAGAACCCATGAGGCGACGCGCATTCTGTGGCGACTGCATGAGGTAAGCAGTTTCATTGATCTCTTGGCCATCGGTATTGCTTGTTCCCATAATTTTCCAGACTAGGGGTTGAGCTTGGCGATGGTACCTGAGAGCACGGTGGCGAAGCTGGTCCACCCCGCGTAGGGCAGCAGCAACGCCCCGGCGGCAGGCTTAATCTGGTAGGCACGGCGCGCCAGGTCAATGGAGGACGCGGCCAGCAGCGCAGCTTCAGCGGTGGCTAGCTTGTAATTACGCCCCTGCCAGAAGATTGCTGACCAGCCAGCATTCAGCACCAGGTTGGCGCCCAAAGCTACCTTGTAGTTGCGTACCTTGCGCTCCAGCTCGTCCTGCTCACGCTGCCAGGCACCGGCAGGCTGCACGGTGTTAGGCGCCGGGGTTTCAGCGGTCAGCACCTGAGTAGATGCAGCGGCAATACTGGCATAAAGCACTGTCCAGGCGATAGGGAAAGCAAGGGCGGGTGGCTGGAAAGAGGGCTTCTTGAGTGCCTTGTACCAGAGGTCATCCGGTGTGGTCACCAGGGAACCGACGGCGGCCGTGACGGTAACTGCCGCGCTGCTGAGGGCGAGTGCTGGAAGGAATTTCATCGGGTCTCCTTATCAGAAATAGAGGTGAAGGGTTGAAGGTTTAGTTGGTGCCCTGCGGGGCGGGTGCGCCCATGAGACGTTCTAGACAGTTGCTGAAAGCCTCGGGGATGATGCCGTCTTGACGCCAGCGCTCTACCGCTGCCAGCGCTTTGACTTCGTAGCCAAAAGCAGTCATAACCAGCAGGTGCAGGCGGGCCTGAGTTAGGCTGTAGACGCGCCAAGGCAGGGCTGGTTCAAACTCGTGGATGGCGATAATAACCTGGTTGGTGTCCAGCACCTGGCGGAAGGACAGGCGTGCTCGGCTGTCATCACGGGCCAGCGCCAGGCGTCCACCGGCAATCAGGTAGGTGGCAAAATCCTCATAGGCCGCCGCGGCGGGCTTCTTCAGCACCAGCAGGGGCTTACTGGTAAAAGGAAGCCTGACCTGGGCATCATGATCCGTGATATCGGTGTTGATTAGACCAAAACTGCTGCGCTCTAGCCAGGTGAGGTAGTAGTCCGCGGTGCGCTGCGCTGTCCACCCCTGCGGCACGGTGACGCGCTGAATAGACTTCACATCGTTACGGTCAGAACTTGACCTGCCTCCGATGAAGGGCAGGGGCAAGTGGGAGAGGGTGAATTTCTGCGGCTTCTGATCCTTGAGCGCGGCCTTCACGCTGTCGTTGAAGCTGGTGGGGGCGTTGGAGATGCCCTCGACATAGTGCTCATCGGTAACCACCATGCTGTGCACCAGGCTTTCGAGCAGGGGGTTAACCATCTCTTTGGGCTTGTTAGAAATCAGGGTGACCCAGGCTTTGGAGAGCCAAACGGGGATGATGGGCAGGTCTACCATGGGCAGTTTCTTGCCCATGACCTCAGCGGTCTGGGCGAAGAGGTCCTTGTAGTTCATCTCCTGGGGGCCGCCGATGTCGATGGCTTGCTGGCCGAATTCATCCGATTCAATGATCTTTTCGAAGGCGTCCATGACGTCTTGGAGCGCCACGGGGTCGGTGCGGTTATAAGCCCACTTGGGCACCACGAGACCTGGCAAGCGTTCGACCAGAGACTGCAGAATGGGGAAGGAGGAGCCTTCCGGGCCCACAATCAGACCGGCACGCAGAGTAGTCACGGGCACATGGTAGGAGCCCAGAATTTTCTCGCATTCCAGGCGACTGCGCAGGTGGCGGGAGAGCTTCTTTCCGTCCTGCGGGATGATGCCGCTGAGATAGACGATGCGCCCCACCTTATGTTTGGCGGCGGCACGGGCAAAGTTGTCTGCCAGCAGGGCATCCATGTCTTCGAAGGACGCCTGGGTCAGTTTGGCTTGTGGTTGCATGGAGTGCACCAGGTAGATAGCGAGGTCCACCCCTTCCATGATATCGCCGACCTGTTGGGGGTCGAAGAGATCGGCGCTTTTCCAGGTGACGTTAGGTTCATCTTCTTTGCCCTCAGTGCTGCGGGAAATGGCGACGATGTGGTGGCGGTCTTTGAGCCGCTTCATGAGGTTCTGGCCAATGTAGCCGGTGGCGCCGGTCAGCAGGATCTTCACGGGGTACTCCTTAGCACGGGGGGGTAACCTTCTAGGTTAGTTCTACCCCACCAATGCTCAGTTTGCTGACCAACACGCTGGTGGCATGCTGAAGGCGGAAGAGCGAGATCGCTACAGACAAACTCACTGCAAGGGAGGGGACACTTCTAGCGCTCCAAACATGATTTCACCCCAGCAAGGCAATACACCTAAGGACATTGTTATTACACATCACCACCCAAGGGGACACAATCACCCAAAGCATCTGTTACAGTTGTTACAGATGGAGGTAGACATGAATATCCACACAATTAATCGGCTTGAAAGCGAAAAGATTTCATCTCAGGACATTCAAGCCCTAGAAGATTTAGTAGCAAAGGTTTCTGCCCATTCTTCACTTTTGCTTCTTGTAAACACCGTTTTATCTGCACAGGCCAGCGGGGAAGCCGTTGAGTTCTACAAGGAAGATTCGGAACTGTCCCCCAACCGAGCTGCGGAACTCATTGGTATGAGCCGGCCATTCCTGCTCCGCTTTCTGCGCAGCGGTGAACTTAAGAGCCATAAAGTGGGCACACACCAGCGAATTAAGATGTCGGACTTGAAGGAATTTCAAGACCGCCGCCTGAAGGCGCAACGTGAGGTGACTGAGGCTCTCGCAGTCCCACGTGACACCTTCACTGCCGAGTTCACAACTGACGAGCTAGAGGACCTGGACGGCCTTGCTGCGAGTCCGAGATAAGGTGTGCCCCTGGCAAAGGTGATAAACAATTACAAAATGAGCGCTTCTGCACCTGAGCTTCCACGTACCGGCTCAAAACATTTATCCACCCACCACTCTCCTCTAATACCTGCCGAGTGGAGTCAAAACTACACCGTTTTCGGTATTGTTTTGGATTTCCAAGCCTGAAGTTGCACCTTGACCCTCAACTCTGCTGACATAACTCTTAGGGAACCGATTAGCGTTACAGAAGAAGTATTAACAACGCACCTACACCTTTGGTAAGATGAGCCTAATCATTCAGCCCGCCTTGACTGGTCTTTCAGTTGAGAGTGGGCTGGATTTCTTTTAACATCTTTATTCACCGACGACTACACTCGTTCCCAGTACTGGTGGCGGCACTGGACATTTAAAATCGCGTCACCCTTGATGGTGCAGGCCAGGCGGTGTTCATCAATGATACGGCGGGACCAACAGTAACATTCTTGGAGGGATAGCGGTTTGCCTCCCCCTTGTTGCCGCTATGCTGAATATCTTTGATAAGCACAGTTGCACATCTTCAAGACTTTGATTTACACCGCCAACCAAGAATAGTCATCAAACAAAATGTTTTACTTTACAGATCAATATTAATCTTTTTAATTTCATCTGAATATTTTAGACAATAGGATTCACCATATTCCAAAAAGTCCCATATTCTGATAATTTTATTAATTGAACTCCGAGCCCCCATTTTATGATCAAGATAAAAAGTCTTATCCTCCAATAGAATTTTTTCGATAAATGCATGCAAATCATCTTTATCAAGCTTATCTCTAAGAAAAGGAATTTCTGAGATTTGTTTTTTAACATTGTTTGGATATCTAGAAATAATTTCTTTTACACTCCCCTCCCCTATCACATACCCCTTCCTAGATTTAGGTATGTACGAATCATAATTAAGATTACTTAGCAACATTTTCTGAATTTCAGGTGGCAACAATAGAGGACTTATATCTTGAATATATTTATAGAAAGGAAGACTGTAACCCACCCCCCTAGCAACACCGGGAATTGTTTTTTCAGCAATTCTTGAATTGTCCCAATTCCTATCGTTTAAAATCATCTCGAAATATATTTCTGCAGCCGTTATTGAAACGTATCCACGATCCGACATAGAATTGACATCTGGAAACTTCCCAAATCCAACGGCTACTTGAAAATCTTCATCATTAAGGATTTTATCAACATCTTGGACATAAATTTTCTCACTGGCCTCTTGTGATATAGATAAAGAATACATAAATTTCTTTAGTTTTCTTATGGCCGCAACTGGGAGCTGAGTTCTATTGCTATGAATCGTCTCGAAGATTTTAACAAAAGTATCAGCTGAAATTTCAGTTGCCTCAATAGTTCTATTGGAGTTTAGCTTTATTAAAACTTTTTTCACTTGAACTTTATTTTGACCTTCAGCCCATTTAATAAAGATCAGGCGACTAGAAAGTTTAGCCAGCTGTTCGGTGTTTAAGCAATTTCCAATTTCCTCCAGCACCCCTTGAATATCCTCATCCTGGAGCGAGTACCCCATGAAAATGACTGGATGTTCAACAAATATTGTCAAAAGCTTTGCAGCTATATATTTATTTTTTAGTCTTATTAGTTCATAGTCACTAGAATTTATTAAAATCGATGATGGGGTCTTAACGCATCCATGTATCTTATAAATTTCAGCTATATTATAACTCTGACTAAACAATAATTCATCCTGAGATGAATATGTTTCAAACTCAAATACGTCTTCAAGGAGACAATCATAGTTTGTTGTAATTATCCCTGCGATTGAATTTTCATTTAAAAGCTTTAGAGGCTTATTCAAAAGTGGGAACACACCCCACACCCCACCAACTAGACAACGGCCCCACCGAAGGACAATCTTGAGCGTTAAATCGCCAGAAATAACCTCAAGCCATACCGGAAGAACCGTTGCTCCACCAGCGTACAACAGGGCTCACACCTCAGCAATTCACCGTGCTCCTGACAGCCCTCACCTCTCATATCACCTGGGCAAAACCAGGCGGAAGGCCGCCAGCGCTCACCCTAGCCCAGGCGCTGAAAGTGACCTTGCTTTATCATCGACACAACCTCACCGAAGAACTCCTCGCAGAAATCTTCAGCACCTCCCAGCCCACCATCTCACGGACCCTCAACACCGTTGAAAAAGCACTTGAGAAAGTCTTCAGGCCGCTGGAACAGTCCTTAGAAAACAGCCTGAAGATCCCTGGTTCACTGGTTATCGACGGCACCCTGATTCCCACCTGGAACTGGCGTTCATTAGGGAAAATAAACTTTTCTGGTAAGCATAAACGAGCCGGTTTCAACCATCAAGTGATTTGCACCCTGGGCGGGAAACTACTGGCCATCACTGACCCAATCCCTGGCGCTAGGCATGATGTCTATGCCTTCAAGCATCATGGCTTGGAAAGATATCTTGATGAGAGCACTTTGGCTGATAAGGGTTACATCGGGTTGGGGTTGGCCACCCCGGGACGGCGTAGTAAGGCCCGCAGGATGCCTGCAGATGTGAAGGTGGTGAACAGGTTCATTAATTCACGCCGATCGGTGGTGGAGCGGGTGATTGCCCAGGTCAAGACCTGGCGTGTTTTGCATACAGGTTTCCGGCGGCCGCTGAGCGTGTATGGGCGGGTGTTTGCGGTGGTGCGGGGGTTGGTGTTTTATGCGGCTGGGAGGACTTTTGAATAAGCCTCTTAGTTTTTCAATTTCCTCCTTATATCCATCCTTTATTTTTCTTTGTTTAGAAATAAGATTAGATATTTCAAATTTTATTGGACTTAGTCCATTATCAAAATCTAGGTCTCTGCAAATTTTTCTTGAGTCACTGAATTTATCATCCGTAAACCACACAGCGTCTAATTCTGCGGAAAGATTATCACACAGAGTTGTCATTAGTCGATTATAATTTCCTTCGTCACCAGACTCCACTTGCGATTTTCTTTTAATCTTATGGAAAAAGAAATCATCATCGCTAATTAAGTTCGCTACACTACGAAGTAAACCTTCCCAATCTGGAAGACCCAAGTATCTTCTGCTAATCCCTGACCCGACAAAAAGAAACGGTAAAGCATCATTCTCCGATAGAATTTTTCTCAGCTCTTTTACTTGTTTCATACAACTACCTCATTTGTTCTGTGGAGATTTTATATTCTAAACCTTGCGAATTAATGTAAATTTATTCACTCTATATAAAATATCTATGAAATTTCTTTGCTCAGCGGCAACTGGAACCAATAGATTTGAAAGTTGAGTTTTATTTATAGAGGCGATACCTGTTGTTTGCTTGGCACTCTTCAAAAAATATGCACGAGCACGGTTATCCGCTAAGTAAGCCTCTACGTATTCGGGAAGTAGACCAGAATCTTCATTTAATCTCACCCGAAAAATATGGTTCTGATGAATAGCCTCAGGTAGCTCCTCACGCCAGATAGTGCCACGGCCAAGCTTGTCGTGGTCGCCGCCCTCAGTCAGCACCAAATCGCCATTCTTCAAACGATAACGTTCAATTTCAGCTTCTGTTGCGTCGATTTCTTTCACTACCTCGAGCTTCAAAGCCCCAGCTTGCACGTTTGAAACCGCCAAGTACGGAACCATCCTAGTAGGTTCCTTAGCTTTTCTCCCCTTGGTAATTCCAGATACCACCTCAGCGACATCACCAAGTTTCACAAGGTTCTCGTTAAAGTCACCAAACATCTCGCGGAAGACTGACTTCTCCAACTCCGCTAAGAGCTCGCGCTGGCGCTCACGTTTCTGCTGAATGAGCTCCTGCAAGTCTCGTTGCTCAACAATTTTCTGTTGTTCTTCAATACTTGGTTTCGCAAAATTTTTTTCTTTAAGAAATTTAAAATGCCTAGAATATCCAGCATCCGGAATCTGAGTATCTTTTAGAATCCAATATAGATACTTTGGTAAGAATCTATCTTGCACTTTCAGCACTTTAACTCCGTCAGCACCAAGAGCAAACGGAAAGTCGATATACTTAACGGCCTTTGTATGGTCTCCAAAAATAATGACAGGTAACTCAACACTCGTCATTTGATTCTCAGGAGTTGTATACCCAGCAATAAAATTTTGGCTTTGATCGATTACTGGTATATCGCCTTCTAGCTCATACGCATTCTTGGGGACCTTCTGATTACCGCCAGTTTTATCCCTAAAAGCCTGGGCAAAAGGTACCCGTTCAATCTCACTCACAGCCCCATCACCTTCTTCAGCTGGTCGATGTGCTCGCCGATTTCGCGCTGGGTCTGCTCCAGCTCATCAATGATTTCCTGGGGTGAGCGGTAGGCAACCTCCTCGAACTCAATCTCCTTATAGCGGTTCAGCGACAGGTCATAGCACTGCTCCACAATCTCACTCTTCGGCACCGTAAAGGACTTCTCGGTGCGGGCACGCTCCCGTTCCACGCCGTCCCGCTTGCCCCAGCGTTCCAGCACGTCAGGCAAGTCATTAGCCTCTACCGGGTTGCGCTTATCATCCAAACTGAAACCATCGGCGGCAACGTCATAGAACCAAACCTCATCGGTGCCACCCGAATTAGTCTTGGTGAAGAAGAGAATCGCCGTCGAAACACCCGCATAGGGCTTAAAGACACCCGAGGGCAGCTTCACCACTGCGTCCAGCTTCTGCTCCTCCACCAGCGCCTTGCGGATATCCTTGTGAGCCTTCGAGGAGCCAAACAGCACGCCGTCCGGAACAATCACCGCCGCGCGTCCACCGGGCTTTAGCAGCTTCAGAAAGAGCGCCAAGAAAAGCAGCTCAGTCTTCTTGGTCTTCACAGTGCGCAAGAGGTCCTGGCTAGTGGACTCATAATCCAGCGACCCAGCAAAGGGCGGGTTAGCCAGAACCAGCGAATACTTCTCAGCTTCCTCAGAGGCGTCCTCACTTAGCGAATCGCGGTAGCGGATATCCGGGTCGTTCACCCCGTGCAACATCATGTTCATCGATCCAATGCGCAGCATAGTCGAATCGAAGTCATAGCCGTGGAACATACCCGAATGGAAGTGCTCACGGTCCCCCGGCTTGGTAAACGGGTCACGATGGTTACGCATATACTCAGACGCCGACACCAAGAAACCTGCTGTACCGCAGGCAGGGTCAACAATGACGTCCTGAACGTCCGGAGCCATCATTTCAACCATCAAATTAATAATGTGGCGCGGGGTGCGGAACTGGCCATTCTGGCCAGACGTTGCCAGCTTAGAGAGCATGTACTCGTAGAGGTCGCCGGTAGTATCCAGGGCATCCATGGGCAGGGCGTCCATCTGATCCACCACCTTCGCCAGCAGAGCAGGTGAAGGAATACGGAAGTTAGCGTCCTTCATGTGCTCTGAATAGGTGGACGCTTCGCCGCCCACCTGCGCGCCCAGGTTACGCAAGAAGGGGAAAATGGCGGTGTTCATCAGGTCGAACATGACCTGCGGGTCCTTGTTCTTGAACTCGCTCCAGCGCAACAGCTGCTGGCCTTCGCCAAAGACGGGGTTCTCCACCGGCTTCTTGGTCAGCCGTGCTTTTCTCTCTGCACGAATCTGCGTATCGTCCAACCTGCGGAGGAACAGCAGGTAGGTCATTTGCTCAATGACTTCCAGGGGGTTAGAGATACCGCCGGACCAGAAGTCGTTCCAGATGCGGTCAATACGCGATTTAGTCTCGCCTGAGATTGCTATAGCCATAGGCTCATTATATGGGGATTGAAGCACCCTAGCCGGGTGCCCGCACCTTGCGTAAACTGAAGTTATGAGAGCAAGCGAAGATTCACTGAGACTACTGCAGCTCATCGCCCAGAACAGAAGTTCTATCGACGATGTGTTCCGTCAGTATGGGGCGACGAACCCCAGACTGTTCGGTTCAGTTGCACGCGGTGACGCTCACGAACACAGCGATATCGACATCATGGTAGATATAGCCGACACCAAGGGTGGCACTATTATGAAGCTCGCCGGCATCTCGGAATCCCTGCGGCGTCTGCTCGGTGTGCGGGTCGATGTGGTGACCCCCGCCGTCCTACGAGAAAAAGTTTCAGCAGAAGCAAAGAAAGAACTCGTGGCGATATGAGTCGTAATGCTTCTGACCGTCTTGAAGACATTCTCGCGGCGATTAACGCCTGCTTCGATTACACCCAGTACCTTACTGATGCCAAGCTATCGCCAATGGCGATGGACGCCATTGAACGCAACCTGGCTACTATCGGCGAAGCGGTAAACCACCTGCCAGACTCCTTGACGAATCAGCATCCGCAGATCGATTGGATAGCGATTATAGGTCTAAGGAACTTCCTTGTTCATGAGTACTTCGCAATCGATCATGAAGTCATTTACGAAATCTTAGATAAGTACCTTGCACCGCTCAAAGAAACCGTTGAGCTTGCCAAAGGTAGCTTTTAGGCACGATTAGGCCGCCTCAGCCCGCTCCCTAAAGCGCTGCAAGATTGACACCAGGTTCTCGGCGCCGTCGTCCCCGAACATATCAAAGGGGTCACCCAGCGAAGTGTAGGGGTCCTCGTAGAGCCTGCCCGGGTCCACCATGCCGTTGACGGACAGCTCCTCAATAATGCGCTGCACAAACCGTATCTGCTGGGCAGAAAAACGTGACTCATCCAAGAAAACCGCGAACTCCTCCTGCACTGCGGCGCGTTCCAAGCCAACCAGCGAGCGCACAAACACGCCCATCCCGCCATACTTGCTGGATGCGGCGTCCATGTTCACTCGGGTGCCAATACCGGAGCTCTCAATCAGCTGTTCCAGGGCGGCAAAGTCCGCCCGGGTGAGCTGCTTGTTGCGGAAGACTTTCTGCATAGCCATTGAGTCCAGGTGCTGGCGCAGGTAGTCCTGCATTTTCTGTTCAAACCGCTTGGAGTCCATGCCCACCTGGGTGTTGATAACATCCACTTCGCGGTGTTCAATCACGGTGTCTTGGAAGTTGGTGTAGACCACCTTGCGCTGTGCCTTATCGAGCAGATGGGCGATGCCGCGCAGCTGTTTGCGGGCAAACTCGAGCAGGGCGGGGGTGACGCCCTCCCACCAGTCGTCGGAGGTCAGCTGCTCTAGCAGGGCGGCTTGGTCCCGCACGGCAGGCACCGTGGTTTTGGTCAGCAGGTTCTCGGCTAGTCGCTGGGCTACATTGCGTGCCTTAGCTAGACCCGCTGTGTCTGCTTGTAGCACCGCCAGCTGGGCGCTTAGCATGAGCAGGTCAAACTGCTTAGCCTGTAGCTGCCCCTCGACTTTCACGGTGGATGCCACCGCACCCAGGCTGAGGGCTTCGTCCAGCTCGCCAGGGCTCAGTTGCTGCCAGGCAGAAGGCTGGTTGAACTTTTCGACCGCCGCGCGGTGGGGGCGCACCAGCACGTTATCCAGGTTCATGCTGCGCACAAAGTTAGATAGCTGGCCGGTAAGGTCAGCGGCATAATCGCCAAAAGCTTGCGGGCCACCGGGGGCAGAAACAAGAGCACCGGCAACCGCCGCGCGAGCCTCAAAAATACGCTGGGTCAGCGGCTTAGAAATCTGCCCCTCAGCACCGGGCAGATTTTGCGAGAAGTATTCGAGATTCTGGCAGAAATCAAAGACCAGAAAGTCCTTCTTATCGTCGCCAGGGCCAAAGACATCCGGGCAGAGGCGGGTGCCGCGGCCCAGCATCTGCCAGAACTTGGTCTTAGAGCGCACCAGCTTGAAGAAGACCAGGTTGAGCACCTCGGGCACATCGACGCCGGTGTCCAGCATATCCACGCTAATAGCAATACGCAGGGGTGAAGCTGGCTCAGAGAACTGGTCAATGGCGCCCTGGGCGTCATAGGTCTTGTTGGTAATCACCGTGGCGTAGGTGCCGCCATAACCGGGGAAAAGAACATTAAACCGCGCATAGATAAAATCAGCGTGCGCCTGGTTCTTAGCAAAGATGATGGTCTTGCCCAGCCGCTCACCGTCGTCCACCCTGTAGCCGTGCTGCATCAGTGTGGTCAGCACTTTATCAACCGTATCAGCGTTAAAGAGAAAGCGATTCAGCGCTTCAGCCGTTACTTCGTCCGGGGTTTCATCGCCCCAGTCCGCAGCGTCCCACTCCTGCTGTTGCTCGGCGGTGAGCTGATCGTAGCGGATACCTTCGCGCATAAACTGGGTGCCCACACTCACGCCGCGGGCAGGTACCAGGTACTTATCAGCGACAGCTTCTTCGAGGGTATAAGCATCGGTGGGCACGCCTGCTTCAAGGTCAAAGAGGCTGTAGGTGTTGAAGTCCACCTCATCCTTGGGGGTGGCGGTCAAGCCCAGGAGCAGGGCGTCAAAATACTCAAAGATTTCCTTGTACTTGGCATAGACCGAGCGGTGCGCCTCGTCCACCACAATCAGGTCAAAATAGCCCGGCCCAAACTCGCGCAGAGTCAGCCCGGAATCGTCCAGGGTGCGGTTAATGATGTTGAGCATGGTGGGGTAAGTGGACGCATACACCCGCCCGGTGGCGTCCTTCTCGGTCACCAGATTGACGGTTGCCAGCTGCGGCAGGTGCTTCTTGAAAGCGTTAACCGCCTGGTTTACCAGTGCAGTGCGGTCAGCCAAGAACAGCACACGCTTGACCCAGCCAGCACGCGAGAACATATCAACCATGGCAATCGTGGTGCGAGTCTTGCCAGAGCCCGTAGCCATCACCAGCAGGGCCTTGCGTTGTTTAGCGTCAAAAGCTTCTGCCACATGGGCAATCGCCCGGAGCTGGTAGGGGCGGCCAGCAATACCAGTATCGACCTGCTGCCCTGCCAGCTGCTGACGGTCACGACGGCGAGCAATCATCAGTTGCAACTCGTCAGCCGTCAAGAACCCGCGGATCTCGCGCGGTGGGTAACCCGCCGCATCGTCCCAGATATAGTGCTGGTACCCGTTGGTATAGAAAATAACCGGACGCTGCCCAAAGCGTGCTTGTAGAGCATCAGCGTAGAGCTTGGCCTGGTCCCTGCCAATGTCAGCTGACTCACGGGAACGCTTAGCTTCTACCAGACCCAGGGGCGTGCCGTCCGGGCCCCAGAGCACATAGTCAACAAAACCCCGCCCACTGGGTGTAGGCATACCGGTAACCTCGAATTCACGGTCAGCGGTGCTTTCCAGTGGCCAGCCAGCCTCCTGCAACAGAAGGTCAATGAAGTGATCCCGAGTAGCTGCCTCATTGTAATCATGAGTATCCGGCAGGGTCTTGGCCGCCTGCGACTCTTCCAGAGCGCGTAGGAGCTCCAGAATCTTGGCGTCCTTCTCAGCCAGCTGTTGCTGGTAATCCTGGGCGAGCGCATCTAACTCTGACTGGCGTTCAGCCTCCATCTGCGCCATGCGTTCCTGCGACAGGGCAGCCTGCCGGGCCTTAGGTGTGAGTGCAAGGTCAAAAGGCTGACGCAGGGGTGCCTCTTGCGAATGCCGACTATGGTTATAGACCGCCCACACCATCAGGTGGTAGAGATCCTCAACGGAGCGTCGGGCGTCCCTCTCATTGATGATGCGCACCTTATGGGCGGCGTCATTACCCAGTAGGCGAATAGTCTTGAATTTCAGCCGCTTATCTTGGTCGAGCAAGAGCGAAAAACCGTCAGCGGCAACCATGGCAGCCAGCGTCGCCTGGTAAGGCATGGGCAGGTTACGCACCCGGTAGATGTAATGCACCAGAGTTTCAATAGCACGCCGCGCATAGAAGCAAGCAGTCGGTGAGTCATTACCTAGGTAAGCCTCAGCGCGGTAGGCGTCCTCGTACAGTTCGGATACGGAACGCTTCAGAAACTCAAAATTACTCACGTCACAATTTTACACGGCAGCATACCGCCCACCCCTAGTTCGCCGGGGCGAAGGAGACACTGCGCTGTGCCAGCCAGTCCAGCGCACTGGATGTTCTCTGAGGTCGTGGCGCAACCCATCACCATGGGCACTGACTATAAGGTGCTCATGGAGCTGGCGCGAGAGAACGAGATTCACGTGCGCGATGATATAGAGCTGGGCACCGCCTCATTGTGTTACGGACCCAGATCCGCGGCGTGCTGGCCTTCCTCTTTACGAAACCCGGGAGTAAAAGCTAGACAGATGCGGTCGGTAAGGTAGGTCACTGAATTACACTGTTCTCATGGCTACCCTCTCCCGCCGCGTCTTTATCGCCGCCTCAGCATCCGCCCTGCTCGTTCCCGCTCTCGCCGCCTGTTCATCTGGTTCGGGGGCGCAAGAGTTCGCCGAGCAACTAGCTCAGGGACTTTCCAAGAAAGATATGAGCGGCATCAAGCTCAGCCAGGACGTCCCCACCGGCGCGGATGATTTCAACCGGGCAGTGGGTTACATGAAGACCGCTACCCCAACCGTCTCCGTGGAGTCACTAGCGAAAGCGGACGGGGGCCAGAAAGCGACACTGAAATGGTCCTGGAAAATTCCCGGCTCAACCCAGACTTTTGACTACACCACCGAGGCCGCTCTGCTTGAAGAAGACGGGGAATGGGCTTACCGCTGGACACCCGCCAGCATCCACCCAGATCTGGCAGAGGCTCAGGCACTACGCCTTGACATCAGTTCCGCTACCCGCGGTGATATTACCGGAGCTGGGGGCGAGAAAGTGGTGACCCTGCGACCGGTGGTCACCCTGGGCATTGATAAATCTAAGATCAGCGACCCCGCCGCGCAGGAGGCATCAGCCCGCGCTCTTGCACGATTAGTTGAAATTGACCCCGATACCTACTGGTCGGCAGTTCAGGCAGGTGGCGAGCAGCAATTTATCCAGGCTATTACCCTGCGCCAGCCCGCCTTTGACGCCCTAGACCAGCAGGCACTAGACACCATTGAGGGCTACCACGGCGCAATCGGTGAACTCCCCTTGGCACCCAGCAGCAACTTTGCCCCCGATATTTTAGGACGTGTGGGTGAAGCAACCGCAGAGGACATCGAGGCATCAGAAGGCAAGCTCTTGGGCGGTGAAACCATTGGACGCGGCGGCTTACAGGGACGCTTTAACGACTTACTAGCCGGGTCGGTGGGTTACACCGTAAGCCTGGTTGAGATTGATGAAACCGGTGCTCAGACAAGTGAGGCGGCCCTGAAAAACCTCGTCAGTATTGAACCCACCCACGGCACCGACCTAGCCACCACTCTGGATGTGAAATTACAAGAAAAAGCGGTGGACCTCCTCAAAGACCAGGAATCACCCAGCGCCCTGGTAGCTCTGAGACTGTCCACCGGTGAGCTACTGGCAGCCGCCAATGCTGAAGCCTCTGAAGGTTTTTCCACTGCCTTGCTCGCCCAGTACGCCCCGGGGTCCATCTTCAAGGTAGCCTCAGCTCTAGCTCTGCTACGCCAGGGTAAGACTCCCGAGTCGCAGGTTGAGATTACAGACTCGGTGAATGTGGACGGGGTGACCTTCAAAAACGCACCGGGCTACCCAACCTCTGCCACGGGCTCACAGACCCTCACCACTGCTCTGGCGCAGTCAGCGAATACCGCCTTTATCAATGAGCGCGATACCGTTTCGCAGGCTAACCTTCAAGAAGCAGCCCACGGGCTGGGTGTGGGGATGACCTTGGATTTGGGTGTCGATACTTTCATGGGTAACGTGCCCGATGCAGATACCCAGGCCCTGCACGCTGCCTCCCTGATTGGTCAGGGCGAAGTGTCGGTATCACCTCTTTCTATGGCGGTGCTGGCGGCCTCCGCAGCTCAAGGGCAGATAGTTACACCGGTGCTCGTCAAAGGCCAGGACCTAGCGGACGCCCAGCCGGCAGCGGGAGTTACCGTCACAGCCGCTGAGTCGAAGCAGCTGAAAACCATGATGCGGGCTGTTGTCACCGAGGGCTCCCTGGGCGATTTGCGTCAGCTCACTCCTGATACCGCTCTGGGCAAGACTGGCACCGCCGAGTACGGCAAGGAAACCCCACCCAAAACCCACTCATGGGTCATCGCCGTGCACGAGGACATGGCGGTAGCGCTAGTAGTTGAGGACGGCGACTTTGGATCAGTGACCGGGCAGCCCATCGTCAAGGCTTTCTTACAGGACTAGAGCACCGGCATCCTAAGTCTAAAACACCCACTTTGTCGGGCAGGTATACCCCCCGAAGCGGGTGCTAACGGCACAAGACGGGTACCTTGGCTATCGCTGACGCTGCCCCGCAACGGTTACAACTGCGGGAATTTCGCTGGTAAGGGTTGGGGTTGTACTATCAGAACCTCACGCCCCACTATCTCTGCCCCGGCGTTCTGCCCGGTGGCTGTTTGAAAGACGCCCATGCTCGAGCTTGATCCCCTCCTGTGGTTTCGCCTCATTGACGTAGCCGCTATTGTCACCAACGGTCTACTGGGCGGTGCTGTTGCGAGGGCCCACCGGTTCGATATTATTGGGTTCATTATCTTCTCGGTTATTACCGCTATGGGTGGCGGCGTCATCCGCGATCTCATGCTCGACACCGGCTTCCCGGTTGCCCTGACCGACAGCTACTACTGGATCGCCGCTCTTAGCTCAGCAGCCCTCGCTTACACCATCGACCTTGGTGCCCACTGGGCTGACCGCACCCTGCTAGTCGCTGATTTTCTAGGAATGGGCTGCTGGACGGCTACCGGCACCATCAAAGCACTCAGCCTGGGCCTGCACTGGTTACCTTCCATTGCCCTGGGAGTTGTTACAGCGGTAGGCGGCGGCGTCATCCGCGATGTCATGGTGAACCGCATCCCCGCCATTCTGGGCGGTAGCCCCCTCTACGCCACCGTAGCCTTTGTGGGTGCAGCCGAGGTCGCCGTCAGCGTCACCTATTTCGATGAGCCCGTACTCGGCATGTGGCTTTCTATCGTCAGCTGCCTGGTCATGGGCCTGCTGGCTAGATGGCGCCGCTGGCAGCTACCTGCACCGGCCCAGATTCGCTTGCGCGTGCCTCGTCCGCGCCTGCTGGGTAAACGGCGTAAAGGTACTAGGGTTCCAGTAGCGGCACAAGCATGGCAGCCGGGTGAGCCCATCACCGCGCAGATGCAGGCCATTGACGCTGAGCTCATTGAGCAGGACCGCCAGCGCAAGGGGCTCTAAAGACACTCAATAACGAAAGTACCCGCCGTGTCTGAAAGGGGCCCACCACAGCGGGCACCGGTAAGACACAGCGGGTATTTTTATGGGGACGCCGGGTGAGCGGCTAAATCTTGTAGTCTGTCATCTCGAAAATCTGCAGGAAGCGCTGAATACGGGCGTGGTCCGAGGCGAAGAACCCAGCCGGGGCGCCGTTGTAGGCAACAGTGCCGCCGTCCAGGAAGATGATGCGGTCAGCCACGCGGCGCGCGAAGGCCATGTTGTGAGTAACCACTACCAGGGAGCGCTTTTCAGCCGCGAGGCCCATCAGCACCTGAATCACCTCGGCTTCAAGCTCGGGGTCCAGGGCGCTGGTGGGTTCATCGAAGAGCAGGTAGTCGGGGGCTACCGCCAGAGCACGGGCGATAGCTACGCGCTGCTGCTGACCACCGGAAAGGTTATCGGGGTAGGCATCAGCCTTGTGCTCCAAACCCACCTTAGCCAGTAACTGGCCCGCCAGCTTCTTAGCCTCAGCTTTGCTCTTTTTACCGTTGAGCACCGGGGCCAGGGCAACATTCTGCTGGGCGGTCAGGTGCGGGAAGAGGTTGAAGTTCTGAAAGACCATGGCAGAGTGCTGGCGGATGGTGCGCACCTGCTCGTCGGTGAGGTCAGTGCCAAAATCGACGGTATCGCCCTCGATGGAAAGCTGACCTAATTCAGGGGTTTCCAAGAGGTTGAGACAGCGCAACAGGGTAGATTTACCCGAGCCAGAGGGCCCCAGAATTACCGTGGTTTCCCCAGCGGCAACGTCCAGAGAAATCTCACGCAAAATGGTGTTGCCGTCAAAGCTCTTTGACAGGTTTTTAACGCTAAGCATTGGCAGTCCTTACATAGCGACTGGTGCGCTTTTCCAGGTACTGCTGGCCGATGGACAGCAGGGTGAAAATAACCAGGTAGATAGCTGCGACCTCAAGGTACATGGCCAGGGGCTCGAAGGTGCGGGCCGCCACCTGCTTACCGGACTGGAAGAGATCCACCATAGAAATCACAGAGACCAGGGAGGTTCCCTTCACCAGGTCAATCAGGTCATTACCCAGCGGGGGCAGGGCGATGCGGGTTGCCTGCGGAATCACCACGTGGCGCAGGGTCTGAGCCCGGGTGAAGTTCAGGGTGCGAGCTGCCTCAAACTGGCCCCGAGGAATCGAGGCATAGGCAGAGCGGAACGTCTCCGCCACGTAAGCACCGGTGTTGAGGCTCAGCGCAATGATGGCAGCGCTCCAGGTATCCAGGGTGATGCCCACGCGGGGCAGACCGTAGAACACCAAGAAGAGTTGAACCAGCAGCGGGGTGCCGCGAAAGAACCACACATACGTGGTGGCTAGCCAGTTGAGCGGGTTGAACCTGCCCAGGTTGCGGGCTGCGGTGGAGAACAGACCAATCACCAGCGAAAGCACAAAGGCGATGATGGTGAGAGGGATGGTGACCTGCGCAGCGGCCAGCAGCAGCTGCGGCAGGGACTCCACCCAGAGCTCTATATAACGATCCATGGTGTCCTAGTGTAGGAGTGCGCCTTAGGACGCGGGGGTCAGGTCAATCCCGACGTACTTCTCGAAAATTGCCTTGAAGTCGCCGTTCTCCATGTGTTTCTTCAGGGACTCGTTGATGGCGTCCTGCAGGCTGGTGGCACCCTTGGGCATCAAAATCGCAGCCTCTGAGGGTTCACCCAGAATGCCGTCCAGCAGGCGGATGGGAGCATCGGGGTGCTGTTCCTGGTAGTAGGAGAAGGTAACGGCATCATTACCGCAGGCATCCACACGGCCGGTGAGCACCTGTTCGATGGCCTCATCAAAGCCGGTCACGATCGTCATCTGAGCGCCAGCTTCTTCCAGCAGGGTACGGAAGTTGGAAGTCTCGGAGCTAGCTGCGGTGGCGCCGTTCAGGTCGCTGACGGACTGCAGCTCTGAGCTATCCAGCACAGCAACCTTGCCTTCGGATGCCACGTAGGGCACCGAGAAATCGTACTTTTCCTGGCGCTCCGCGGTGGGTGAGACGTTGTTGATGACGATGTCATAGCGGTCAGCATCCACACCGGCAATGAGGGAGTCCCACTGAGTTTCGATGTATTCAGCTTCAACACCGAGGTCAGCGGCGATCAGGTCAGCGATCTCCTTCTCCATGCCTACTAGCTCACCGGTTTCGTTGTGGTAGTTCCAGGGGGCGAAGGTACCTTCAAAGCCCACGCGGATTTTGCCGGCGTCCTTGATGGCCTGGAGCTTATCGGCAGCAGCGGTTGAAGAATTCTCTGATGAGCCACCGCAGGCAGCCAGCGCTAGGGCAAGGGCACCAGCCCCGGTGAGTGAGAACATGGTACGACGGTTTACATTCATGGTCTTGCCTTTCTGGGCAGGGAAAAAGGGGGTATTACTGATAGTTTAGGCGGCATCGAGAGCTGCAGTGATATCGGCGATGAGATCCTCTGCTTCTTCGATACCTACGGCCACACGCACCAGGCGCTTGGTCATGCCTGAAGCTTCAAGATCTTCGTCGCTGAAAGCGCCCTGGGTCATGGTGGAGGGCAGGCAGACCAGGGACTCAATGCCACCTAGCGACACAGCGAAGGTAAAGACCTGCAGGGCGTCCAAGAAGGCCTTGATATCCTTGCCCTCCGCCATGGTGAAGGAGAAGAGCGCGCCGTTGCCGCTTAACTGCGCGGCCTGCAACTGGGCTTCAGCTTCACTGTGGGAACCGGGGAAGTAGACCTTCTGGACGGCAGGGTGGGCAGTGACTGCCTCCAGCACGCGGGCGGTGTTCTGCTGCTGGCGGTCCATGCGGATCGCCAGGGTTTTGACCGACTGAATCAGGCGGTAGGAGTCGATGGGTGAGAGTACGTTGCCGGTAATCAGCTGGGCTTTGAAGAGCTCGTCTGCCAGGGCAGCATCGTTCGTGGTGGCGACACCTGCCAGCAGGTCAGCGTGACCGCCCAGGTACTTGGTGGCAGACTGGACCACGATGTCAGCCCCCAGCTCGAGGGGGCGCTGCAGGTAGGGGGTCATAAAGGTGTTATCCACGACCAGCAGGGCACCGTTGCGGTGGGCAATCTCGGCTACTGCCCTGATATCAACCACGCGCAGGGTGGGGTTAGTGGGGGTTTCCAGGAAAATCATGCCCACGTCTTTACCCACAAAGTCAGCATCGGTAAGAGCGGTAAAGTCGTGCACGAACTCGTAGCTGACCCCGCGCTTGGGCATTTCGATGGTCGCCATGCGGTAGTTACCGCCGTAGACGGGCATGCCCAGCATGATGGTCTGGCCTGACTTCAGAATTCCCATGGCAGCGGCGGTAGCGCCCATGCCGGTAGCGTAGACGTAAGCATGCTCAGCGCCCTCAAGAGCTGCCAGGGTGATTTCAGCGTTAGAACGGGTAGGGTTACCTCCGCGCTGGTATTCGAAAGGCCCTTCGGTGCCGTCAGTGGGCTGACCAAAGGTGGTTGAGGTATAGATCGGGGGAACAACCGCGTTTTCTTCGATACCGTGGAGGGCGTGAATAGCACGAGTGGTAAAACCTGCCATGGATCAGTTGCCTTTCGTATATGGGAATGTACTGTCTGAGCCTATACCAGGCGCCGCCAGCTAGGACAATTATTGTTACAAGTTTATGACCCGCTTCTAGGGCATCCTGCGGGCATGTAACTAAGACCACGAACCAGTACAAGGAAAGTTGCTGCCCGCTAGGGTTTCTGGTGACTGAAAGCGTACCGGTCTCGCAGAGAGTTCAGCTTCTTCACCGCCGTATCGGTGAGTTCCCATAAGGTATCCCCTGTGCCCAATCTGCAAGGGTTAGCAAAAACCACTGGCTCCCCCTCCAGATGTGATTTTTCAAGACTGGCAAGGGCATTAAGGCACTGGCGTTCAGGCTTAGCCGTTAAATCTTGGGCTACGCAAAGAGTTACATAACCATGGGTAACGATATGGCGCAGAAGGATCAGAAGGTCAAGATCCCGCCGTAAACGTCGGGGAGCTAACGCTCTAATAAAGCACGCCCACACCACATCCTGTCCCTCAGCAGTTAGTTGCACCCGCACCGCATCCCCATCAGCTACTTCCTCAATCAGAGGGGCTGGCATACCGCGCTTCAGCATTTCTCTGCGCAGCGTAGTAATGCCTCCACCCTGGTAATCCATCAGGTGGAGCTCTACTAGCACCTGTACCAGGGCGTTGTTCCGGGATCGAGGCGGGTGCTGCCCCAGGTTCTCAGCCGTAACCCCGCCGAAGAACCCACCGACTGAACCAACCATCACTGAACTAGCCGAATGCCATACATCCACCGGGGCAGATGCAGCCCAGTCTCGATGCGCCACGCCGTTCATCAGGGCCTCTTTAATAGCCCGCGGGGGCACCTGGGTGAGCAGCCTCCCCGGCTTCTCATAGGTTGCCAAATCAACATCCTGCAGGCTCTGATACTGGCCATCGCCAGTTTCAGCAGCATACTCCAGTTCAGTCTCCAGGACGCAAATACGGGTGGCTCGTTCAATGTGGGCAAATACCGTGGCAAGTTCCTCCAACAGGGACGCCCGCGGAGGCGCCTTTCCTTCCTGGTAGACCGGCGGCAAAACGGAATATTTATGGTTCTTAGCGAAGAAGCGATAGGTAATATCTGGCTGGCCTCGCCCAATCAACAGCAGGTAGCCAGCGTTAGTAAAAGTATTTTGTGCCGTCACCACACCCAAGCGGCGCAACAAATCCTCATCATCAGCTCTCGACAGATCGAGGTGGTTGGGCAAACCCGTCGCATCTAAGAAACTGCGGGCGGCTTTCAAGGCGGCCGGGCGCACGTGGTAGATGGGGATCTTTGAATCCTGAGCTGACCAGTCAAAGCTGAGACTCCGCCCTTGGCGCTCCCTCCACGCTTCTTCGGTCACCGCCACACACTGATCCTTAACCCGCCAGTGAATAATATCTTTCCAGGGCACCGGCTCAATCGCCTGGGGCGCCAGAATGACGAGCAACCTACGGCCCCTAATGTGCACCTCCTGGATGCTCACGGTCAGTTGGTGTTCAGTGAGCGCGTAAATACGCCCCCGCAACCAGGCGGCGTCCATTTCTGTGCCAATAATGTCGCCTCCATCTGCCACCCCCACGATCAGGGCACCGCCGTGTTCAGTGTTAGCCATGCAGGAGGCCTCCCCCGCCAGCGCAAAGGCGGCCTCCTCATTATGTGGGCTTGAGGGAAGTATTTCGCCGCGCCCGTTACGTCGGCCGGCTTCTTCTTTGAAATCTAGGTATCGTGATTCATAGGTATGAGACCAAATGTTATCTTCTAAAGCTCCCAGCACACGATTGACCTCATCGCGCACTGGATCACCGCGCAAAAACTCGTGCATAGATTCACCCTACATCTTTTGTGATACAAGTTACATACACGCACCTAAAGTTCTTAGTCCAGCCCCCGGCAGCCTACCGCCACCCCTGGTGATACCCGGGCATACAAAAGCGCCACCTCTTAGAGAAAGAGGTGGCGCTTGAGAAAAGCTAGAGAGCCTTAGACCTTACAGGCCAGCAGGTGAAACATAGATAGGTGCTGAGCCGGTGGGCAGGTTGACTGAGAAGATAGTGGTTCCCATGCCGTTCCAGCCGCCGTGTACTGCCTGTCCGTTGCCGATGTAAACAGCGATGTGCTGCTGACCGAAGCCGTTGGAGGCGTAGAGTACAAGGTCGCCAGGCTGGGGGTTAGAAGTAACGGTACCCAGTCGCATGTAATCCATGGGCCAGCCGTGGAAGTTGATGCCAGCGGCGCGCAGTGAATTGGTGGCCAGCATGGTGCAGTCGGTCTGAGCGTTTATCTGTGCGTAACCGAGGGCAGCTGCAACTACAGCATCGCGCTTAGCTGAGTTGCTAGCTGCTGGTAGAGCAGCAGCTGGTGCAGCTTCAGTTTCAACAGTAGGAGCAGGTGCAGCTTCAACAACAGGAGCAGGTGCAGATTCAACAACAGGAGCGGATGCTTCTTCAACAACAGGAGCAGCCTCGATAACCTCTACGGTTTCAGCCTGAACGGCAACTTCTGCGGGAGCTTCTGCAACAGGTGCTTCATCAACAGGAGCCTCTTCAACTACTACCTCAACTACAGGAGCTTCCTCAACGGGAGCCTCTTCAGCGACAGCTTCTTCAACAACGGGGGTTGATTCAACGGGCTTCTCGGGGGCCACAACGTAAGCGGGCACGCCCCAAAGAGCAATCTTGCCCTCGCCGGCCAGGGCGAATGACTTGAGCAAGGGGGCAGAAACTACTGCACCGTTATCTGCGGTGGTCTGCGGAGCTTCATTGGTTGCGTTAGCGGCTGCAAAAGCACCGCCTGCTAGAACTACACCTACCGCACCTACTGAGAGTGAACGACGCACGTTAATACCTTTTCCTTCGTTAGAATTTCAGCGACCCGCCTGTTGTACTGGGCTGCCTTTGGCTCTAGTTGCTTCGTGGCAAGTTCCCAGAAGCTCATTGGACTCTGAACAGCATATAACGATTTGGTAACGATGTATACCAAATCGTTATAAAACTCTGCTCAAGATGCCTCCCTCTGACACACGGGATACCAAAAACCCTGTAAATTAGCTGTTTTTTACTCATCAGCGTGCAATTCATCACCCCGGGGGATTAGCATGTCAACAAATAGCTTCAAAGTATGGAATGTTGGCGCGGCGCATTCTTTGCACCGTTGAGGGGCAGAGAGCTTAATCTCCGCGTGACTTAAGAGTGACCGGGGGTAGCTGAGGGGCAGAGATCACGGGCATACTCTCCCCATACTCTGCCGGTAGTAGCACGACGCCGCCAAAGCGTGGGTAGACCCCCGCCGCGGTTTCAGGTGTGGCCCCTTCTGCCAGGGCACCATCCGTCACGACTCCCTCTTCAGCACCGGGCTCAAACAGCTCTACTTGCGCTTGCCAGGCGGCGCGGGCGTCCACAATATCCTGGTGGTTTCGCCCGATGAGGTTCCACCACATGGTGATGTGCTCGCCAAAGGGCTGGCCACCTAGAACGATGAGGCGGGTCTCCCCCACCGTTTCGATGGCTAGGGTATCTGAGCCGGGCTCAAGGTAGAGCATCTGGTCTGCCTCAATACGGCGACCCTGCACGATAGCGGCTCCGGTGTCCACCAAGATGCCACGTTCGAAAGTGGGATCCAGGGTCAGGGTGAAGTGTTGGTGCGGAGCATCCGCAGGTGGGTTCTTGGCAGCTTCGGGGTCTGATCCCGGCGCGCCCACCATAATTTCAGCTCCCAGTAGGGGCGAAAAGGTTTCCACCGGGGAAGTTCCCTGCAGGGTAGCGCTACCCATGGTGAGGGAGAGCTCGCCCAGAAAAACGCGGGCCTGCAGCGGGAGACTGTCTGCACCGTGCGCACCCTGACGGGCGGCAAAGGTGAGGGGCGGAGGCGCAAAGTTCTCAAAAGCGGGTTCAGTATTAAGGTGGGCCTCAGGTAGGGCAATCCAGAGCTGCACCCCGTGGAGCACCTGGGTGTCAGCGGTGGAATATTCACTGTGGTTAATGCCGTAGCCAGCTGTCATGAGGTTGAGTTCGCCGGGGCGCACGTCCGCTACAGTGCCCAGGGAGTCCCTGTGCTCAACGGTTCCGGTGAAGATCCAGCTGGCGGTTTGCAGGCCGGTGTGGGGGTGGGGTGCCACGCGCATACCGCCAGTAGCCGCCACGTCATCGGGGCCGTAATGGTCCACGAAACACCAGGCACCAATCATGCGGCGTTCTTTGGAAGGAAGAAGACGGCGTACGGTCATGGCGCGCAAGCCGCCCAACGGAACGAGGCGGGGCTCAAGAAGTTTCATGGTTTTAGCCTAACCCGCGCCGAGAATTGGTGAAACCTTCAGCAACAACCACTGCCGGTCTCAGCCTGTTACTGGGACCGGCACCCAACGGTTAAGGACAAGGAAATCACGAGTGCAATCAGGGGCAAGTGTGCCTAGGCCAGTACCTGCCGTTTGGAGGAAATCACGCCGGTCACGAAGCCTGCGAGGTGCAAACCGCCATGGAAGCGGGCGTACTCAATTTTGACGCAGCGGTCCATCACTACGTTCAGCCCGGCACTCTCCCCCAGTCGCGCGGCCTCCTCATTCCAGGAGCCCAGCTGCATCCACACGGTCTTAGCGCCTGCGTCGATAGACTCCTGCACTACGCCCGGCAGATCCTCGTTGCGGCGGAAAATCTCCACCATATCAGGGGCTTCCGGCAGATCAGCCAGGGAGGCGTACACCTTCTGCCCCAGAACTTCCTTACCTTTGGCAGCAAGAATGGGGTTCACGAAATAGAGAGTGTAGGGGCTAGAGGACTGCAGATAGGTTGCTACGAAGTAGGACGAACGCGAAATTTTATCGCTCATACCCACAATGGCAATGCTCTTCGTATCGTGCAGAATCGCGAGACGTTCAGGGGCGCTGGGGCCTTCCCAGGTACGTTCAGTCATGGCTTATGCCTCCTTCTTGGGGCGGGAAATCTCGCGAGCGGCGCGCTCGGCGGCGTGGGCTGCAGCATCTGCCTCTAGTGCCTCTTTCTGCGCTAGGGCTTCTGCCTCAGCGGCTGCACGGCGTTCGACCAGCTGATCAGCGCTAGCAACGCCCACGGTTTCACCGGCGTAGTTGCGCCCGGATGCATGGGTGAGTGCCTGGTCTAGGTCCCAGATGATGTCTTCGGGGTCTTCGAGACCCACCGAAATGCGAATCAAATCTTCGTTGACGCCACCGGCGGCCAGCTGCTCGGGGGTAAGTTGCTGGTGGGTGGTGGACGCCGGGTGCAGCACCAGCGTGCGGGCATCCCCGATGTTAGCCAGGTGGGAGGCCAACTGCAGGGCACCGATGAACTCGGCACCAACGTCTCGGCCACCAGCTTTCTCGGTAGCGGCAACGCCAAAGGAGAAGACCGAGCCTACGCCCAGCGGCAGGAGTTGCTGACCGCGCTCGTAGTGGGGGTGGGTGGGCAGGCCAGCATAGTTGACGTAGGAGATGCGGGGGTCGGCATCCAGCCACTCGACTACGGCGCGCGCATTTGCCAGGTGGGCGTCCATGCGTTGCGCCAGGGTCTCAACGCCCTGCAGAAGGTTGAAAGCTGACTGGGCGGGTAGAGAGGGGCCGAAGTCGCGCAGCTGTTCGCTGCGTAGCTTGGTCAGGAAGCCGTATTCGCCGAAGTTGCCCCACCAGGAAATGTTGTTGTAGGAGGGCACCGGCTCGGTCATGGTGGGGAACTTGCCGTTACCCCAGTTGAAGCGGCCAGATTCAACCACGACACCGCCCAGGGTGGTGCCGTGCCCGCCCAGGAACTTGGTCACCGAGTGAATCACAATGTCAGCCCCATGCTCAATGGGACGGATCAGGTAAGGGGTGGAGAGGGTCGCATCGACCACCAGGGGGATGTCGTTCTCATGGGCGACAGCTGCCAGGCCGGGCAGGTCAGCAATCTGGCCCGAGGGGTTAGCAACGATTTCAGTGTAGAGCGCCTTGGTCTCGGGGCGGATAGCGGCGGCGTAGTCGGCAGGGTCAGTGCCATCGACAAAGGTGGTTTCGATACCGAAGCGGCGCAAGGAGACATCTAGCTGGGTGACGGTGCCGCCGTAAAGGTTGGAGGACGCCACGATGTGGTCCCCCGCCTGGCAGAGGGCAGCGAAGGTAATGAACTCTGCAGCCATACCCGAAGCAGTAGCAACAGCACCGATACCGCCCTCTAGCGAGGCGAGACGTTCTTCGAGGGCTGCCACCGTGGGGTTACCCAGACGCGAGTAAATATTGCCGTACTTTTGCAGGGCAAAAAGGTTAGCGGCGTCATCCGCGTCCTTAAAAACGAAGGAGGTGGACTGGTAGATGGGCACGGCGCGTGCCCCGTGCTCAGCGTCGGGGGTGCCGCCAGCATGCAGGGCGCGGGTGCGGAAGCCAAAGGTATGCTCGGCCACGTGGTGCTCCTTGGAAAGGGGACAGGTATTCACTCTTCATAGTGGTCTAGCCCTCACCAGATAAACAAGTGTTTCTCACGTTGCGTATTATGACGACGCGTGCCTACCGCCTGCTAGGTCACCGTGAGTTGCTGGACGAGGGTGGCGTTATCACGGGTGAAACCGCTGTCGGTCGTAAAGGAAGTCACGTAACCGGCGTAAAGAGTCACTTCTTCTGCACTCCTCCCAACCATGCAGAGGCTGATTTCGCTCCCGGGCCAGGTAGCAGTTGCCGCATCCAACAGCACTGGGTTGGTGGAAGGGCCGGTGAAGCTGGTGACATAGAGACGGTAGCCAGTGAGATCAGGAGTGACTCCCTGAGCTGTTGTTACCGTTTCTTCCACTAGCCGGGGTTCAGTCCACGACTCGGTGCAATCATCCAGCAGCTGGGGTTCTTGCGCAGAAGCGTACTCTGCGGGCACCGCAAAGTAGTAGTCCAGGCGTGCTAGCTGGGCGGTGGCGTCCACGGCCTGGCCGCTTTCGTAGCCTACTGAGAAGCCTGCTGGTTCCGGGGCTACCGGCAAATCAGTAAAGAGGTTAAGCACCCGGTTGCCATCGCTGTTCAAGGACAGGCGACCACTCTGGCTGCTGGCATTGTAGTAGGCATAGTCGGACACCGCGTGGGCAGCTGGCGCGGAGATAGCCAGGGTGGCAGCACCTGACCAGGCGGCACCTTTAAGAGCTGTTCTTCGAGAAAATACACTGTTCATATTTCCACCCTAATAAAAGTCGGGTGGGAATGCTTGCCTGACCAGTGCATACGGAGGCTTATGTGTAATGTGGTTTTATACAAAAGTGGGGACACAACCCGTAGGGTGTGGGCTTTCTAAGGGCACGTAAGGCGAGAAATTTGGATTTCTTCTGGTTTCACACAGGTTCAGAAAAGCAAGTTTGCACTCAAATAACATGTAAATTGTGAGGGGTCTCAGGCAGGTAGCCCCCCAGTGTTATTCTTCTTCAGAGCAGACGAGCTTATGAGCAAGGTTGGTTATCTGAGCAATAACGTTCTCAGGTGAGGCGCTAAGGTCGAGATAATGAGTGTGCAGCTTAAGGCCGATATCGTTGAGATGGTGGGTTGTGCTGGTAGCACTACCTTGACTTGAGCCAGCCAGAATCAGATGTCCACTCTTCAGTCCTAAATGTTTGCAGTAGGTTACCATCTGATAGATATCATCATTTGCAGCGCTCTTATCCTGGTCACCTACCTTGTACTTAGCATCAGCAACAACAATCTGATTGCCGTCCTCTTCAACAAGGATGTCAGGGCGGATCTCAATCTTCTGTTCTCGGTCAATTTTCTGTTTACGCTGAGTTCTTACGCTCAATGAGCGGCGAAACTGTCCAACGAAGCTTTCCTGCATAATAGATGCGAGAAAATCCTCAAAAATACCCGGCAGATTCACTACAAAAGAGATCATGGAGTGGACCCCATGGCCCTCGCCCGGTGACATATTTTCAAGAATGATTGTGGCCAGTTTCAGCGCAGACTGATATCCCGTGTTTCTACGGTTTAATTGCCAAGGTGGGGTATGACTGCCACGTGGCAGACTGTCCACCTCAGCAAAAACTAGCTCTAGGGATAGAAGTCGTTGACGCACATTGGGGTCAAGACCCGGCATCATGAGCACCCGAGAAAGCGCAGTCTTGAGAATTTTGTTTTCGACGATATTTGGCGAGTAGTCATCATAGGTAACTTCTAGAGGGATTGGCGTCCAAGGGCGGCGCGCCATTTGATCCTCTACCCTGATAGAGCCCTTGACAAGCGGCAATTCGTCCTCGACCGTAACGTAATCGTAAAGCAACCCTCGCCCGACAGCCTGATGGGTACGGGCAAGAAAAACCCTGGCGATCAGGTCCCATAAATCTCGTTTATCAGACCGATAGCTTTCGGGCAGGAAGGGATCCTTTGCGCTGTAACTCATCAGAAAGAAGAGCTGAGATACCGCTAATTTTGGGGTTACTTCATAGCGAGTTCCACCAACGACAACGATTCCCACCCGGTTGAGAGCTGGGCGCACGGCAATCTCTGCTCCCACGGAGAACACCTTAAAAAGCCCGCTCTTTTCCAGAGCAACAGCATGACTAGGGGTATCAAGCACCAGCAGGTTTTGGGAATTTTCAGCTAAGGAGAAGCTCGGCATCATTCACCAGTGTCTCCCTGGGCGTCATTGGCTCCGTCTCCTTCTTCCAGCTCAGCTTCCTCACCGCTACCCGAAGTCAAGAAAGTGTTGAGCGCGTATTCACTTTCCACTTGGTCTGGTGTTTTGACACCGTAGAAGTAGTCAACGAGCAGGGGAAGAATGTCATAATGCCACACCTGCTGCAGACTTTCCTGAGTGGTGAGCCCAAAGAAGTATGAGGGGCCCACCGATAGGTCTGCGCCCCGGTTCGATAGACGGCTGTTAAGTTCTTCTTGGAGTTGTGCACCTACGCTGTTCCCGGAACGAGCAAGAGCTCCGCGGGTTGGTTCCTTCCGCGGGGAAAGCTCAACGAAAGCAAAACGACGGCGGATAGCGGAGTCAACGGTGGCAATAGACCGGTCCACCGTGTTCATGGTGCCGATAATAAAGAGGTTTTCAGGCAGGGAGAAAGCAGCATCAGAGTATTGCAGAGTAATCGCCCTGTCGCGGTATTCCAGAAGGAAATAGAGCTCACCAAAAATTTTGGCGATGTTGCCACGGTTGATTTCATCAATAACGAGGAAGAAAGGCCGTGTTGGCTCCTGGCACGCACGGTCAGCCAGACGTTTAAGTGGGCCGGGTTTAAGGGTGAAGCTAAGCGACTGTTGGGAGCTGTCTTTATCCTCCGGAGAGGTAGTACTTGGGCGGTACCCTTCAAAGAAATCTTCATAGGTATAAGAAGGGTGGAACTGCACAATTTCAAAGTGGCTACCCGGAAGCTCTTCCGCTGGGTCTTCGGGCTCATAGGAATCAACAAGTGCCTGTGCAATAAAAGTTTTGCCGGTTCCGGGAGGTCCGTAGAAAATAATTTGTTTGCGGTTCTCTAACACAGCCAGGGTATCAGCTACCCAGTTCTTTCCCTCTTTCCCACCACGAGGAGCATGAATCTTCTGCACGACCTGATTTTGATTGAGTCTGTGAAGCATGGTGAGTCCTTGAGCTGGAAGAGTTTCAACAGAGGCTGAACTAACTGGGTTGGAGGTAGATGAACGAGGAGTTCCCCATAAGGGCATTAGACCGTCAAAGAGAACCACACGATCCTCGCCAAATACGAAGTCCCCTCTCTGGTGGTGTGTATCAGTACCCAGAAAATCCTGAATTTCCTGGAGACCAGGATTATCTTGGTCCTGAGAAGTCTCTATGTAGCAGCGCGCTTCGAGTAGGTTCTTATCGATATCTCCCTCGTCAGTTAGTTGTAATTTCTGCAACAGGTAGTCATTGATTTTTTTCTTGGAGCTAGAAACACCGATGGGTTCAAAAACGTTGGGGAACATAGCAATGAGGAAAGGGCGAGCATGGGCATCTAAAGACAGAGACCTTCTGGGTTCTTGACCAGTTTCACGACCTCGCCTGACATATATTTCTGCAGCGGCTTCACTTACAGGACTCAGAAAATCTTTCAGAAGCCAAGGATTTTCAGCTAGCTCGTCAGCTCGGGGAGCATTTGCTAGAGCCTGGCACAACTGGGCCATCCAAATAAAAGTCATAGAGGGGTAAAAATTTGCCTGTTGCCCTCCTTTATAAAGAGTCAGAGAAAGTAACCTGGCTATTTCCTTACCCGTCAGCATAGCTTCCGCCTGCTCAGGAGTGTAGGCACCCTCAAGAAGGATACGGATGCGGAATTCTATGGTTTCCGGTTTTGCCGCATCCATTTGGATATTACGGAGCAAGTAAGATTCGGCGGTAAAAAGCGCCAAAGCCTTGCTATCTACTCCTGCTATTCTAAGGAAGGCAGGGATCTCAGTGAATGGGTTTCCCTCGCCTTGCCAGCAGGACTGAAGCACCATGTCCTGGGCTTTATGAGCGGTCTCTGAGTCCCAAATGGTACACGTGGGGTCCAGGTATGACTTCTTATCACCAAAAATATGGTCAAGGATTAAGTGGGCTCCACACGCAGACTCCTCAACCCGTAGCTGGTATGGTCCTAACGGGGAACGATAACCGGTAGTAATGTAAGAGGATTCAGTCTGCTCAGCCATGGCGCCTTCATCTAGGTTGATAGTAGGTTTATTCCCCCAATATATCGCTGATATATGTTTTGAAAGGGTAGCCCCCATAACCCGGCATCCACCCTTAGGTTCTATGACCAAAATCCCCAGCTGACTCACCAGCACGCTTCTGACTTTTCCCACGTAAGTAAGCAAGAATGAATACAGTTTTTCTGGCGAGGGATAAGCCCGCCTCTAGCATGAAAGAGGGCATGCATGCTCCAAAATATTATTGACTGGATCATCTCGGTCATGGAGGCCATCGGTTCACCGGGTGTAGGTCTAGCGGTGTTCCTTGAGAACGTCTTCCCGCCCATCCCCTCTGAAGTTATTTTGCCGCTGGCAGGTTTCACCTCCTCACAGGGGTCCATGAACGTGGTAGCCGCTTTCATCTGGGCAACCGCCGGTTCCCTTGCCGGCGCCTACTTTCTCTACTATGTCGGTGCCGCCATTGGCGCTGAGCGTCTACGCAAAATTGCGGCATGGATGTGGCTGGTCAAGGTTGATGACGTCGATAAGGCCCTCGCTTGGTTCGACCGCTACGGCAAGGTCTCTATCCTGCTCGGTCGCCTCATCCCCGGCGTGCGTTCCCTCATCTCAGTTCCCGCCGGCATCGACCGCATGCACCCCCTCACCTTCGGTCTCTACACCCTAGCTGGTTCAGCCGTGTGGAACGCCCTGCTCATCTGGTTGGGTTGGATTCTGGGTGAAAACTGGCACGCCGTAGAACACGTCATCGACCAGTACTCCACCGTGGTCTACGCAGTCATCGCCCTAGCCCTGCTTGCCTGCCTGGTATGGCTTATCCGCCGCGCAATGCAAGAGAAGCACGACGTCGCCTAAAGTAACAAAGAAGGACGCCGCACCCGGGCCGGGTGCGGCGTTCTTACTTTTAAAGAGGAAAAACCACTTTACCTTGGGTAAATAATAAAAGGGGGGTGTTGAACGCTTCAGACCAGCCAAAAACAAGTAGTCTTCTGATAATTGCTCCTGGGAGGATATGAACTTATGGACGTCGTGCTAGTCGACGAGCAGGGCCAGCCTGTGGGCGTCGCGCCCAAAAATATGGTGCAAACAGCTGAAACGCCCCTACATCTTGCATTCTCGTGTCATGTGCTCAACGGGAACGGGGAAGTTCTGATTACCCGCCGGGCCTTGAGCAAGAAAACCTGGCCCGGGGTATGGACCAATTCTTTCTGCGGTCACCCCACGCCCGGCGAAAGTATCACAGACGCACTAACACGCCACGCACGGGGGGAGCTCGGTGCCACGCTAGAGAAGGTAAGCATCGAATTACCTGATTTCAGATACCGTGCCGTAGATGCCAGCGGTGTGGTTGAAAACGAAGTATGCCCGGTCTTTACCGCACATTTGAATGGTGGTTTGACCCCGCACCCAGCTGAGGTTCTAGAGTACCGTTGGGTTTCTCCATCTGACCTTAGGACTAGTCTTACCGCAACCCCTTGGGCCTTTAGCCCCTGGCTCACCTTACAGGCGCCTCTGATGGGACTCTATTCAAACTCCACTGCAGAAAAGGGCTAACAGTGCTAGCTCCACCGGTAAAAACCCAGCAGTCCTTTGAAAACTACCTTTCCCAGCTTGTTGAGTTAAATACTCAATCAGCGGTTTCTATGGGTCCGCTCTATGAGCAATTATGGTTGAGTATTGCAACGCTCAGCGCATCGGGTAAACGAGTTCGCCCCACCCTGCTTCTCACCGTATTTGACGCTTACGATGGAATCGCTCATGATGCCGCACTAAAAAGCGCTGCTGCGCTAGAACTATTGCACATCGCTCTGCTGATGCACGATGACATTGTTGATCAGGATCTTGAGCGCCGCGGTCACCCCAACTCTATTCAAGTTTTTCGGGATGCTGCCCTGCATGAAAACCACCCATCTAATATCGCTCAGCGCTGGGGTGAGGCTAACGCTCTGCTAGGAGGGGATCTGCTGATTTCCCTTGCCTACAAGCTTATGGCCTTAATCGATGCCCCTTTCAAGGTGAGAGAGCACCTGCTATCTGTTTTTGAGGAGAGCGTGCAGCATGCAGCGAGTGGGGAACAGCTAGATTTGGCATATGGGCTGGGTATTAGAACCCCGACGCTTGAGGATTTGCGGACGATGATGCATCGGAAGACGTCCGTCTACAGTTTTCAAGCCCCGCTCATGATGGGGGCTATTCTGGCTTATGCACCACCAGCCCACCTTCACACGCTTTCTCGCATTGGCGACACCCTAGGGCAGATTTTTCAGATAACCGATGACCTCCTGGGCGCCTTCGGGAACCCTTCAGTAACCGGAAAGTCAGCCAGCACCGATATTGTGCAGGGCAAAGAAACGATGCTTATTGTCTACGCCCGGCAGCATGAGGGATGGGAGGAATATCGGCATTTGTGGGCTGACCCTAACGCCACAGAGGAACAAATAGATAGTTTCAGAGCATTTTTGGTAGCTAGTGGTTCGCGCCAGCGCACCGAGGAATTAGTTAACACCTACATCAGCTCATGTTCACAGGAGATTCGACAGGCACAGTTTCCCCCCGCTCTGCAAGAACATCTTCTAGCCTTTACCACCACTCTAGGGGGTCGTTTCTCATGAATCACACTGACCGTCTGGGGCTTTATTCCTTAGCCGCGCGGCGTAGTAGCTACCCGGTGATTGGGGTCTACTCTAGCTCCTTTAGGCTGGCGAGTCTCATTTACCCGTCGGCAATGCGCACTTCTATTGCCTGCATTTATGCCCTGGTGAGAGTTGCCGATGAAATTGTTGATGGTACTGCTGCTGATGCCGGGCTCACCGTAGGCCAACAGCGCCAGGCTTTGGACGTGTTAGAACGTGAGGTCGAGTTTGCATTATCTACCGGTTTCAGTAGCAATCTGGTGGTGCATGCCTTCGCCAGAGAGGCTCGTGCCTGCGGCATCACAGCTGACCTGACCCGGCCCTTTTTTGAATCCATGCGCGTGGATCTTGATGAGGTCAACTTCGACACCGATGAACAGTACCACCGCTATATTTACGGTTCAGCTGAGGTTATCGGCCTGATGTGTCTCTGCATTTTTCTTAAAGATAATCCCTGCCCCCCCTCTTCAGCGGCAGGAACTTGAGGGGGCGGCTCAAGCATTGGGTGCGGCCTTTCAGAAAATAAATTTCTTACGGGACTACGCTGATGATTCAACTCGCCTGGGGCGAAACTATTTTCCTCACGTGGAGGGCAAACTTAATGAAGACTCCTTGGGGGTGATCATCGCCGATATCGAGCAGGATTTAGCACATGCACGCTCCGGTATCGACGCTCTGCCACGCCGTGCCCGGTACGCTGTCCGTAGCGCCACCGCTCTCTACAAGCACCTGCTTGAACAGCTTCAAGCGGCTTCCGTTCGTGATATTGAACGTCGCCGTTTCTCTCTTTCCACCCCGACAAAATTACGGCTAATTGGCAAAGAACTGATGCCACTATCGAAAGCAACGCTATGAAGCAAATTGTCATTATTGGTGCAGGTATTTCTGGTTTGGCGGCGGCCGCCCTGTTAGGACGTCAGGGGCACACCGTCACTCTTCTTGAAAAGAAAGAAACCACGGGAGGACGGGCGGGTTCCTGGGAAAAACAGGGTTTCAGGTTCGACACAGGCCCTTCCTGGTATCTGATGCCCGAAGTTTTTGACCATTTTTACGAGTTGATGGGTAGCAGCACCTCTGAGCAGTTGGACCTCAGCCGCCTTGACCCAGGCTACCGCGCCTACTTCGAAGGCCAGCAAGAGCCCTTTGATTTAGCAGGAACCGCTGAAGCATTTGAGTCGCTCGTGGCCTTAGACCCCGAGCACAGGGAGGGAATCACAGCTTACGTAGAATCAGCCCGCGATACCTACAACATCGCTTTGAAGCGCTTTCTCTACGGGTCTTTCCGTTCGGCTAAGGATTTAGTTCATCCCAGCGTCCTGCGCCGGCTCCCTCAACTGGTGGGACTGCTCAGCCGCTCACTGGATCAGAAGATTCAGGCGCATACAGCAGACCCACGGATGCGCCGTGTACTGGGCTACCCGGCTGTATTTTTAGGTGGCTCGCCCCTAAAAACCCCCGCTATGTACCACCTGATGACGCATCTGGATGTAAATGCAGGGGTTCTCTACCCACAGGGTGGATTCAATCGCGTGGTAGAGAGCATCGAGACTCTAGCCCGCCAGTCCAGGGCAACTATCATTACCGGCGCTGATGCCCAAAAGATACTGGTGGACGAGGGCGTAGCAAGGGGTGTTGAATATATCGACAGCTCAGGTGAGAGCCATCGTATCTACGGGGATACCGTGGTAGCAGCGTGTGACCTACATTTTGTGGAACATCAGCTTCTTGAAAAAGAAAACCGCGATCATAGCGAGCGCTGGTGGGCTAAGGCAGACAGTGGACCTGGAGCGGTGCTCGCGATGCTGGGCGTTGAAGGGGAGCTTCCAGAGCTGGCACACCACACACTCTTTTTTGCTGATGACTGGGAAAAAGGCTTTGCTGAGCTTGAAGGCAACACGCTACCTGAAACCCCATCAATTTATATCGGTAAGCCCAGCGCTTCTGATGTGTCAGTTGCCCCTGACGGTTATGAAAACTTATTTGTACTAATCCCCGTGGCTGCACGCCCAGAATTCGGCCACGGTGGTGAAGACGGTACCGGAGACGAGCAGATTGAACGCTTTGTAGACCGAGCCATTGAGCAGGTAGCAGAGTGGGCTGATATTCCTGACTTAGCTGAGCGTATAGTGGTACGCCGTACCGTGTCACCTGCAGATTTTCAGCATGAACTGGGGGCATGGAAAGGCACCGCTTTGGGGCCTTCTCACATCCTCGCCCAGAGCGCGGTCTTCCGTGCTAGCAATAAGTCCAAGAAGGTAAAGAACCTGCTCTTTGCCGGCTCATCTACAATCCCCGGAATTGGGGTACCCATGTGTCTAATTAGTGCTGAGCTAGTGGTCAAAGAAATGATGGGTGATAAAAGCATGAAGGCGTTGAAGAGCCTATGAATTGGCTCTATCTCTTAGCACTTTTAGGCTCCATCGCTGGCATGATGATTCTGGATGCCCGGTTTAAGGTGGCGCTCTTCCGGAGGGCCCTTAGTACCGTGCTGATGGTAGGTTTTGGGGTGGCTGCCCTCATCATCGTCGACTTGTATGCCATAGAGCACGCTATTTTTGTTCGGGGTGAGTCACCTTATCTTCTGGGCATCTGGCTCACCCCGCATATACCCCTTGAAGAGCCTATTTTTCTGGCTTTTCTGAGTTACTGCACCTTGGTCATTTATGGGTTGCTCAACAGATGGGTAGAAACTCGACGAGGTCAAGAAGGCTTAGCTCCTAACGATTCAGCCAGCGAGGTGCAGGTGTGAGCCCCTATAGCCAGCTGGCATTAATCGTCGTCGGGCTAGCGGTTGCCCTCACCCTACTCGGAGCCGTGGTTCTGCGCCGTCAGTCTCAGCGTTTACCGTTGGCGGCTATGGCTCTCACCTTGTTGGTGATGCTGACCCTTACCTTGATCTTCGATAACATCATGATCGCTGTTGATTTATGTCGATATCCCGAAGAGAACTTCTCCAATATCACACTAGGCCTCGTACCACTGGAAGATTTTAGCTACCCCATCTTCACCGCTCTGGTGTTGCCTATGTGGTTCGAAGTCCTCAATAAAAGATTCGCTCGCCAGAGACCCCCACAGAAAGCGAGCTAGCGGTGACAGTATTATCTCTGTTCCAGCGGCTCTTCGTTGCCTCACGCCCCATTAGTTGGGTCAACACTGCATACCCTTTCGCTCTGACCTACTACCTCTTGACCGGTTCCGTTGATCTCACGCTAGTGGTTGGCACCTTCTTCTTCCTCGTACCCTACAATCTGGTCATGTACGGGGTTAATGACGTCTTCGATTACGCCTCAGACCTCGCTAACCCCCGCAAAGGAGGGGTTGAGGGAGCTCTGCTTGCTCCTGAAAGTCACCGGGCAGTCTTGCTGGCCTGCGGTCTGTGTTCCCTACCATTCCTCCTCTATCTTTGGTGGGTGTCACCGCTAGTAGCCGGCCTTTTCTTAGCCTTACTAATGCTCGATGTGGTGGGCTATTCCATGCCTCCCTTGCGCACCAAAGAACGTGCATTTTTAGACTCTTTGACTTCTAGCATCCACTTCGTGGGCCCAGCCGTATATGCCGTCTTCTTGACTGGCACCCCCTGGTCTGCCTCACTTATATTCATCATGGTGAGTTTTTTAGCCTGGGGCATGGCAGCTCATGCTTTTGGGGCAGTGCAAGATATCCTCCCAGACCGTACAGCGGGGCTCAGCTCTATCGCCACCGCGCTCGGTGCCTGTACCACGGTACGCCTGGCCATAAGCTTCTGGGCCCTCAGTGGGCTTTTGTTACTCCTCGTGGGCTGGCCCATCAGCCTTCTCGCTGTTCTAGTCACTCCCTACATTGCGATGGCAGCACCCTTTATACACATCACCGACGACACCTCTATGAAAACCAATCGAGGCTGGCGCCATTTTCTGTGGATTAACTACAGCGTAGGTTTCCTGCTCACCCTCTTCATCATTGCAATCCACCTCATCGCAGACTAAACCCTCATAAAACTCATGGCAGGACGCCGCACCCAGTCCGGGCGTGGCGTCCTCACTTTTCTTGGGTTCAGTTACTTCCAAAGCCTGTTCTTAGTGTGCACACTGGAGGCCTTAATCTGCACCCAGTCAGGGCAGGGCAGGCGCAGTGCCTTCTCACAGCCAGACAGCGCGGTAATTATAGACTCACAGCGCTTATTGAACTCGCCTACATTGGTCTTATCAACAATCTGCCCCGGGAAGTGGCGGTGCATCTTAGAGACCGAATCAGAAGACTCCTGCAAACCGTGACCGGAATGCCCAGGAATGTGCTTCACCAGAACTCGGCGCTCGCGGATTGCCTCAGTGAGTTTCTGCATCTCATCAATGACCTGCTGATTCTGCACGCCTTCAGTAACCCATTGGTTATAACACCAGCGGTTATGAGCTAGCCGCAACACAAAGGTCAGGGCGCCCAGCGAGTCAGTGTGAATAATCAGCTGTCGACCACCGTGGTAAAAGATGTTGAAGGCAGCCAGCATGGCAGAAAGCTCACCGGTCATAATATTGGTGGCATCGTAATGGGAGTGAAAGAAGAAGCCGTCTTCACTCACGCCGCCTATGCCCATACGCCCACCCTTAAGGTAGCGCTTGTTATTGGTCGCTCTGAAAGAACAGTCGGTAAAGACACTGTACTCCACGAGCTTCTCGACGGGCAGAGGGGCAGTGTGCTTCTCCAACTCGTTGTGAGCTAGACGTGAGGCTTCGTCCATGAGGTGCGGCATCAGCTCACCTGCCTGAGTGCCAATAAGCTTCACGTGAATCTCCCCCAGCGAGTGAACCTCATAGGGGTTCATCACCTTATCCAAAGAACGGTACTCCAAGAAACTCTTGAAGACGGGGAGCTTACGGAAGAGCAGCTTAAGGTAATGCTTATCTGCAGCCGCTGTCATCAGATTGGTCTTGTACTCAGCCGGAACCGCCTGAATAGCCGCCACAATAGCGCGACCCAGCATATCGGTATGCACCTCATCGCAGGGAGTCATCAACGAGTGTGTCAATGATTCAGCAATCGGCTCACACTCGATAACCTCACGGTCACCGTTCTCACGCGATACATAAATAAGAGTGGTCAGCCCAACATGGCAGTCCCCTGCCGCGCGCACCTGATCCATAATGACCGCAATAACGGCTACGCCCTGCTCAGTAAACCCTGCCGGGTAGGAGCTCGTATAATCCGGGGGCTCCCAAGTCAGCTCGCACTTTTTGATTTGTGCAGGTGTAATTTCCACATTATTCACCTCCAATGGGGGTGTCTATCTTTGTTTTACTTACGCTTTAAAGCTATACCACCCCATCAACGATTAGCCAACAGACTAGAGGAACAGAGTAAAAGCAACGGGGTAGGTCAGGTTGTGCCCAGTAGGTGGGCGCACAGCAGATTGGCTTTCTATCATGAAAAAATAAGGACGCCCGCCGCAACGTCACTGTTGCGGCGGGCGTCCTTAGCGTTGAGCGGGCCCTATTAGCTGATGGGTTTGAGAGAGCCAACCAGGGAGAAGAGGTCTTTGGGGTCCTCAGGGTCAGCAATAAGCTCAATGGAGTCCTGCAGTTCGGTGCCGGCGGTCAAGTCGCGCACACATCGCAAGGCGGCAAAGTCAGCAATAGCGAAGCCTACCGAATCGAAGAGAGTAATTTCTTCAGCTGAGCGGCGGCCAGGCTCCTCGCCAGTTAGAACCTTCCAGAACTCCACCACGGGAAAGTCCTCTTCAACCTGCTGAATCTCGCCCTCGATACGGGTCTGGGGCGGGAATTCAACGAAGACGGTAGAGTCGCGCACAATCTGCTCATCCAGCTCGGTCTTGCCGGGGCAGTCGCCGCCTACAGCGTTAAGGTGCACGCCAGGCTTGACGTGGTGGCGGGCCAGGATGGTGTTCTGCGCTTTATCAGCGGTGCAAGTGGTGATGATATCGGCGCCATCTACTGCCTCGTCCACTGAGGATGTAAGGCGGATGCGGAAGCCCAGGGGCTCCATGTTACGGCGGAACTTATCCATCGCTTCGGGGTCGGTGTCAAAGATGACGAGGTCTTCAATGCCCATAGCAGCGCGGAAGCCCAGTGCCTGGAACTCAGACTGAGAGCCGGTACCAATCATGGCCATGGTGCGCGAGTCAGGGCGAGCCAGTTTCTTAGCGACCATAGCTGAGGTGGCAGCGGTGCGCAGGGCGGTCAGCAGAGTCATTTCTGAAATGAAGGTGGGGTAGCCATTATCAACGTCCGCCAGCATGCCGTACGCGGTAACAGTCTGGAAGCCGCGAGCAGGGTTTGAAGGGTGCCCGTTGACGTATTTGAAGGAATACTCTTCACCGTCTGAAGTGGGCATCAACTCGATAACACCGAAGGGGGTGTGGCTGGCGACGCGAGCAATTTTGTCGAACTTTTCCCAGCGCTTGAAGTCGCGTTCTAGGTAGTCAATCATGGTACCAATGATTTTTTCAACGCTTTCGCGCTGAATCCAACGAGCCATGTTGGTGACGTTAACAAACTGAACCATTCTAGAAAACTCCTCCTTGAGTTTGAACGGAAATAAACATAAACCTGTGACTGCGATAACGATACCCGGCTTTACCTACCACCGGTACCTCAAAAATGTACATTTTTTGCAGGGTGAAGAGCAGATTGTATATACAGAGTTAGCATTATGTACATGAGATCACTAAGCGACCTAGAACATCGACTGCTCACCGAGCTCCGTTCCAACGGCAGAGCACCAGTTTCGCAGCTCGCTGAGAAACTGGGTGTCACGCGCGCAACGGTGACCAAGAAGATGGGGCAGCTGGAAACAGAGGGAATCATCGTAGGCTACACGGTGCGTACCGCTTCAGATGCCCTGGAGCCGGGTGTACGTGCCATCTCTATGGTGATTGTTGAACGCAAGAACTCCAGCCAAGCCATTGCGGATGTGCGTGGTATTCCCGAGGTAACAGCCCTGCACACCACAAACGGTCACTGGGACTTAGTCCTTGAAATTGCCTGCCGTGATTTACCGGATTTTGATCGAGTCTTGCACCATATCCGCTCAGTCAAGGGTGTGGTCAACACCGAATCTAGCCTGCTGTTACGCACTATTAGCAGGTAGCTGATGACCAAGCTTCCTACGCGCTAAAAGGGCGGGCACTCTTTCACGAGTGCCCGCCCTTCTTGACGGTAACCAGCTAGCGTTCGTCGCGCTGTTCAGAGTCCCCCTGAGGGAGATCTTCATGGATGTTCACGGCCCCGCGCTGACGCTCCAGGTAAGCATCAGCCGAAGGGACGTGGGCGACCACGGGGAAGTCACCGGTGTAGCCCTCGCGCACCCGGGCGATTTCGTTGACTCGCTTACGGACCAGGAACCAGCCAATAATCAGGATGGGGACCATCAGCAGGAAGGTACCCAGCGTCCAGGTACCTACCGGGTAATCAATAGCCATCAGTACAAGTACAGCAGCCAAGAAGACAAGGACAAGCCAGTCACTCACCGGTGAGAAGGGGGCACGGTAGTCCGGGCGCACATACTTGCCTTGCTTAGTCAATTTGATGAATTTCATGTGGGATAGGGTGATAGCTGCCCAGCCCGCCATGGTACCCAGGGCACCCATGTTGAGCACAATTTCAAAAGCGTTCTCGGGAACTACAAAGTTGAGGAAGACACCAGCAACTGCAACAAAAGCGGTTATCACGATTCCCCCGAAAGGCACACCACTCTTCGTTAGTTTGCCGGCAAATGCAGGGGCAGAACCAGCCTGAGCCATGGAATACATGATGCGGCCGGTGGAGTAAAGCCCAGCGTTAAGGGAGGAAAGCGCTGCGGTAATAACGACCAGCTGCATGATAGGAGCCGCGTAGTCCACCCCAATAGAACCAAAGAAGGTAACGAAGGGCGAGACACCTGCGGAGTAAGCAGTGTAGGGCAGCAGCAGGCAGAGCAAGAGGACAGAACCAACGTAGAAAATAGCGATACGCAGAATCACGGTGTTGATGGCCTGAGGGATGATTCTGCGGGCATCCTGAGTTTCGCCAGAGGTAGTACCGACCAACTCGATACCGGCATAGGCAAAGACCACACCCTGCACCACAATGAGGGCAGGTAGCACGCCGTTGGGCAACAGCCCCCCGTTATCCACAATGAGCGAGAAGCCGGTGGGGGTGCCGGTGGGGGTGCCAAAGATAACCATGTAAATACCCACGATCATGAAGATGACCAGTGCACTAATTTTGATGAGGGAGAACCAGAATTCCAGCTCACCAAAGACCTTGACCGAGAGCATATTGAAGAAGAGCACAAAGGCAACCACGAAGAGGGCAATAACCCACTGATCCAGCCCCGCAATAAACTCGCTGTACTGACCGAACCAGAGAATATATATCGCCACGGCGGTGGCATCTGCCACCAGAGTCATTGCCCAGTTGAGCCAGTAAAGCCAACCCGACACATAGGCCGCTTTCTCACCGTAGAACTCGCGGGAGTAGGACACGAAAGAGCCGGATGATGGGCGGTGGACGATAAGCTCACCCAAGGCACGCAGAATGAGGTAGCCAAAGAAACCGCAAATAGCGTAAAGAATGAAGAGGGAGGGGCCAGCAGACTCGAGACGCGAGCCCGCACCCAAAAAAAGACCGGTGCCGATGGCGCTACCCATGGCAATCATTTGAAGCTGACGGCGGCCAAGACCCTGGTGTAGACCAGCTTCCTCGTGCGCGAAGGCGTCGTCAGACGCAATCTGTTGTGGTGTCTTGTGTGACATGACGTCCCTTTTTCTCTTAGTGAGGGTTTCAAGTCACAGGTTTATAGTTAGCTAGATTACATTCATGACAGAACTTTGGGAAGTAGTCTCACTAAATTTCTCGGCCATTCTTATAATTTCTGGCAGGACTTGGAGCGGGTAAAGGTGTACCCGCCCACACGACACCCCACCGCAGGTTCACTTTCTACCATCAAAAAATAAAAGACGCCCGCCGCAACATGAGCGTTACGGCGGGCGGCCTATAGGTTATGGGGTTAGGAGGTAAAAACTCTTAGTAACCTTCAGGGAGCACACGTACCCCGCCCTTATCGGCTGAGGACGCCATCATGGCGTAGGCACGCAGAGCTTTAGACACCTGACGTTCACGGGGCTTGGTGGGTACCCAAGGCAGGGGGCCCTTGGCAGCACGGCGGGCTTCTAGCACTTCATCGGGCACATTGACCTGCAACAGGCGCTCGTGCACGTTGATTTCGATCTCGTCACCGGTCTCAATCAGGGCGATAGCACCACCTGCAGCAGCCTCGGGTGAGACGTGGCCAATGGAGATACCCGAGGTACCACCGGAGAAACGGCCGTCAGTGATCAGTGCACAGGTCTTACCCAGCCCGAGACCCTTGAGGTAGGAGGTGGGGTAGAGCATTTCCTGCATGCCGGGGCCACCGCGGGGGCCCTCGTACTGAATGACGATGATATCGCCCTCTTTAACGTTCTTGGAGAGAATTTCAAAGACGGCCTCGTCCTGAGATTCAACCACGAAGGCACGGCCCTTGAAATGGAAGAGCTCCTCATCAATGCCAGCGCTCTTGATGATCGCACCATCGAGGGCGATGTTGCCGCGCAGAACCGCCAGCCCACCGTCCTTGGTATAGGCGTGCTCAACACTGCGAATGCAGCCGTTCTCGGCGTCAGTTTCCAGGGATTCGTACTGGTTAGCGGTTGAGAAAGCCTGGGTGGTACGCACGCCACCGGGGGCTGCGCGGAAGAGTTCCTTGGCACGTTCAGAGGCAGTGCCGGAGCGGACGTCCCACTCCCCCAGCCAGGTGTCCAAATTGTCGGCGTGAACAGAATGAACGTTCTGCTTTAGCATCCCGGCACGGTTGAGCTCACCCAGTAGGGCGGGGATGCCGCCGGCGCGGTGCACGTGCTCAATGTGGTATTTGGTGGAGTTAGGGGCTACCTTGGCAAGGCAGGGAACTCGGCGGGAAATATCGTCGATATCCTGAAGGATAAAGTCAACCTCAGCCTCGTTAGCAATCGCCAGGATGTGCAGCACAGTATTGGTGGAGCCGCCCATAGCGACGTCCAGCGCCATAGCGTTCTCAAAAGCCTCTTTGGTAGCAATGGAGCGGGGTAGTACGCTCTCGTCGTCCTGCTCGTAGTAGCGCTTTGCCAGATTAACAATGGAGGTGCCGGCGTCCAGGAACAGCTGCTTGCGGGCGATCTGGGTTGCTAGGGTGGTGCCATTGCCGGGCAGGGCAAGACCAATTGCTTCATTGAGGCAGTTCATGGAGTTAGCTGTGAACATACCAGCACAGGAACCGCAGGTGGGGCAGGCGTTCTTTTCGATCTGGGCAAGCTGCTCATCGGTGACGGACTCATCCACTGCCATCGACATGGCATCGACAAGGTCCAGGCGGTGCTCAACAACGCCCTCAATACCTTCACCGGATTCCATGGGACCACCGGAGACGAAGATGGTGGGGATGTTCAGGCGCATGGCGGCCAGCAACATGCCGGGTGTGATTTTGTCGCAGTTAGAGATGCAAACCAGGGCGTCAGCGCGGTGGGCGTTGACCATGTACTCCACGGAGTCCGCGATGAGGTCGCGGGAGGGTAGGGAGTAGAGCATGCCGTCATGGCCCATGGCGATGCCGTCGTCCACCGCGATGGTGTTGAATTCTTTGGCGACGCCGCCAGCTTCTTGAATGGCGCCAGCGACCAGGTCGCCCATGTTTTTAAGGTGGACGTGGCCAGGCACGAACTGGGTGTAGGAGTTGGCAATAGCAATGATGGGCTTGCCGAAGTCGTCATCGCCCATACCGGTGGCGCGCCAAAGCGCGCGGGCACCAGCCATGTTCCTGCCGTGAGTTGATGTTCGCGAGCGCAGTTCAGGCATTGTATTCCCCTTGATAACTGGTGGTAGTCGTCTTTGGGTATATAGTCTACGCCGGGACGCCGGTGAGGGTATATGCGCCCCCAGGTGTTCTCAGATAGTGGAGTTTAGACGGTGGTGGGTTTTTCTATGAGCAGCACCCGGGGCGGGTCACGGTTGCCCGCCACCCACCCCGGTATTACCCTGGTTAGGCCAGAGGGATACACACCTCAGTGACGAGCTGATCGGCGGGAACCTCATCCGGAGTAGTGAGATAGAAGCTGAAGTTTTTTGCTTCAAGGGAACCTCCACCCATAGGCACAAGCCCGTCCTCGGCGATTCTTTCGGCTAGCAGATTATATGCTTGCGTGATGCCTTCATAGGGGCCAACTAACCTAGCCACTAGGCAGTCGCGAGCAGGGAGCTCATGAATCATCAGTGGAGTAGCTACCTGTGTTCCTAACGCGACAGGAACAAAAATCTCCTGGTCCACATCACGCTCGGTGTACTCCCTATCGTGTTCGATCACCCCGCAGGGTGCACCAGCTTTAATTCCTTGACGGTCTAGCTCCGGCATCATGCGTTCCCAAAGCAGGTGCTCATCTGAGTAGGTAGGGATAACGCCACGTAGGGCGACAATAGTCATGGCGTCGATAGTGCGCCGTTCAATGGTGATGTCCATGCTGATTTCTCCTTCAATAAGGTGGTTGATAAGAGCCAGCCGAGCCTGGGCTGCGCGCGTCTCTTCAAGAACGGTCTGACGTTGGAGTTCCAACGCAGCTGACCATGTTTGAGTACCGCGGGCAACGAGAAGAGCTGAAATAGCTGAAACGCCAAACCCGACGTCGCGAAGGTTCCGAATATCAGCGGCATCCCGCAACTGGTGAGGTGCGTAGCGGCGGTATCCGGTCCAGGGATCAACGTGGACAGGGACGAGCACACCGTGAGCGTCGTAGTGCCGCAACATACGCACAGATAGACGTGTCAGGGAACTGAACTCGCCAATAGTCATGAGGTTCGTGGTTTCAGCCATAGCCCCAGTATGTGCCCTTACATCATGTCAGGGTCAATACAGACGTTTAAGGAGGCTTGCTCTTAAGGGTGGCGCCTCACGACGCACGCCACAAGAATGTTTTATGTAAGTCCCCTGTCACAAACCTGACACAGAGAAATATTGAAGGACTTAGCTTCAGGGCTTGGGGTTGGCGGCGGTCAAAAGGTTAGCTAGAAATACGGCACTTCCACACTGTTAAGCGCCGCTACAGCCGTAGGATCAACCCAAGGAGCAGCAATGCCCATCAACACAGACCGTATTTTGACCACCCACGTCGGCTCCCTGCCGCGCACCGACCGCTTGCGTGAGGCAAACGCCCGCCGCCAGGCAGGTGACCTGTCCGAAGCTGACTTCCAGCAGATTCTTACTGAAGAGGTCCACGCAATTGTTGCACAGCAGGTAGAGCTGGGCATCGATATTGTGAACGACGGCGAATACGGCCACGCCATGACAAATACCGTGGATTACGGTGCCTGGTGGACCTATAGCTTTGCCCGCACCGGTGGGCTAGAGCTAACGGAGGATAACCCGGCGTTTGAAGTTGTGCGCTCCACCCCCGGGGACCTGCGCTACACCAGTTTTGCTGACCGCCGTGATCGAGCTGCTTTCCTCAGCGCCTACGACGAGGTGGTAGACGTTGATCTCAAAGTCGTGGATGCCTTTCCTGCCGCCACTAGCGCTATCAGCTACATCGGGCAGGAGGACGTCGCCAGCGATGTCCGCAACCTCACCGGCGCGCTCAAGGGTAGCGGGGCGCACTCAGGTTTTATCGCAGCTCTTTCCCCCGGATCTGCAGCCCGCGTTGGCAACAAGCACTACGCCACCGACCGCGACTTCCTCTTCGCCTGGGCAGACGTCCTCAAGCAGGAGTACAAGGCAATTACGGACGCCGGGCTCACCCTGCAGATTGATGATCCCTCCATCGCAGAGGGCTGGGATCAGATCAACCCCGAACCCAGCGTCAGTGATTACCTCGCCTTTATTCAGGACTCAGTGGACGCGCTCAACTACGCCTTAGAAGACATTCCTACCGAGCTCACCCGCTTCCACCTTTGCTGGGGTTCCTGGCACGGCCCCCACACCACCGACCTGGAATTCAAACACATCGCCAAGACCATGCTCTCTATCGATGCGCAAGGCTACACCTTTGAGGCAGCCAACGTGCGTCACGCCCACGAATGGAAGGTCTGGGAAAACCTAGAACTGCCGGAGGGCAAGTACATTGTGCCCGGCGTTGTTTCGCACTCTACCAACGTGGTGGAACACCCCGAGCTGGTAGCTCAGCGCATCGAGCAGTTCGCCTCGGTGGTGGGCAAAGAAAATGTGGTTGCTTCTACCGACTGCGGCTTGGGCGGACGCATTCACCCAGAAATCGCTGTAGCTAAACTGGCATCCCTATCTCAGGGGGCCGCATTAGCGTCCCAGCGTCTCTTCTAAAGACGCAGACGCTTACTCACTGAACTGGCAGGGTGGCTAGGGCTTGGGCTCTAGCCACCCTGCCAGTTAAGTAGCACCTGCCAGAAGGCTTACTTGACGCCACGCTCCTCCTGCAGACCCGGGGTGCATATAAGATTTTTTAAAATATGACCGCAGTTTTCCATGACCAACGAATGTAGTTCGCAGCACCAGATAAAAACAAACTACAGGTCCATGACTATCGCAGATACTCCATTGATTCAGCGAGTCTCGCGCCCACCCAACATCCAACCCCTAAAATATTAAAAATGCACCAGGAATTGTGAAACAATCTCTCACCTCTTGCATTTTCTGCACATAAATCATTCGCTTAGGGGAGCCCCATGGGAAAGTTCGAACGCATCTATCATGACCTTGCTCGTGATATCGATGAAGGTAAATACAAGGTTGGCGACCTTCTACCCAGTGAAAAAATGTTGACCGAAAAGTACGCTGTGTCTAGGGAAACAGCGCGCAAGGCCCTAGCCATCTTGACTGACCGTGGCTACATTCAGCGCATTATGGGGAAAGGCTCACTGGTAGTAGACCACAAACGCTACTCCATCCCAGTATCCTCCCTCGTCAGTTACAAGGAATTTGCTGAATCTGCCAGCAAAACCGCTCATACTGAACTCATCTCCATTGAAGAAGGCATACTCCCTCCCGTGCCTTTTCAGCCCCTAGCAGTCAAAGAAGAGGTCACCTCCATCCCCGTGACCCATATCATTCGCGTACGTCATATGGACGGGATCCCTGCAATCATCGATTATGACTACATTGCGAAAAGCGTGGCTCCCATCATCCCCCAGCGTGCAGCAGAGAACTCCCTCTACCAATATTTTGAAGAGGAGCTAAACCTCAGCATCACTTCATCTGCTAAGCAAATTACAGTGGAACCGGCCACCCCCAACGATGCCAAATACCTTAATTTGCACGCTGGCGAATATGTAGCTGTTACTACCTCAATTACCGTATTAGAAGATGGCACAGCTTTTCAGTACACCATCTCACGGCATAGAGCGGACAAGTTCCGCTATCTAGATTTTGCCCATCGCCGTCAAAACATTCCTGAATCCGAATAAAGTGCCGGGAACTTTTTATCGCCTAGCTCCGCACCTGTCTAACAGGTAAGATTAAAGCTTGCCCAAGTGGCACGCTTTTTCTTTTTCACTACGGACCCATCGCGCCACCAAAGGCATTCACGAGAGCAGTCGAACTTTATGAGCATGCGCAACGCCGTCATCTACCAGATCTACCCCAAGTCCTTCTATGACTCTACCGGTAGTGGCACCGGCGACTTGCGCGGCATCATCGAGAAGGTTCCATACATTACCTCACTCGGTGTAGATATGGTCTGGTTCAACCCCTTCTTCATCTCGCCCCAAAACGACAACGGCTACGACATTGCCGACTACTACAATATTGACCCCACCATGGGTAGCATGGCCGATGTTGAAGAACTCATTGCGGCCCTCACAGCAGAGGGCGTTGGTGTCATGTTCGATATGGTGCTCAACCACGTTTCCATCGAACACGAATGGTTCCAGCGCGCCCTGGCTGGTGAGCAGGAGTACCAGGACTTCTTCTACCTCCGCCCCCTCCAGGAAGACGGATCACTCCCCACTAACTGGGAATCCAAGTTTGGTGGCAAGTCCTGGAGCCAGTTTGGTGAAACCGACCTCTACTACCTTCACCTCTACGACACCACCCAGGCAGACCTCAACTGGCACAACCCCCGCGTCCGCCAGGAACTCTTCAAGGTCGTCAACTTCTGGGCGGATAAGGGCGTGCGCGGCTTCCGCTTCGACGTCCTGAACGTCATTGGTAAAGACACCATTTTGCATGACGCGGCGCCAGGTGAGAACGACAAGCTGCTCTACACCGACACCGAACGAGTGCACCCCTGGGTGCAGGAACTCAACCGGGAAACCTTCGGCAGTCTGGAGGGTGCAATCACCGTAGGTGAGATGTCCTCCACCACCATCAAGAGCAGCGTGCGTTACACCAACCCCGCCAACCGCGAGCTAGATATGGTCTTTAGCTTCCACCACCTCAAGGTGGACTACGTGGATGGCCAAAAATGGTCCGATACGCCCTTCCGCTTTATGGAACTCAAGCAGCTACTCACCGACTGGGCTGTGGGCATCCAGGCAGGCGGGGGTTGGCAGGCGTCCTTCTTCAATAACCACGACCAGCCGCGCGCCCTCAACCGCTTTGGTGACGCCGGCACCTACCGGGTGCAGTCCGCTCAGATGCTGGCCGCGGCCACTCACCTGACCCGAGGCACTCCCTACATCTATATGGGTGAAGAGATTGGTATGACAGACCCTGTCTATGAGTCCATGGACGACTACGTGGATATCGAGAGCCATAACGCCTACAAGATTCTCTGCAATGAGGGCATTCACCCGGCTGACGCCTTTAAAATTATCACCAAGAAATCCCGTGATAATTCGCGTACCCCCATGCAGTGGACGTCCGGAGCTAATGCCGGTTTCACCTCGGGCAAGCCCTGGCTACGCCCCACTTCACACGATGAAATCAATGTTGAGGCTGAGGAGCGCGAGGGGCAGATTCTGCCCTTCTACCGCCGCCTGGTTCAGCTTCGCCACGATATGCCGCTGATCGCGGAGGGCACCTATGAGCCCTTCGCCCGCGAGCATGAAAGCGTCTATGCTTTTGTTCGCGAACACGAGGGTCAGCGTCTGCTGGTCCTCAATAATTTCTACGGCACCGAAACTAGCCTTAAGATTCCCGTGGACTTCGCTACTGGTAGCGTGCTGCTCAGCAACTATGGGCAGACCGAGCTAGGCGAAACCCTCACCCTGGCCCCCTACCAGACCCTGGCAATCCTGGCGAGCGAGAAGACAGCATGAGGCGCGGGGTGCGTCCTGTGTGCCGCACCCCGGTGCATGTAGCTTAGAGGTACTCGAAGTTAATCTCGGTCTCTCTATCGAAGAAGGTACAGCGGGTCGGGGCGATAGTAATGCGCATTCCCGCTTCGATCTCGTGCTTACCCAAGAGACGAATTGCTAACGAGCCGGTGCGCAGGGTGCCAGGAAGCTCACCGGCAGGACGCACGTAGGCGAAGGACTCTGCGCCCAGCTGTTCCACGTGGGTTACATTAACCGGCACACCGTCATCCTCAATATCCCAGTGTTCGGGGCGGACACCAACGATGACCTGGTCCCCTATCTTGCCCACGAATTCCTCGGGAATGGGCACCTCAATACCCGGCGCTATCTGAGCGGTGGTCACCGAGCCGGGAATCACTGGAACCTGCTCAATCAGAGCCATCGACGGTGAGCCAATAAAGCCCGCCACGAAGGTGTTGCCGGGGTGGCGGTAGAGGTGCATGGGTTCATCAACCTGCTGCAAGATGCCATCTTTGAGAACCGCCACGCGGTCGCCCATAGTCATCGCTTCGGTTTGATCGTGGGTCACATAAATAGTGGTGACGCCCAGTTTGCGTTGCATCTCGGCAATCTGTGCGCGGGTAGAGACACGCAGGCGGGCATCCAGGTTGGACAAGGGTTCATCCATGAGAAAGACCTGCGGTTCGCGCACAATAGCTCGCCCCATGGCAACACGCTGACGCTGGCCACCGGACATATTGGCGGGTTTGGTGTCCAGCAAAGGCTCCAGTTCAAGCATGGCCGCAGCGTTCTCTACCCGCCGGTTGATTTCGTCCTTCGCCATACCCGCGTTCTCCAGCGCAAAAGCCATATTCTGGCGCGCCGTCATATTGGGGTAGAGGGCGTAGGACTGGAAAACCATGGCGACGTCCCGGTCGCGCGGACGCAACTCCGTCACGTCCTTACCGCCAATGAGCACACTGCCCTCGTTGACCGGTTCCAAACCGGCGACCATGCGCAGGCAGGTCGATTTGCCGGAGCCCGAAGGCCCAACAAGGGTGAGGAACTCACCGTCCCGCACGTGAATATTCACGCGGTGCACAGCGGCAGGGCGTGAGGGGTCGTAGATGCGGGAGATGTGCTGAAGTTGGACGTCGACCATGGTTTTCCTTGTACTGACGGGCGTGGTTTAGAGATGGGGCTTGATGTCGCGGTCGATGACCTTCTGGGTTTCCTCCTGCAGGGAAGAGAGAACCTCAGTAACATCCTGACCTGCAACGATGCGGTCCAGTGCTCCACCGATACGCTTGCCACCACCATTGACAAATACACGGGCGTAATCCTGGGACGCAGTATTTTCGCTCAACTGTTCAATGGCGGTTCGGGCGTTGGGGTTCTCATCCAAGAAAGCTGCCTCATCAGGATGCTCGGCGGCGTCCTTACGAACGGGCATGTAACCGGTAGCCTGAGTGAACTCAATGGTGCTCTCGGTGCTGGTGAGCCAGTCAATGAACTTAGCTGCCTTAGCCTTGCGCTCATCTGAGATGCCGGCGGGGATCGACAGACCAGCACCGCCGGTGGGGCAGCCGGGCGCAGGGCCGGGCATAAAGGCGGTGATGAAAGGGACGCTGGCGCTTTCGGTCATGCCGCCCAGAGAGCCGGTGGATGCCAGGGTCGCAGCGGTGTTACCTATGCCGAACTCGTTTTCGGCGTCCTTAGAAATGACGATGTGGCCAGCTTTAACCTGGTCCTGTAAGAACTTAGCTGCTTCTACTGTCTTCTCGTCAGTGAAGGTGGGATCCCATTCCTTGGAGTAGTGACCGCCGAAGGTCCACATCATGCCCTGGAAGTACCAGTCCAGGTAGTTTGACCCGTCGGGGATCGACAGAGCCGCCTTACCGCCGTTAGCTTCTAGAAGTTTGGGCGCCCATTCGGCGAATTCCTGCCAGGTTTCGGGGCCGCGGTCGGTGGGCAGACCAGCTTTAGCTAGCAGGTCAGTGTTCAGGTACATGAGGCAGGTTGAGCGTGAGTAGGGTACGCCGTAGTGCTTGCCGTCGTAAATGTAGTCGCCTAGCAGGGTGTCAACGTAGGTGGAGGTGTCGATACCTTCTGACTCCCAGATATCGTCCAGCGGGGTGGTTGCCTCGGTGAAGGCGAAGTTGAACCAGGTGACATCCGATGCAACGACGATATCGGGCAGCTGGCCACCGGATAAAGCTGCGTTGAACTTCTGTGCCAGCTCCTCATAGTTGGCGCCAGCATCAATGAGTTGCACCTGGTCATCGGGGTTATCTGCGTTCCACTGGTCGATCAGCTTCTGCTCAACATCGCGGGAGCTACCGGGGTGGTTTGACCAGAATTGTAGGGGGCCGCTAGCTTCCTGCCCATCTGAAGATGAGGTGGAAGTGCCAGTTCCGGCGCAAGCGCTCAGTAGGGCGGCAGAGAGACCTAAGCCTGAGATGCTCAGCATGTGACGGCGTGAGATGTTCATGTATTCTCCTGTGAGGTAAGAAGAGGTGAGTTGTTGGGTGGGGGCTTAAGAGATGCAGGTGGCAGGCGGTTTAGCCCTTGACTGCACCTGCAGTGAGACCCTTAATCATGGATCGCTGCAGGAGAAGGAAGACGAGAATCATGGGCAGGGTTGCCAGAATGGTGCCCGCCATGACGGGGCCCCAATTGGTGAGACCCTCATTGTTTTGAAGCAGGGTCAGGCCGATTTGCAGGGGTGCCACACGCCCGGTGTCTGAGATGAGGAAGGGCCAGAGGTACTGGTTCCATTCATTGACCGAGGTGATGAGGATAAAAGCCATCAGGGTAGGCCAGGACATGGGCAGGACGACCTTGAAAAGGGTCTTGAAGAAGCCCGCGCCGTCCATAGTTGCCGCTTCCATAATCTCAGCCGGTAGGGAGCGGAAGTGGTTGCGCATGAGGAAGGTACCGAAAGCAACGCCGGCCAGGGGCACGATAATACCTGTGAAGGTGTCACGCCAGCCCAGCTGAGAGACCAGGGCGTAGTTGGAGATAATGGTGATTTCGTTGGGTACCATCAGGGTGCCAATCACCAAGAAGAAGAGGGCATTGACGCCGGGGAATTTTATAAAGGCAAAGGCGTAAGCGCTGAGCACCCCCAGAGAGACCTTGATGACCACCAGAATCGAGGTGATGATGATGGAGTTCATCAGGTACTGGTCGAAGTTGAGGGTGTCCCAGACGTAGGAGAAGTTCTGCGGAACCCAAACGCTGGGAACCCACTTGATAGGGTCAGCGTAGATATCGGCGTGATTCTTCAACGAAGTGATGACCACGAAGTAGAGGGGCAAGGCGATTACCAGGGCGGCAATGATGGCACCGGCGTAGCCACCGATTTTGCTCAGTGGGCTAATGCCCAGAGCCACCTGCTGCCGTGGCTTTTCTTTGCGCGCTTTGGTCTTACCCGCAGCTTTGGAGCCGCGGCTGGCAGTCTCTTTTTTGGCAACAGGCGGGATGACCTGTTTGAAGGCGTCCTCAGAACGATGAGTGTTCATGGCTTACTTATCCCTTTCCTGCATACGAACCTGAACCACGGTGATAACTAGAACCGCCAAGAACATGACGGTTGCAATGGCAGCACCGTAGCCTGCACGGGAATTAACGAAGGTCTCCTGATAGACCTGGTAAACCAGGGTGGTGGTGGAGGTTTCCAGGGGGCCACCGCGGGTCATCACGTTGATGATGTCGAAGACCTGTAAGGAGTTCAGTAGCACGGTGATGGAGAGGAAGAAGGTGGTGGGACGCAGCTGCGGCAAGGTGACCTTGAAAAACTTGCGGAGGCGCGGGGTGCGGTCAATTTCTGCCGCTTCATCGAGATCTTTGCGCAGGCCCTGCAAGGCGGCGAGGTAAATGACGAAGGTATAGCCCAGGTTCTTCCAGATATAGGTGGTCGTAATCATGAACAGGGCCCAGTTGGGGTTGGTGTAGAACTGGGGCGAGTCAAGACCGACCCTGCCAAGAAGGTCTTGAATCAGACCGTAGCCGGGGTCAAAGACAAACTGGAAGGCAACACCAACCGCCGCACCCGAAATAACGTAGGGGGCAAAGACCAGCGAGCGGACCGCGTTGCGCCCCTTGAGGGGCCGGTCCAGCAGCAACGCCAAAGCAAGACCAAGAACCATCGATCCAGCAACAGCAGCCACCGTGAAGATGGCGGTCTGCAGGACAATCTGCCAGCTGACGGGGTTTTGTGCCCATTCGATGTAGTTATCAAGACCGACGAAGGTGGCCGGGCGCGTGGAGGCGATGTTCCAGTTATAGAACGACAAACGAATGTTATCGATCAGGGGTCGGTAAGTGAAGACCAGTAGCAGGATCAGGTTGGGCAAGACCAGGGCAAGACCCAGCAGGGTTGCCTTGGTTCCGCGCTTGTATTTGCGCTGGGGCGGTTCGTGGGTGGGAGTCGAATTTTCGAGTCCAGGAATGGTGGGTGCGGTCACATAGCTGAATTTATCCTAAAAAAATGAACAGGTAGTGTATTGCATCACTCCGGCAACTAAATCGTGGCGCACTTTTAGGTTATTTCACCGGTCAGCATTCACTCCTGTAGCCAGTGTGCCCAGCCATCCTGGTGCAGCACTCTACATTTTGACGCTGCGCAGAGTTCGCAGAGCCACAAGAGCTGCAAGCACCATGACCACCGCACCGATCAGGGAGGTGTAGACCGCTCCAGAGTCGAAGGCATGACGGGCTGAATCTAACAGTTGCTCAGCCAGGGCAGGTTCTAGATGCTGGGCAACGCTAGTGGCCCCACCCAAGGTTTCACGGGCCACATCAGCTGCAGCGGCATCCACCCCTTCGGGAACAACCACCCGAGCAGCATATACCGCGTTCAGAATGGACCCCAGCACGGCGGTGCCCATCACCGAACCGGTTTCGTAAGCAGTCTCAGAGATAGCGGACGCCGCTCCCGCCTTGGGTGCGGGGACACTGGTCATAATGATGTCATTGGAGAGGGTCTCGGCCATACCGATACCTGCACCCAGCAGAGCGAAAGCCAGAATAATACCCAGATCAGACTCCACCCGTGCTGAGTAGGCTACCAGCGCAAAGGCTAGAGAGCTGAGCATCAGCGCAAAAGCCACCACATGGGAGGGCTTAAAGCGCTTGACCATCTTGACCACCAACAGCCCCATAATCACCGTCATGGCAAGCCCGGGCAGCAGCAAGAAGCTTGCCTGCAGGGGTGAATGGCCACTGACTAACTGCATATGCTGGGAGACAAAGTACAAGAAGCCAACCAGAGCAAAGACTGCCAGTAGATTGGCGGCTACCGCACCCGAGAAACGCGGGTTGGTGAAAAGGCGGACGTCCAACATGGGGTTGTTGCGTGCCAGCTGGCGGCGAGTGAAAAGCACACCTGCGATCACTGCTACCACTAGGGTGAGCGCGGTTTGCAAATCAAACCCAGCGGTCGCAAAGTGCTTGATGGAGTAAACCAGCGGTGCCATGGTTAGCATGACCAAGGCGATAGAGAGCGGGTCAATAGCACCGGGGTTAGGGTCTTTAGATTCAGGCAACACCAGGGGCCCGGCAATGAGTAGAGGCAGGAGCACCGGTACTGCCATCAAGAAAATTGAGCCCCAGCTGAAGTGTTCAAGAAGCACTCCACCAACGATAGGGCCCAGGGCAGCGCCACCTGAGAAACCCGCAGCCCAAATAGCGATAGCGGTGCGACGCTCAACAGCGTCTTCAAACATATTTCTGATGATGGAGAGGGTGGCGGGCATCAGCATGGCGCCGAAGAAGCCCATGGCGGCACGGGCTGCGATGAGCCAGTCAGCGGTGGGGGCGAAGGCAGCAGCTGCCGAGATGACAGTGAAACCCGTGCCACCGACCAGCAGCAGACGGCGGCGGCCCAGGCGGTCCCCCAGACTACCGGCTGGCACCAGTAGACCCGCGAGAATGAGCGGGTAGATATCGGTAATCCACAGCAGCTGGGTGCCGGTGGGATTAAGCTGTGCAGAAATGACCGGCAAGGCAAAGGAAAGCACAGTGTTATCAACAGACACCAAAAGCACCGGTAGCATCAGCACAGCTAATGCCCACCAGCGTTTGGGGTAGGGCGTTGTTGATACGGGGTTCACGGCCGGGATTTGGCCGGTTGCCGAGCGCATGGGCACCTCAATACTTTAGGGGTTAGTAATTCTTACCCAAGATACTGTACCGTCTGGACGGTTCTACATCAAGGGTTTTGCGTGTACCCTGGAATACATGAGTGCACGCGAAAAGATATTGGATGCCTACGAAAGAGTGCTTGTTGAGAACGGTGAACGCGCCGCTACTTTAGAGGCCATAGCCAAAGCTGCAGGTGTCTCTAAGGGGGGTTTGCTCTACCACTTCAAGGACAAGCGGGCTTTGGCATCCGGGCTTTTGCAGCGCCTTGAGACCCTAGCTGAAGACGACGCAGTTCTCATGAGCCAGGACCCCGCTGGGGCCACCAACTATTATGTGCGCACCTCGGTCTGGCAGGACTCCCCTCGGGACCGCACCATCATTTCAGTCACGCGCCTGGGCAATGAGTTTCAACCAGCGGTGAACACCGCCATGAAGCGGGTGCAAGACCGCTGGCTCAGCCTGCTTGAGGATGAGGTGAAGGACCCCCACGTTGCGCGGGCAATTTTGCTGATTGGGGACGGTCTCTACTACAACGCGGTGCTATCACAGGCAGGGGACAGCAGCGAGAAAGTAACCTCAGCACAGGGGCAGAGCCCCTCTCCCAGCCCAGCAGATATCGAAGGTCTACTGGGGGCTATCAGCAAGCTGGTAGACAACGCAGCCTAGAGCCGCTCACGCAACCTACAGGCACTGAGCGCTCTAGTGCAGCAGGCGACCGATAGCTTGGATTGGCTCATCAGCCAGGGTAAGGGAATCACTCTTGAGCAGCGCTCAGCGGTTGCTGAGAATATTGTGGCTGCCAAGATTACTGCCCACGAGGTGAGCCTGGAGGTCACTCAGAGAGTCTTTGATGTGACCGGTGCAAGAGCCACCAAGACCGAACTTGGGTTAGACCGACACTGGCGAGATGTCCGCACTCATACCCTGCATGACCCTGTTGCCTATAAGTGCAAGGAGCTGGGCACCTACCTGCTGAACGGTGAGTTGCCTGTTCCTAGCGCCTATCAGTAAAACGCAGAGGCGCGACCTCTCCGCACAGGTAAACTGCGCGGGGAGGATTGGCAGGTTTTAGAGCCACTCTTTCTTTTTGAAAACCAACCAGAGTCCCAGGGAAACCGCCACCATCACCCCTAACGCAAAGGGGTAGCCAAAAGTCCAGTGGAGCTCGGGCATATCGTCAAAGTTCATGCCGTAGATTGACCCGACGATGGTAGGGGCAACGAAGATAGCTGCCCACGCTGAAATTTTCTTCATGTCATCATTCTGACGTTCAGCAACAATCGTGGCATTGACCTGCAGAGCATTTTCTAGGGAAGTGAACAGGTCATCCACCCGCTCGCTCACGTGCACCGCATGATCGTGCACATCGCGGTAGTGGCGCAGGAGTTCCAGGGTTTCTTCTTGTTGCCGCTCGGCACCCGCGTTGGCTTGCGTGCGGAGCCTGCCCATAATGAGCTCTAACATCTGCGCCACCGGTTTGACGGCGCGCTTGAAGTCACTGACTTCATTGAGCAGTCCGTAGATGCGCTGGGAGATTTCTGAGGCTTCATAATTATCTCCAAAGAGGGAGTCTTCAATCTTGTCCCCGTCATTTTCTAGGCCCTCGACTACGGGTATATAACCATCAACTAGGCCATCCATGAGCTGGTGTAAGAATTTCATGGGGGTGGGCTCGTCTTCAAGACGGGCGAAAGCGGCTTCCATGACTTCTTGGGAGTGAACCTCTGAGCGCAAGGAGTCTTTATTAAGCCAGATTACGAAGCGTGGACCAACAAAGACGCGGGCCTCACCGAACCTGATTTCCTCGAGTTCATCGACATAGACGGTGGGCTTAAGCACCATAAAGTAGATATCACCGTATTTTTCCATTTTGGCGCGCTGGTGACCAAATTCACAGTGTTCAACCGCGAGACGGTGCAGGCCAAAGGTGTCATTGAGCCAGGCGAGGTCAGTATCTGTGGGGTTGCTGATCCCGATAAAGGCTTGTTCACCGGCCCGGTAAGCATCGATGGTCTGTTGTACCGAATCGCTAGGTCGAGCAGCGCCGGCGTCAGGGTTGAGGACATTCAGGAGAAGAGGCATGGTTTCTATCTTAGGGCAGGACGCAGTGCGCGGCAGGGTCAGCGGCCTACATAGCAGGAGCCCCCACTGAGCAAGGAAGACTAGGGTTGATTTTCCTTCATGAGCACCGGGCGAGGAATCCGACGTAAAGCTCTGTAGAGGATGGTGCCCTGAATGATGCCCAGGGCATACCCCAGGTCACTGAAAATCTTCACCCTTGTCTCTAGGTCGCGATAACGAGCCAGACGGTAGGGAGTTTTGAGCAGAACGGGCATCTGCTTGATGACCGAGGTATCTGTCTGCACCTGCGCAGGGAAACGGCTTGTCACCAGCACATCATTGAGACCGTAGAAGCGTTGACGTTTCAGCTGTTGAGCCGGGCTGTGTGAAATTCTATAGGCAATTGCTGCCCCGTAGGCTTCTACCTGTCGCATACCTGCTAAGCGAGCGCGGGCAAAGAAATCCCAATCATCCCCGCCCCGGGTGTAGGAGGAATCGAAGCCTCTCAGCTGAAGCCCTGCCTCCCTGCGAAACGCTAAAGACCCCCCACCGATGAAGAAGTGAGTTTCAATGGGGGCAGAAGGGTCAGGGTCCTGAATAAAGACGTCCTGCCATTTAGGTTCAGTGAATAGCCGCTGCACCTCGGGGTGCTGCAGCCTCAGCCCCCCTTCATCACTGATATAGAGGTATTGACCTAGCACGTAGGCATCGGGATAGGTGCACATTGCATCGTACATCGCACGCACCCACCCCTGGGATACGAAATCATCAGCATCACAAATCATAATAAAATCGCACTGTGATTCTTGAATCCCCACGTTCCGGGCGTGGGAAACCCCCTGAATCTGAGAAGAATCCACGATGCGCACGTTGAGCCGATTCCGATACGGTTCAACCGCCGTTACCAACTCATCTGTGCTGCCGTTATCACTGATAATCACTTCAAAGTTGGGTGCTGACTTTTGGCGTGATAGGCATTCCAGCTGGTCACCAATGGTGTGGGCGGCATTGTAGGCAGGAATAATAACGCTGACTAGAGGCTGACCTGGCACCCTTGCAGTAGGGTGGGCAGCGCGGTAGTCCGCCCAGGACCGTTCCCTATCATGGTGAGCATGTGCCAACGTCTCGCTCAGTGAAACCTGGGCTACTTTGGCCCTGCGAGCAGTGTTCTGCTCCGACCAATCCCCCACCTCAAAGGTGGGAGCAGGGCCGAGATCCATCAGACCCACGGAAGCACGTTGCCCCCGAAGCTCGCTGGCAACAGCGTCCCACCAGGAAATGGAGAAAATGGCCAGCTCACGCGAACGAGATTGTAGGTGAGCGGTAATATCTTCACGACGTTCAATCGCTTCAGTGAGAGCTTGACCAGCAACCTCAGCGATAAGCTCTTGCGACACAGCAAAACCCTCAACACCGTAGTGGGCCATCAAGCCCGCTATCCGTATATCGGTGAATGCATCCGGTATGAGCGCAACATATGGAACACCAGCTGCCAGAGAGAAAACACCGGGGTGGTAACGGTTAGAAAAGTTGAGGTGGGCGCCTTGGTGTATCGCTACCGTAGAATCTGCGTGCAGGATAGGAAGCACCAGGCAGGGTGAGGTCATCCACTCAGCGATGCGCCGTGCAACAATAATGTCGTCAAGGGCTTCCCCGGGCATACCCTTATGTTGCACCAGCACGGTGGTAAACCCATACCTTCGGTAAATATCATCCAACAGCACAGCGATTGTTTGCACTTCAGAGTCACTCAAGTTGGTGAAGGTGGCACAGATATAGTCGCTGGGGAGCGTAAAATCCGGGGCGTGGGGAAGGTTCCGCTGACCTACCGAGTAGAAAGTCGCGTCATCCACGCAATGTCTCACATCTATTCCTAGCGCACGCACTCGGTCGAAGGAGGTCTGCTCGCGCATACCGACCAGCTGTGCAACGCTAAGAAGCTCCGCCAGGGTACGTTCGTCCCGGTCGGTCAGAACAGGGCCAATAGACTGCCCTGAAATCACTAGAGGAATCCCAAAATGCTCTGCCACCAAAGCATAGGCTGCCCGCTCATACAGAAGCCAACCGAAGACAGAGTTCATGTTTCCGCCACCAGCTATCAGAATGCCATCCATGGCAGAAACATGATGTATGAACTCGGAAATCTCCCGCGCCACTCGGGCACCGCTCAGACAGGCTCGCACCTCTTCAAGATATTCTTCACGGCGAGCAGGCTCACCCGGAAAAACCAGGGTCTCGATATAACCTTGGGCAGAGCGAATGTAGGCGCGGGAGTGATCGGTAGAACGAGTAGCGATATAGGTTTCAAAACCTCGCTCTTCTAGAGCTACTTGGGCAGCGATACCCATGGCCTCATCACCGACGTGGTAATTTTCTTGCCCAAGATCCGCAAGAATTAGGACCTTTGGCACGTGATATACCTCATTCCGAACCGTGAGCTGCAGATTTCAATTAATGAATTAATGACAGAAGATAAGACCGCCAATGACGCGGCGTAACTGTTTCCACCAGCTACTGAGCCCACCATGGCGGTCTTTTAGTGACTTCGACGAAGCTGTCTAGCTTTCAATCAGGTCGCGGACCACAATGGTCTGCTCGCGGCCGGGGCCGACACCGACTGCAGAGATGCGGCAGTCTGAGATTTCCTCCAGCTTTTCCACGTACTTCCGTGCGTTTTCGGGGAGGTCCTCCAGGGTCTTGGCCTCGGTGATGTCCTCGGTCCAGCCGTCGAAGTACTCGTAGATAGGCTTAGCATGGTGGAACTCTGACTGGGTCATGGGCATCTCGTCATGACGGACGCCGTCCACATCGTAGGCCACACACACGGGGATCTTCTCAAGCCCGGTGAGCACGTCCAGCTTGGTGATAAAGAGGTCGGTAAAACCGTTCACGCGCGCTGCCTGACGTGCTAGCACTGCGTCATACCAGCCGCAACGACGGGGGCGGCCGGTGTTCACACCAAACTCGCCGCCGGTCTTCTGCAGGAATTCACCCATCTCATCAAAGAGTTCGGTGGGGAAGGGACCAGCGCCTACGCGGGTGGTGTAAGCCTTCTGAATACCGATGACTCGGGTGATGCGGGTGGGTCCTACACCGGAGCCAACGGATGCACCACCAGCGGTGGGATTAGATGAGGTGACGAAGGGGTAGGTGCCGTGGTCAACGTCCAAGAAAGTGGCTTGGCCGCCCTCCATCAGCAGGGTCTTGCCCTCATCCAGTGCCTTGTTCAGCAGCTGAGTGGATTCAACAATCATGGGGCGCAGGCGGTCAGCGAAGCTCATGAAGTAATCCACAGTTTCTTCAACCTCGACGTGGCGGCGGTTGTAGACCTTGACCAGCAGTTCGTTTTTCTGACGCAGGGCACCTTCGACCTTCTGGCGCAGGATGGACTCGTCCAGAATGTCCTGAACACGAATGCCCAGGCGGCCAATCTTGTCCATGTAGGTGGGGCCGATACCGCGGCCGGTGGTACCGATGGCGCGCTTACCCAAGAAGCGCTCGGTGACCTTATCCATGGTCTGGTGGTAAGGAGCTACCAGGTGTGCGTTAGCTGAAATTTTTAGTTTGGAGGTATCAGCGCCGCGTGCTTCAAGACCGTCAATTTCTTCAAAAAGAGCCTCGGGGTTAATCACCACACCGTTACCGATAACGGGTACAGCGTTGGGTGACAAAATGCCTGCCGGAAGGAGCTTAAGCTCGAACTTCTGACCGTTCACAACTACGGTATGGCCTGCATTATTACCGCCGTTAGGCTTCACCACGTAGTCAACGCGGCCACCCAAAAGGTCAGTCGCTTTACCCTTACCTTCGTCGCCCCACTGGGCGCCGACGATTACGATCGCTGGCATATATTCTCCTGTACTAGGATCTTCACCGGCCGGATTTCACGGCGGTGTGGTGTGGAACGAGAATCCAGTATCCAAGGCAGGTTTACGCGGAAAAATCAGAACACACCAGCTCCTAAGAATACCCGTTACCGGGGCGGGGTGCTATCTTTGCCCGATATTTCACCTCCTCAACAGTTGGCCCTGACGTGGAGCAGTCAGTAGATGCGAAAGTTACCACTGAAAACACGTGTCACAGCCCACCTTTTCAGATAGAGTGAGTCACATCACCCGCATACGTATTGGATCTATCCAAAAGGAATCCCCATGAAAGAAACAAACTCGCGTCAGCGAGCTCTTCGTTCATGCGCGGTAACGACGCTAGGGCTGGCTCTCGCTCTCCCTCTCACCGTCCTACCCACCGCACATGCAACAACCGATGCAGATGCAAATCTCGCACCAGTATCGTCCCTGCAAGATGCCCTACTCTCAAATTCTGACGGTCAGAAGGTTAGCTCTAACCTCGATGACGCAGAGGGATCCGTTGCTGTTTTCGTGCAGTTCAAGGGTCAGGGCGCCTACGAAGCTACACAGCCTAGGAGCGTCCTCGACGGGATATCAGACCCGGTGGATACCGCTTCACAGGTTCGCAGCATTCAAAGCGCCGTTGAATCTCAGGCAGCTCAGGTGGCCGGCGAATCAGGTTCTGACGTCATTTATACCACCTATAACTCGGTACGAGGCGTCGCTCTTCAGGGCGATGCGGAGTCCCTGCGCAAACTTGCCGAACGCAACGACGTTGAGCGCATCTCACGTATTATTCCCAAGGAACGAGTCAACGGCACATCAGACATTGATACCGCAGCACTAGCAACCTGGGTCAACACCGGCAAAACCGGTAAGGGTGTCACCATCTCTGTAGTAGACACCGGTGTCGATTACACCCACTCAGCATTTGGTGGCCCCGGCACCGATGAAGCATACCAAGAGGCTCAGGCAATGTCTGAAATGCCTTCAGCCGATAGCGGCCTTTATGACCCCGAAAAGTTTATTGGCGGTTATGACCTCGCAGGTGATGACTACAACGCCTCTGATCCCACCAAGAACGTCCCTTCACCCGATAGCAACCCCCTGGACTGCGCAGAGGCAGGTCACGGTAGCCACGTAGCCGGCACTGCAGCCGCCTACGGCACCAACGCTGATGGAAGCACCTTTGACGGGGACTACTCCAAGCTGACCTCAGAAGATGTTCAGAAGATGCAGATTGGCCCCGGTTCAGCACCCGAAGCTCAGATAGTGGGCCTGCGCGTCTTCGGCTGTGAAGGCTCAACCAACCTCACCGGTCAAGCCCTTGATCGCTCCCTCGACCCCAACGGTGACGGCGACTACTCAGACCGCGTTGACATCGTCAACCTTTCACTGGGCTCAGACTTCGGCCCCATTGATGACCCTGACAACATCATCATGGATTCGCTCTACCGCAACGGTGTTCTCACCGTTACCGCAGCCGGTAACGCTAATGGCTTTGGCGGTCAGGGTGATACCTACTCTGTACTGGGCACCCCCGGTAACACCATCTCGTCTCTGACCGTTGCTAACACCATTGGCTCCAAGGGCTACGCAGATGGTGCTGAAATCCTTGCACCCGCTGATATCGCAGGCCCCGTTGTCGGCGACTACAGCGTCAACTTCAACTACAACACCGCCACCGAAGAGCAGCTCACCGGCGAGGTCGTAGCAACCACCGCTGAAAACCCCTACGCTTGTGACGCCTACCCAGCAGACACTAACTTCGCTGGCAAGTGGGTCTTCATCGACTGGTCAGATGAAACCGGTGACTTCCCCTGCGGCTCAGCAGTTCGCTTCAACAACATCGAGAAGGCTGGCGCTAAGGGCGTCGTCCTGGCCTCCCAGGTTGTAAAGGAAGACTCGGGTATTGCCGGTAATGCAGGCATCCCCGGTGTTCGCTTGACTGCTCAGGACGCCGAAAAGGCTCGTCCCGCTGCTGAAGACGGCACCCTGAAAATTAAGCTTGACCCCAAGATGATCGGCGCTGCCCTCCTTGAAACCGGACAGCATGATAACGCTAACCCCTCGACCGCTCGCGGCCAGCACGGTTCAGCAGGTTTCACTAAGCCCGACGTTGCTGCCCCCGGCACCTCCATCAAGTCAGTTGCAGCTGGCGGCGGCACACAGCCTGCCGTGATGACCGGTACCTCCATGGCAGCTCCTCACGTCGCTGGTATTGCAGCTCTCGTGCTTGAGGCTCACCCCAACTACTCGCCTGCCTCACTCAAGGCAGCGATCATGAACTCGGCTAACCACGATCCCAAGGATCTGAATGGCAACACCTACTCGGTAGAACGTGTTGGTGCAGGCCGTGTTGATGCCCTGCAGGCTGTGAATTCAGATGTTCTGCTCTACAACGCTGATCGCGCTGAGCAGGTTTCATCGAGCTTCGGTGTAACCGAGGTTGCTACCGGTGACGTCCTCACACAGACCCGCAACTTCACCGTTGATAACCGTGGCGATCAGGATCGCACCTTCGCCATTAACTTCAACGACAGCTCCTCCCTACAGGGCGTAGAGCTGTCCGCACCGGCCAACGTTACTGTTGCAGCTAACTCGAAGGCTACTTTCACCGTTACCGCAACCACTAACGGCGCTGAACTGGCGAAGACCATGGACCCTGCTCAGCTCAAGGAACACCGCGGTATTGCTCGCCAGTACCTGGCTACCCTGTCAACCCGCATGATTCTTTCTGACGGTGAGACCACCCTGCGCGTTCCTGTACAGGCTGCTCCTAAGCCCGTTTCAGAGATGAAGGCCGAGGCTATCCACTTTGGCGCTACCTCCGCTCAGGAAAAGGTCAAGCTCTCAGGTACAGCTCTGAACCAGAACGGGTACGTATCAGGCCTGGGTGCCTTCCAGCTCGGTGCTGAAAGCGCCCGAATCCCCACCGGCAAGCTCGGTCAGCCCTCTTTCCAGGCAGTTGACTTGCAGTACGTTGGTGCCAACTCCACCATTCTTGAATTCGGTGGAGTTCAGAACGGCATCCCTGCCGGCGCTATGTTGAACATTGGTCTGTCGACCTGGGGCAACTGGGAAACCATGACCCCCTCTGTAGCGTTTGAAGCAAGCATCGACGTGAACAACGACGGTGTACCTGACTTTGCTGCTGTAACCACCCGCATCACCGGTCTTGACTACCCTGTCGTCAACCTGCTGCGTCGCATGGATAACGGCTCCTGGAGCCCCGTTGACAGTCAGCCCCTCAACGGCGCTCTCGGTGATGTTGACACCAACATCCTCGACACCAACGCCGCTGTTCTCCCTATCTCACTGAACGCACTGAACCTGACTCCCGCTCAGGCTCAGAGCCTCAGCTACAAGGTACACGGCATCGCCAACGGTGAAGTCATCGAAAGCACCGACTGGATCAAGTACAACCCCTACAATCCCGCACTGTCTTTCTTCTCTAACCAAAAGCTAACTGATTCGCTCTTCATCGATGCTCCGGACACCGAAATTACCGTGATCCGGACATCACCCGACTCAACCCGTGCTCTCTTCTTGCACATGCACAACTCAACCGGCGACCTCTCAGGTATCCACAAGAATGTTGTAGGCAATAAGGCACAGGTAGTAGACGTGCAGAACAGCCCGTCAGCTCCCACCGTGATGGACCCCCGTTTCACCGACGTCCCCACTGATCATCCGTTCTATACCGAGATTAACTGGCTTGCAACACGCGGTATTACCACCGGCTGGTCCGATGGCACCTTCCGCCCCAACGAGTCAGTAGAGCGCGGCGCGATGGCAGCCTTCTTCTACCGCCTAGCAGGGTCACCGGCTTACACCGCACCCAGCGAATCACGATTCAAGGATGTTCCCACCGATCACCCGTTCTACAAGGAAATCAGCTGGTTGGCTGAGCAGAATATCACCACCGGCTGGTCCGATGGCACCTTCCGCCCCAGCGAACCCGTGAACCGTGACGCGATGGCAGCCTTCTTCTACCGCATGGCAGGATCACCGGCTTACACCGCACCCAACGAATCACCGTTCAACGATGTTCCCACCAACCGCCAGTTCTACAAAGAAATCAGCTGGTTGGCAGAACAGAACATCACCAATGGTTGGGATGACGGCACCTTCCGCCCGAAGACCCCCATTGAGCGTGGTGCGATGGCAGCCTTCCTCTACCGCTACGATGCAACCGTGCTCAGTCAGTGAGAAAAATAGCTGACATAAGGCTCGAATGTAAGTAGAAATGGTGCCCCCGGTTTCAACATCGGGGGCACTTTTCTTGTCTCCCCAGCGTTCCAATTCTGCTTTCGATTGACACACGCTACGATGGTTCTAAGACGTCACCTTCCCGAATTTAGTTATCGTGAGGCCCATGAATACTCCCTCTGTTGCCATCATCGTCCGCACCAAGGACCGCCCAGTTTTCCTGGCGCGTGCTCTCTCTAATATCGCGGAGCAAACCTTCACTGACTACACCATTGCGCTGGTCAACGACGGCGGCGAGACAGAGGCAGTCGATGCCCTCCTAGCAGAACAGCCCGCTGAGTTCCGCAGTAAAATCCAGACCTTGCACCGGCCTCAGTCAACCGGCATGGAAGCCGCAACTAACGCAGGCATCCACGCAACTAACAGCACTTTTATTGCGGTGCACGATGATGATGATCTCTGGGAACCTACCTTTCTTGAAACCAGCGTGCGCACCCTGGTCGAAACCGGTGCTGCCATGAGTGTGGTTCGCACCGACGAATACTTCGAACGCATCACCGATGATGGCTTTGAATTTATCGACTCCGTACCTTTCTGGGGTTACCTCGAATGGATGAGTATTCAGGATTTCTTCCGCATCAACCGCGCGGTGCCTATCAGCATCCTCTACCGCCGGGAGTTACACGAGAGCCTGGGTTACTATAATGAGTCTCTGCCTGTGGTGGGTGACTGGGAGTTCAACATTCGGGTGGCGTCCGCCCACGAAGTGGTTTTCATTCAGGAAAATCTAGCCCACTGGTCAAAGCGTGTAGAAGCCACCGGCGCTAACGCTAACTCGGTTTATGCCGGGCAAAATCTGCACGCCACCTACGATTCCAAGGTGCGGGCAGAAGCTATCCGTGAGGATCTCGCAGCAGGTGGCCGCCCAGGCCCCTACCTCTACCAGGCTCACCTTGCCAACGAGGTTCAGGACGCTGTGCACCGGGTACTAGAGGTAGCCGAACGTAACCAGCATTTGCTGGGGTCGCTGGAGCAACGTATCACAGAACTTGAACGGCAAAATGCCCACCTCAACCAGCAGATAAGTCGCAGAAACCCGAGAAAAATCGCACGGCGATTGACCGGTGGTTTCTCGCGGCGCGACACTGGCACGTAGAGCCAGACAAGCGAGCCCCTAGACCAGGTGAATATCGGCATGACCAAGGAACTCTTCTCCACCGAAAAAGCAGCAAGATGGCAGAAGCTGCCATTCCCACCCCTTATAAAGGTATTGCAGAGGCAGAAGATATCGACCGTTGTTCACGCCTTTTTCATGAACGCTGAGAACTCACGGATGACCGGGCAGGTTTGCTTTTTAGCTCAGGAGCTTAATGGTCATGGGGTAGGTGTAAACCTCACCCTGGTTAGCTTTGATCGCTGCAAGAATATGCAGCACCACCAAGGCCACCCCAATGGCGAGGAAGATGACCCAGGTGAAGATTCCCGCAAAACCAAAGGTCAGAACTGTCACTAAAATGGTAGCGATATAGACCAGCCAGAGGGTAAAACTGAAGTTAAAAGCACCGGCAGCGGCAACGCGTACAAAAGCGTAACCGGGGCGGTCCTTATAGATAAACCAGAAAATTAAAGGGCCAATAAAACTGGCAAAAGAAGCGGTGAGGACGAGCCCTAACAGGCCCGAAAGGTGGGCCAGGGTTGCCATCGCTTTTGCATCGGAAGGGATAGGGTTGCCGTACGCGTCGAAAGCTTGCGCGGGCTGCTGCCCGTTAGAGTTCTGTCCGTATGATTCAGTCATGATATGTGCCTTTCTCTATTACTGCCAGCCTACCCAAGGGTTCGGGCGGCGGTAAGAGAAAAACGCCAATTTCATTCCTAAGGATGATAGTAAGGCTCCCAGTGTTCACGGAGTAAGATTGGGGTATGCGCGAACTACAGGCTCACATCATTGAAGAATTGGGCGTGAAGCCCACCATCAATCCGGCAGAAGAGGTGCGCAAGCGTGTCCAATTCCTGGTGGACTATCTCAAAGCCACTGGCACCCGCGGCTTCGTCCTGGGCATATCAGGCGGGTTAGACTCCACTCTGGCAGGGCGTCTTTGCCAGCTAGCTGTAGAAGAGCTAGAACTTGAAGAGATTGAAGCGGAATTTATCGCCGTGCGTCTGCCCTACCAGGTTCAGGCGGATGAGGACGACGCCCAGGCTGCCCTGCGTTTTATCATGCCGCAGCAGACCGTCACCTACAACATCATGGACGCCGTGAACGGCTTCGAGAGCGCCTTTGAAACTGCTACCGGCCGCGAAATCGCTGACTTCAATAAGGGCAACGTTAAGGCCCGTGCCCGCATGATTGCCCAGTACGCCCTAGCCGGGGAGAAAAATCTGCTGGTGGTAGGCACCGACCACGGAGCTGAGGCAGTCACCGGCTTCTTCACCAAGTTCGGCGACGGTGGAGCGGACATCATACCTCTGCACGGTCTCAACAAGCGTCAGAACCGCGAGCTGCTCAAGGTGCTGGGAGCTGACAAGCGGCTCTGGGAGAAGGTGCCCACCGCCGACCTGCTGGACGGTAAACCCGGCAGAACCGATGAGGACGAGCTGGGTGTCACCTACGACCAAATTGATGACTACCTTGAGGGTAAAGACATCGACCCGGCGGCTGCCGAAAATATCGAGGGTAAGTTCCTGCGTTCCCGTCACAAGCGCACCACACCCGTCACCATCTTTGATAGCTGGTACAAGTAGGTAGCGCCCCTCCGCGAGTGTGCGTCTTATCGCCGAGCGTGCGCCTTAGAGGTGCACGCTCGGCGTTTTAGTGTTCGCCCGTCAGTAGGCATGACCAGACCCACCGATGACAGGCCTCCCTTAGATGGTAAAGAAGCCTTCGATGGCGCCGGTCAGGTGGGCCATGTCTGCCACGCTGACCATCTCGCGTGCCGAGTGCATAGAGAGCAGACCGACACCGACGTCCACGGTGCGCATCCCCAGACGGGTAGCGGTGATGGGGCCAATGGTGGAGCCGCACGGCACGTTGTTGTTAGAGACAAACTGCTGATAGGGAACCCCCGCTTTGGCACAAGCCTGGGCAAAGATACCCGCGCCTACGGAGTCGGTGGCGTAGCGTTGGTTGGCGTTGATTTTGAGCAGGGGGCCGCCACCGGGAACGGGGCGGACGGTGGTGTCGTGGTGTCCAACGTAGTTGGGGTGGGCCAGGTGACCGGCGTCCGCTGATAGGCAGACAGATTCAGCAACCGACCGGCGGTAGACCGCAGGGCTCTCACCGCGGGCTTCTGAGAGCCGCACCAGGACGTCCTCAAGGAAGGGGCCAGCGGCACCCGATCGGGTTTCAGAGCCAATCTCTTCATGGTCGAAAGCGGCAAACATGAGGGTGTGGTCCCCCACCGTACCAGCCTCTGCCACCCGCTGCAGCGCGGTGATGCCGGCATGGACCGAAGAAAGATTATCTAGGCGTCCAGAGGCAAACAGCTCGCCATTTTCACCAAAAGTACGCGGGGTCTGAGCGTCGGCAAAGAGCAGGTCGTAACCCACGATAGCGGCGGGGTCTAGGGCCCCGCCCTCAGCTCGTTCTGCCAGGTAGGCAAGGACATCCCCGCGGGAGTCACCGAAACCCCAGACCGGGTAGAGGTTGCCCTGCTTATCCAGCTTGAGCCCGGCGTTGGCCTCGCGGTCCAGGTGGATGGCCAGCTGCGGGATACGAGCGATGGCATCGGTGGCCACCAGGCGGGTTTCAAGTTGCCCGTTGACGAGCACGGTTAGGCGGCCTGCTAGGCGCAGTTCGCGGTCTAGCCAGGAGTTCAGCAGAGGGCCGCCGTACACCTCAACGCCCACCTGGTTCCATGCCAAAGTGCGCACCGATGATGCAGGCTTGACCTTGAAACCCGGTGAATCGGTGTGGGCACCGAGCACCCGGTAGCTCTGATGGGTGGGTGACCCTATCCAGGAAATAATCGCCCCGTCGCGCACCACAAAATGCTTGCCAGTGGCGGCTTCGTCGCCCCAGAGCTGGCCCTCCTGTAGTTCGGTAAAACCGGCAGCCGTCAGACGGCGAGCGCTCTGCGCCGTGGCATGAAAGGAGGTAGGTGACGCCGCTACAAAATCGGTGAGGTCGGCAATGTTGGTCTGAGGTTCAAGGGCTTGAAGAGTCATAGGACACAGTCTAGCGAACTGCTAGCGAGCGCCGGTAACCTCGTCCTTAACCCAGACCTGAGCGGTGCGGGTACGCGCCAGTTTCCGCTTCTTAGCAGCCCAAAGCACTACCAGTACGAAGAGGCCTTGGGTAATGACTGCCGATACCAGGTTGACCCAGGTGGAGCCCTCCAGGACGAAGGGGTCAGCCAGTCCGTAAATACCGAAGGTCATAGCCACCAGGTTGTTGACGACGTGCAGGGCAATCGCTGCTTCTAAGCCGCCGGTGCGCCAGGTGACAAAACCAGCGGCGAGTGCCATTACTAGGATGGAGAGCTGCGCCCAAAGATCGTAGGCGTGGCCCAGCATAAAGAGCGGCGCGGGGAGGACAATCGCCCAGGCGGGGTGCTTGAGCCAGCGGCCTACGGTTTGTAGCAGATAGCCGCGAAAGACCAGCTCCTCCGCATACGCCTGAAAGGGAACGATGAGCACCACCAGCAAGAGCAGAACCGCCAGGGTGCTGCCCTGAGTTTTGGGTTCGAAGGTCAGGTTCCCCCCGGTGGCAAGGTCAAGGGCGACAGGGAACACGACAAAGAGCAAGGCAGCGATACCGCAGCAGGTGAGTAGCCAGTCCCAGCGTATGCGCCCTGCCACCGAGTGCACCAGACCCCAGGGTTTGGGGCCAATAATGAGGCGGGCCAGCCACATGACGGGGAACATGAGGGCGATTGAACCGAACATGAGGGTAAAGCTAAGGGGAGATTCTAGAGCTGACCGCTGAAGTGTCTCCATCGTGGAGGTCATCTCCCCCGCATCCATCGGCGACTCAGCAGAAGAAATAGCCTGCAGCACCAAGGGAATGCTCATTAGAAGACTCAGAACAAAGTAAATGGGAACCCCGATGGCGGCCTCCACCAGAGGTGACCACCAGCGGTTCTTGGGGTCCGCTAGCGCTAACCGGTGGTAGTCCAGCTCGTGGGTTTCAGCACGGTAGCCCGGACGCCACCCCGGCGGTGGTACCTGTAGGGGTGGGGCTTGGTCGTTACCAAAGGACGGGGCCGAAAGATAGGCACTAGGAGATTGTTGCAGCGGCGCCTGCGTGTAGGGGCTCAGTGGTGGCTGGGTGGCCTGTGGGGCAGGCGCGTCCTGCCCGCCTGCACCCCAGGGGGCGTGTTCTCTGCTGTTTTCGCTCATACTCCAACCTTACGCAAGAAAACCGGGTGTCACAGACTTTTAAGCAGGCCAGGAGTGAAGGGCAAGGCGGTACGGTAGAGGTACAGGAATTCAGAAAGGCATACCCGTGGCTCTCATTTTCAATCCTCCGCCCAATTGGCCCGCACCACCCACCAAAGATTGGATACCGCAACCAGGCTGGCAACCTGATCCCGCCTGGGGTGAGGCGCCTGAAGGCTGGGATTTCTGGGTTGAAGAAAGTGACCTAGCTAGCGCCCACCAGAGCCATGCAGATGAGGCAGAAAGCACCGCGATCCTGGCATCCGAAACTGAAAAAGATTCAACAGGCACCAACCCCTATGCCGCCGTTTCTGAAGCGATACGCCAAACCTTACCGGAGGATCAGCAATCCTCACCTGCCAGAGATGAAGCGACGGGGAGCCTGCGTGCAGGTGGTGCCGCGGGCGATAAATCTGATGACGCGGCGACAGTCCCCCTTGGCGCCACAACCCAGCCCGGTTTTACCAGCGCTTACCCCGGTTCTTCAGCCGGCACCTATCCTAACGGCGGTGGACCAACAGGGCCGGGGGCCTCCAGCGGCGCGGCGCCCTACAATGCTCAGCCAGCAGGTGAGCAGCCCAAGAGCAAAACCGGGCTGATCATCGGCGTGATTGGTGGCATCTTACTACTGCTCCTAGCCCTCATTGTCGGTCTTATCTTTATCATCGGAGGGCTGAGTTACAACACTTCTACCACTAGTGATTCAGATGGTTCTTGGTTCTCAGGCGGCACCGGTAACTCCAGTGATACCGGCAATACCGGCTCAGCTGATACCCCGGTCTACAGTGGTAGCGGCGACAGCACGTTTACCATCGAGAAACCGGGCGGGGAAGACAGCGTTGTCTGGTTAGAGTACACCTTCACCGGTGAGGACAAGTACGCCTCTTTTAGCATGCATTCTCTCGACGCAGGCGGAGAAACTAACAACTCTGTTTATGCTTCGGTTTACAGTCCGGAAGGCAGCGGGTCTTACTGGCTAGATTCAAACCTCTATGATGTTGAGGACCGCACCACCCAGCTGGAGATTGAAGCTGAGGGCGACTGGACGGTTACCCTTCACACACCCGATGAGGCACCGGCGCTGAAGTCCGAACAAACCCTCACCGGCGAGAACGCTACTGCCTTCCGGATTGATGAGGGCGCAGAGATAACCGCCGATATCGGCTTCACCGCTACTGATGAATACGGTGGTGACCTGGAGATTAATTCCAGTACCGGATTAGTGGATGACTATGAGATAACGGTACTACGCACCAACCTGAGCCCCTTCAAGGGTAGCGTCACCTTCCCCACCGGCCAGCAGTATATTTCGGTGGAACCCTATTCCGGCTCCTGGGAGATTAAGGCCCACTAGCTCAGAGACAAAAATGCCCGGGCGGGTTTCCTACAGTTACGGAACCCCACCCGGGCATCTCTCGGTGCGTTTAGATTTCCTGCGCTCGGGGCTTACGGTAGAGCCAAACTGCTGCCAGCCAGATGAGAGTGAGCAGGGTCAGTGCCGCCATCGGCAGAGACGAGATGAGCAGCGATGATGCGCTGAGCTCGTCCAGGTTGTGGGTGGTGGGGTCCAGCTTGGTAGCAATGTTCATGGGGCCATAGCTCACCCCAGCAACACCTACCAGCGCCAGTGCGCCTGCCAGCCAGCGCACCGCGGCTGGGGCTGACCGGAAGAAGGCCGGGAAGGCGTCCAGCACCAGGGCTGTAATAAAGACCGGCAACCAGATGAAGTGGTGGGACCAAGAGATGGGCGAGAGCGCCATCATCAGAAAAGCGTTCAGTGAGATTTCTGAGAAAACCATACCGCGGCGGTGAAGCACCGGGAGGGCGGCGGCGGTACCCACAAAGAGCAGGGCAAGGATACCCAGACGCAGGGCAGAAAGTAGTGGGCCTTCGTCCAGCCCCAGGTGCATGAGCAGGCCCTGAACCGAGATGTTATCGACGTAGCCAATGTTGCCCACGCGTGAGGGGTCTGAGATCGCGAAGAACCAGAAATCAAAGGCTTCATCACGCATGAAGATAAAGCCGGCGGCAACGGTTGCAGCAAAGCTGGCACCCAGGGTGAGAACGCCCTTATAGTCCCGGCGCATGAGCAGAATCAGACCGAAGGCAAGCGGGGTGAGCTTGATACCGCCGGCGATACCAATCAGGACGCCGCGGGGCACCCGGGTTGCCGGGCGTAGCAGGTCAATCATGACCAGCAGGAAGATGAGCGGGTTGATTTGGCCCAGCTCGATGCCGCGATCCCAGGGTGCTACCAGCGTCATGAGAGTCGCCAGAAAAACCACCAGAGTGTAAGACCCGAAAAAGCTCTCACCGGGCACGCTGTAGCCGCGCGAATGAGCGTAGTTAAGCACTAAAATTGCCAGCCAAAGCGCGGCGAGTAGGGCTAGCAGGGTCATACATCCCGTGCCTGCTGCCAGCGGCAGGAAGGCAAAGGGAGCAAAGATCAACACCGCAAAGGGTGGATAGGTGAAAGGCAGAGTAATGGGCTGGCCATTCTCTAGGTGGTAGTCGTAGAGACCCTTGCCCTCATACATGCCAGCGAACATGACCCCAGCACCGCTGCGGTAGACCTCAAAGTCCTGACCAGAGACCACCATGGAGGTGTAGAAATGGTCGAGGGTGATATAGATGAAACAGGCAGCGGCTAGCAGCAGAAAAATCCAGTGCCTACCGCGCACCGGGGCATCAAGTTTGAAAAGGCCCAAAGGTTTACTCGCTTGCTGGCGTTGAGCCGTTGCCGGCGTCTTTCTTAACCGCTACCAGGTTGGTGCTGCGCTGGGTTTTCTTGCGGCGGGGTTCACGCACCGGCTTATCTTTTTTAGGTAAGGCAGCGATACGCAAGCCCAGCTCTAGCACTAAGAGCCCCAGCGCTACGTAGTAGACGTAGGCCGAGGGGTAAAAGTAGTAGAGGCTAGCGGTCATACCCGCAAAGCTTACAGCTAGTGCCACCACGGCAAGCGCCACAATAATGATGTGCAGCATAGCAAAACGCCCGCTACGTTCCCGGTTCTTCCAGGAGATGTAAACCGCCATCAAGGCGAACAGCACGGGAAAGAAAACCTGCCCCGTGAAGCTCATGGTGTTCTCGGTGTAACGGAAGATTGCGAGTGCCTGCATAATTGCGGTGGCGCTCAGCAAAAGGGAAGCTGGCAATGATTTCATGAGTCACCACTTTACCGGCTGGGCTGCGACTGTGCACCGGCGGCGCGATGCGACCGGTTAGAGGGTGATGAAGTAGGTGAAGGCGGCGATAGTAAAGACGCTTCCAGCGGTGAGCGCGCAGGCGAATTCGACCAGCATGCCCAGCCCCATGGAGCGCAGGGCGGCGCCGGTGTTACGCAGGGAGGTGGTGAAATCCCCGCTGCTGCGAGTGGTTTCGCTGATGAAAAGTGCCACGGCGAAGCCGACGAAAAGACCGACCACGGGAATGACGAACATACCGATGACCGCACCGATGACTCCCCAGAGGATGGACTTGTTGGGGATGGCTCGCTTCTTCATAGTGCGGCCGGTCAGTGCTGCCTGGGCTAGCATGCCCGCAATAACTAGCGCGCTGCCCAAGCCCAGCGTCCACCAGCCTTCGGGGCCGCGTACCGTTAGGCCCCAGAGGATGAGGCCGCCCAGCACAGCGAAGGATCCAGGCAGAACGGGGTAAATGATGCCAATGCAGCCCAGGGCAATCAGCAGGGCGGCGATGATGGTGATGAAAATGATCATGGGCTTAACTCTATCGGTTCGTGGTGGCTGAGGCTCGCGCGTATAATCGGTACAGCTAATACTAATTTTTGGAGTGGTGATGACCGGGCAGGATGCTGGCAGGCAGGCAAAGCAGCAGGATGCAGAGGGTGCGGGTGCAGGTGACGCCAGCTCAGGCGGCACCAGCGCTGGCCGGGGCCAGGCCCTCCGTGAAACTCTAACCCTGGGCAGTCGTCCGCTAGATGCGCCCGGCTCCCCCGTCAGCAGCCAACAGGCAGGCAGGATTGCCAGCGGCAGGGCAACCTGGCACCGGCGGGCGTCCAAGCCGGTCACATACTGGATTGTTGCCCTCTTTGTGGTGCTCATGACCCACCGGTGGATCCCGGAATCCATCTGGCTCATGGTGCACATGGTAACCCTGGGCTTGATTACCAACTCCATTTTCATATGGAGCCAGCATTTCACCGAGGCCCTGCTCAAACACCGCTTGCCGGATTCTGCCCGCCCGGCACAGCTGGTGCGCATTTATACCCTGAACATCAGCATGATTCTGCTGATGCTCAGCATTGTTTTTAACCTTTATCCCCTCACTATTTTGGGGTCCTTGGGCGTGGGCGCGGTCGTCGCCTGGCACGGTCTTGCTCTGCTTAATCAGCTCAAAGCGGCCCTGCCCGCCCGCTTTAACTCGACCGTCAAGTATTACATTGCCGCCAGCTGGTTGCTCCCCCTGGGGGCGACCTTCGGCGCCATTCTTGCTCATGACGGCCTGAACGCTAGCTGGCACGGCCGCCTCCTGCTGGCCCACGAGACCGTCAACATTTTGGGTTTCGTGGGGCTAACGGTGGTGGGCACCCTGATGACGCTCTGGCCCACCATGCTGCGCACCAAGATGCTACCCAGCGCGGTCACAGATTCCCTGCGAGCGCTGGGCGTTATGTGCGTTGGCCTGGCAGTGACGGTGGGCGGCGCTCTGGCCGGGCTCAACCTGCTGTCAGGTGCCGGGCTGATTCTCTACGCCGCAGGGCTGCTGCTGGTCGCTGTGCTACTGATCAGAACCTGCCGTCAGAAGAAGCCGGTAGAGTTTGCCACCATGTCAGTGGCGGCCGGGTTCACCTGGTTCTTTCTGGGCACTCTGTTCACTGCATATCTGGTCTTTACCTCGCCTTTTGATGCGCTGCCGTTGCGCAGTATGACCCCCGTTCTGGTGGTGGGCTTCCTGGTGCAGGTGCTCCTCGGTGCCATGAGCTACCTCCTGCCCGCCCGGATGGGTGGCGGCCCCAAGGCTGTACGGCAGGCAAACCGGGAATTCAACCGTTTTGCCGCCGGTCGCGTCCTCATGGTTAATCTCTGCCTGGCGATCTTTGCACTGCCGGTCAGCTTGACCGGCTCCCTGGTGCGCACCCTGGTATCACTGGTCGGCGCCTTCACCCTCTTTGCTTTTGTGCCACTGATGATCCGCGGGGTCAAAAAATCGGTGGCGGTCCGCAAGGAAATGATCCAGGCACGAGCACGCGGTGAAGCCCCCAAGCCCGATCCCGAAGCGATAACCCCGGCCCCGCTACCCCACCTGCGTCATGCCCTCATCGGCGCCTTGGCAGTCATTGTGGCAGTTACCGCCGGCGTAGCCGCTGACCCCGCCTCTGTGGGGCTGAATTTTAGCCGCGGCGCCACGTCCACCGGCACCGGGCAGACCACCACTATCTCGGTGGAGGCAACCAGCGATATGCGCTTTACCCCCGACTCCGTGGAGGTACCCCTGGGCAACCGCCTGATCATCGAGGTCACCAACACCGATACCGCTAACGCCCACGATCTGACGTTTGCTAACGGCACCTCCACCGGCCGCATCGACCCCGGCGCCACCAAGACGGTGGACGCCGGCATCATCACCAGTGCCCTAGATGGCTGGTGCTCGGTGGTGGGGCACCGCGCCATGGGCATGACCTTCACCGTCACAACCACCGGCACCCTGGAGAGCGGGCACCAGGATGGGCAGGACGGCAGTGCTGCTGGTAGTGCCGGTGCAGCTGGCACCGGTGCGCTCTTACAGGGCACAGATATTGATTTGCAGGGGGAAACCTCAGAGAATTTTGAAGTCCGCTCCCCCGTCCTAGAGCCGGTGGAGGCCGGTGAGGTAGTAGACGGCAAGACCGTGCATCGCCAGACTCTTGAGGTCAACGAGCTACAGCGCGAAATTGCCCCGGGTGTAGCGCTGGACGCCTGGACCTTCGGTGAGGACTACATGGGCCCCACTCTGCACGGAAAAGTCGGCGATATTTTTGAAATTACATTAATTAACAACGGCTCCATGGGGCACTCGGTGGACTTCCACGCAGGCACCGTCTCGCCTGATGAGGTCATGCGCACCATCGCCCCGGGTGAGAGTCTGGTCTACCGTTTTGAAGCGGTGGCTAGCGGCATCTGGCTCTACCACTGCGCCACAGCACCCATGAGCGTCCATATGTCTGCCGGTATGTTCGGTGCGGTCATCATTGATCCACCGGATCTGCCAGAAGTTGACCGGGAGTTCCTGCTGGTTCAGAACGATGTCTACCTGACCGAAACAGGCACCGCCGACGCCCAGGCGGGTGGTGGCGTCCTGACCTCCATCAGCCCAGAGGGTATCGCGGCGGGCACCCCCAGCCTCACCCTGTTCAACGGGCACGCCACCCAGTACCTAGAGAACCCCCTGACCGCCACCACCGGTGAGCGCGTGCGCATCTGGGTGCTGGCCGCCGGGCCTAGCGGCGGGACCAGCTTCCACGTGGTCGGCAGCCAGTTCGACACCGTCTATAAGGAGGGTGGCTACCTCCTCGATAAGGGTGTGGACGCCTTCGGCAAGACCGGCGGGGCCTCCCAGGCACTGGACCTCTCCCCCGCCCAAGGGGGCTTTGTGGAAATGACCTTCGCGGAGCCGGGCACCTACGTCTTCGTCAACCATGACTTTGCCCAGGCAGAACGTGGGGCTAAGGGACTCATTGAAGTGACGAACTAAAGACAGGGTGGGTACCCCCAAGCATGGGCCAATCCCCCTGCTCATGAGGGATGACACATGCTGGTTTGGGACGCCACACCGTAAGTTCGGTTCCCCGGAACTGCGTTTAGTACACAGGTGAAGTAATCTAGAAATCAATGACTTCTGAACCTAAACAGCGAAGCCTCCTGCTCCGAGCAGGTGCCAGGCTTCTGGCGCACTGGCAGGTGGTGGCGTCCGCGGTATTCATGACTGCGGGTGTCGCCGGACTTTCTGCTACCTATGAGGACTACTGTGGGCAGACCGATCTGACCTTTGCCCCCACCGAACTGCGCGACGATATCGAGGCAGCAGCTCAGGTAGCGGGCATGCGCCCGGGCGTACTGGCAGCACAGCTTGAAACGGAGTCTCAGTGGCGTAACTCGGCCCATTCCCACGCTGGCGCTCAGGGTCTGGCACAGTTCACCGATGACACCTGGGAAATCTGGGGCGAGGGCGACATTAACAACCCAGAAGCATCTATTGCCGCCCAGGGGCGCTACCTCGCCTACCTTTCAGAACGACTGGCACCCTACACCAAGGACGGGGTCAGCCTGCAGGACGTGACCCTGGCCGGTTACAACGCTGGGCCAGGTGCGGTGGAAGAACATGAGGGCATCCCCCCCTATTTTGAAACCCAGAACTACGTGGTCAAGATTGATGACCTTGCCAACTCCAAGTACGCGGTGACCTGCTCACCTTCTACCGAATACCGCAAAGCCAAACTGGTCATAGACTAGATTTTTACCTGAGCTAAGGGGCGCGAGAATCTTCTCACACCCCTTTTATCTACCCTGCTCAGACTCTGGAAAGTTAGCTGATACGCGTCAGGACTTTAGAGTAACCAGCTGCCGGGTAAACAGCATTCTGGGTGGGGTTAGCTCCACCGAACTCGATAAGATCAGTTGTAGCTAGCAGCTCTTCCATGAGCACCCTCAGTTCCAGACGAGCCAGCGGGGCACCTGGACATACGTGTAATCCCTGGCCGTAGACCAGGTTGTTCTCTTGGGAACGATGGGGGTTGTAGGTTGTGGCGTCCTCAAAGGCGTCTTCATCCCGGTTGGCAGATGCCCAGTTGATGGTAACCTTGGCACCGGCGGGGATGCTCCTGCCACCGATTTCTACCGGCTGGGTGGTGACGCGGCGGTTAGTGACTAGGGGGTCTTGAAGGCGCATGACCTCTTCAACGGCGGCAGCAATTTCAGCGGTCTTTCCTACTGCTAGGCTGGTGCGCAGGCGGTCTTGTTCCTGCGGGTGCTCTGCTAAGAAGGCAAGGATGATGCCGGCGCAGGCAGAGACGGTGGACAGTTCACCGACCGTCCAGTTGCGAATCAGGGAGATCAGCTCTTCGTCAGTCATGGTGCGGGGGCCGCCCAGGTCTTGGGGCAGGTCTATAACGTCCTGTATCAGTTCAGCGGTGATATCGGCAGCAGCGTCGGCGCCCCGGCGTTCGTCGAGCAGGGCACGGATGTAGCCATCAAATTCTAGGGCGATCTTGCCCATTTGTTCGCGGTCACCGGCAAGGGTAGCGCGGCGGTTCTTCTCTACCCACTCGATCAGGGGCTGCTCTAAGCTGGCGGGCCAGCCCATGAAGACATTCTGGATGCGCACGGCGTAGAGCTGGGCAAAGCCGTCCATGGCGTCGAATACTTCATTGCGAGGCAACTTACTGACCAGAGACTTCACAACCTGGCGAATTTGAGGCTCAAAGACCTGCATACGGTCAGGGGTGAAGTACTTGTCGTTAACAGCACGGAAGGCGGTGTGTTCGGGGGCATCCATACCGTTGGGGACGGCAATGTGGCGGGTTGATACCTTATTAGAAAAAATTTCTGGGTGCTCCAGTGCGTACTTGATGTCTGCGTTTTTGAGCAGGGAGTAGCCCATGTAGTCATCGTGAGCGACGGGGCATTTACTACGCATGGCGTCGTAGGCGGCGACCTGGTCGGCTTGGACGTCGGGTGAGCGGGTATCCCAGTCGTTGGGGGTTGTTTCTTGAGGGTTAGTCATCACGGAACACTCCTAATTGGCATATTTAATACTTATTTATATTTTCACCCTAACACCGCCACTCACCCCATTTCTGCACGTTAGAATGTGAATCATTAGATAAACCCCTATGGGAATCATCACCCCAAGGCTAGCCATCAAGCTTCTCTGCCATAAAAGTCGTGTTGAAATCTCCCCAAACTAACCCTGGCTGTTTAGGGTTAGAAGGGAAACCCATCACCCCAGGAGGTAACCATGACCGATTCACTCTTTCCCCTCGGCAAGCCCGCTCCCGCTGGCTCCTTTACCGGCCAGGCCTACATGCACCCGCTGGCCCCCAGCAAGGAGCTCCAGTCCCTCGCAGTGACCTTCGAAGCCGAAGCCCGCACCAACTGGCACACCCACGATGTTGGCCAGCTCATCGTGGTCACCTCGGGCACCTGCGTCTACCAGCTCGAAGGCGAAGAACCCAAACTACTGGCTCCCGGCGAAGCCTTCTTCTTCGAACCCGGCATCAACCACTGGCACGGCGCCACCAGCGATGGACCCATGACCCACATCGCCGTAACCCCCTTCAATGACAAGGGTGAATTCGTTAACTGGGGTGAACCTGTGGACGACTCCACCTTCAAGAGCTAAAAGGCTGCCACCGGAACCAACCGGTGGCAGCCTTTGCGCTTAGGAAAGCTCCTTGGCGGCTAACGCTTCTGGTAGAGCGCCTTCTTCTGGAACTTGGGGTCAGAGGTGACCAGCATCCCCAGGGCACGGAAGACTCCCTCGTCCACTGAACCCAGGATGGTGGTGGTGTGCACGTCCGCGCCGCGCAGGTTCTTAACCTGCTCAAGCGCTAGACGGGCGTCCTCATCGTGGGCAGCCGAGGTTGAGAGGGCAATCAGCACCTCGTCGGTGTGCAGGCGGGGGTTCACGCTACCCAAATGCAGGGTCTTGAGATCCTGAATAGGCTTAATGGACTTATCAGACAGCAGGTGCTTAGCATCATCCAGGCCAGCCAGGTGCTTGAGAGCGTTCAGCAGGGCAACGGCAGAGCAGCCCAGCAGGTCGGTGGTCTTACCGGTCACGATGGTGCCATCGGCCAGCTCAATTGCGGCGGCGGGGGCGTTGGTTGACTCAGCACGGGCGCGCGCAGGTTCAACCACGGGACGGTCGGTGGCCTTCAGGTTGGCCTTTGCCATCACCACGGCGGCGCGGTCTGACTGGGTGGAGTTCAAGCCGTCGCGAGCCTCGTCCACCAGCGCCTTGAAGTAGCGGCGGATGATCTCCTGCTCGGAGGCGTAGCGGCAGGCGGCGTCATCGGTCATGCAGTTACCGGCCATGTTTACGCCCATGTCAGTGGGTGATTGGTAGGGGGTGGTGCCGGTCATTTTTTCCAGCAGAACCTTGAGCAGCGGGAAGGCCTCGACGTCGCGGTTGTAGTTGACGGTGGACTCACCATAAGCAGTCAGGTGGAAGTGGTCGATGACATTGGCATCATCGAGGTCAACGGTGGCCGCTTCGTAAGCCAGGTTGACGGGGTGTTCCAAGGGCAGGTTCCAGATGGGGAAGGTCTCGAACTTGGCGTAGCCGGCCTTCACGCCGCGTTTGTTCTCATGGTAAACCTGCGACAGCGCAGTAGCTAGCTTGCCTGAGCCGGGGCCGGGAGCGGTGACAACCACCAGGTTGCGGGTGGTTTCGGCGAACTCGTTGCGGCCCAGACCGTCCTCAGACACAATTAAGTCGGTGTTAGCAGGGTAACCGGGAATGACGTGGTGGCGGGAGACTTTCAGCCCCAGACGCTCCAGGCGGTCCTTGAACTCTGCTGCCTTGCTGTTCTCGTCTTCCATCTGGGTGATGACCACGTGCTCAACCAAAAAACCGCGGTCACGGAAAACGTCCACGAGGCGCAGCACATCGTCTTCATAGGTGATACCCAGATCGGCACGCATTTTGTTGCGCTGAAGGTCTTTGGCATTCAGGCAGACTAGAATCTCAACCTCATCGCGAATCTGCTCAAGCATAGCGATTTTGTTGTCGGGGGTGAAGCCAGGCAGTACACGGGATGCGTGCATATCGTCAAAAAGCTTGCCACCCATTTCAAGATAGAGCTTGCCGCCGATTTCTTCGCGGCGCTCCTGGATGTGTCGAGACTGCATCTCGATGTATTTCTCACGGTCAAAACCAATTGCATTTACCATGGAATACCAGTCTACAACGAGCAGGTTACCGCCACGTTTCACGGGTGTATTTTTTAGGTTTACTGCATCCCTTTTCGGCTACTACAAAAAGTAGTGTCCTGGCAGCATTTCTACAGTATTTTGGCGGGTTCTGCGCGGTGCAAAAAATGCCCTTAGATTTAACCATCACACTTTACGGGCTCAGATTCGGGCAACTTCTGCAGAGTCTGTAAAGACACCGGTGACGCCCCAGTTTCGCAGTTCGTTGGCGCGGGCACGGCTGTTGACCGTCCACACGTTGACGTCGTAGCCAGCGGCCCGAAGCTGCTGGACGGTGGCTCGGGTGAGGCCTTCGGACTGGATGTGCACAGCGTCGGCGTTGATGAGTTCTAGCACCGAGAGCCAGTCAGGTTGCAGCATTTCGCGGGTGAAGAGAGCGCCGACTCGGTACCGAGGTGCCCGGCGCTTGAGTTCAGCCAGCAGCAGGTGGTTGAAAGAAGAGACCAGCACCTGGCGCCCCGATTCTAAACGGTCTAGCTGCTCGATGACGGCGTCTACCAGCTGCAGGGAACGTTCCCTGCCCTGCTCATTGGATTTCAGTTCAATGTTGGCATTCAGCCCACGCTGGTTCATGAGGTCGATGAGCTGAGCAAGAGTGGGCACCGGTTCACCGGCATATTCGGGGGCAAACCAGGAACCGGCGTCCGCCGATGCAAGTTGCTCTGCGGTGTGCTCGTAGAGGCTACCGGAGAGATTGGTGGTGCGATCCAGGTCAGTGTCATGTAGCAGGACGGGTGTGCCGCAGGTAGCCAGGTCAACGTCGGTTTCACACCAGGTGAAGCCGGCATCCACCGCCGCGTTGAAAGCGGCTAGGGTGTTCTCTGGGTGGGTGGCGGAGAGCCCGCGGTGCGCAAAAAAGATCATGCTTCTATTCTGGGGCAAATAGAGCGCTCAGCATAGGAAACAGCATCTGTAGAGCAACCAAATTTCAGTGGTACTTTCCGCCCAAAAGTGGTGATAAACCCCCACTCACGGGCAGAAAGTACCACTTTTTATCAAGAGCTGAGGGAGCTTAAAGTCCTCTGGAGAAGGCGCGCACCTGCACCCCGGTGTCCTCAAGTTTGCTACGCACTGCTCCCGCTAGGGCAACAGCGCCGGGGGTATCCCCGTGCACGCAAATACTGTCAGCTTCGAGTGCCACGCGGCTGCCATCCACGGCGATAACCTCGCGATCCACCACCATGCGCAGCACCCGCTCCGCTACCTGGGCTGGATCATGGATGACGGCACCTGCCTCACGGCGGGACACCAGCGTGCCCTGCGGGGTGTAACCGCGATCAGCGAACGCTTCATAGAAAACCTCCACCCCGGCGTCCTTGGCGCGGCGTTCAATTTCACTGTTAGGCAGGCAGAGCACCGACAGGTTGGTGCCGGACGCCCGGTTGAGCTCTGCGAGCGCCGTGGCAACTGCCTGCGCCTGATCCTCATGGTGCACGATGGCGTTATAAAGCCCGCCGTGGGGCTTGCAGTAGGTGACCTGCCCGCCGGTCATGCTGGCGACTGCTTGCAGGGCACCGATCTGGTAGATGACGGCGTCAGTAAGTTCAGTGGCGGTCATATCCATGAAGCGGCGGCCAAAACCCGCTAGATCCGGATAGGCAACGTGGGCGCCGATGGCTACACCCTGGGCGACGGCAGCGGCGCAGGTTGCACGCATGACGCTGGGATCACCGGCGTGGTAGCCGCAGGCGATGTTGGCTGATGAGACGATGCCCATCATGGTTTCGTCATCGCCCATGCTCCAAGAGCCGAAGGCTTCGCCGGAGTCTGAGTTAAGGTCTACTGCCAGGGTCATAGGGTGCCTCCTTGAGCGGGATCTGGGTCTGGTTTCTATTCTGCCAGGCGCACGCAGGAAGAAGGCCACTATCTAGCCACATTGTTGAACAATTATTGGGAAGAGGAATAACCCTTCGGCAAGAGAAACTTCTTGCCGAAGGGAAGGTATCAAGCTGCCAGCACCTGACTTAGACGCTTGACACCCTCGGTGAGCACCTCGGGTTCAACCGCTGAGAAGGCAATGCGCAACTGGTTGGCGCCGGGGTTGACCAGTGCGCCGTCTACCTCCACCGGCTCGTAGAAAGCTGAGCCGGGAATGAAGACTACGCCAGCTTCGATGGCCGGCGCCAGGGCGTCGGCGGCATCTGCAAACTTGCCACCCTCAGGCAGGGTGAGCCAGGTGAAGAAGCCACCGGCGGGCACCGTCCAGGTAGTGCCTTCTGGCATGTACTTCTCACACGCGTCCAGCACCGCCTGACAACGCTGCTGGTAGAGGGCAGCAGTCCGGCGGGTATGCGGCTCCCAAAGCCCTTCACGCATAAAGCCCAGCACCAGGCGTTGGGACAGCACCGAAGGGCAGATCGTTACCGCTTCACCGGCAATTTGCAAGAACTTACGCACCCGCAGAGGTGCAACCATCCAGCCCACGCGCACCCCCGGCGAAAAGACCTTAGAGAAGGATCCCAGATAGAGCACATTCTCAGGGTCGTAAGAGTAAAGCGAGCGGCGGCGGAACCCATCAAAGGACAGCTGACCATAGGGGTTATCCTCAACAATCAGGACGTCGGCCTCCCGGCAGACTCGCACCAGCTCGGCGCGGCGCTGATCCGAGAGGGTGATGCCGGTGGGGTTCTGAAAGTTGGGGATGGTGTAGAGGAACTTGACCTTCTTACCCTCAGCGCGAATCTCAGCAATCGCCTGCTCAACTGCGGCGGGGTCTAGCCCATCGGCGTCCAAAGGGACCTGGCGTACATCCGCTTGGTAGCCCTCAAAGACGCCCAACGCGCCGGTGTAGGTGGGGCCTTCTGCCAGGATGACGTCCCCGGGGTTAACGAAGAGTTTTGTGGCAAGGTCTAGGCCCATCTGAGAGCCAGCAGTCATCTGAATATCATCGAGCTGCGGGCTAAGACCCTCAGAACCCATAAAGTCGCAGACCAACTGTGCCAGTTCCTCCAAGCCGGCGCCAGAACCGTACTGCAGAACCTCCAGACCTTCGTCTTCAATGATGCGGGCGCTCATGGCACCCAGCTCACCCAGGGGTAGCAGATCAAGGTCTGGGTTACCGCCGGCAAGGGAGATGATGCCGGGGCGCATAGCAACCTCAAAAACATCACGCACTGCCGAGGGACGGAAGCCCTCAGCGCGGGCGGCAAAATGATTCATGATGCGCGCTTCGGCGGGGGTGGCATTGGCCAGCAGTTCCTCAATCTTTGACATGTTCTAGCCCTCTGCCTTCTCACCGTAGGTAACCGTGGCTTCACCGTAAGCAGGTGAGATGGGCTGAGCGTTTACACCAGCGGCATGCAGGGAGATGAGCTCGTAGACAACGTGGGCACCCGCAAGACCGGTCAGCTCAGCATGGTCGTAGGGAGGAGACACCTCAACCACCTCAGAGCCCACCAGGTTAAGCCCGCGCAGACCGCGCAGAATTTCCAGAAGCTCACGGCTAGTCATACCGCCGGGCTCAGGAGTGCCGGTGCCCGGTGCGTGGGCAGGGTCAAGCACGTCAATATCGATGGAAACATAGAGCGGGCGCTCGCCAATGCGAGCGCGCAATAGCTCAACCACCTTGGTGACGCCCAGGTAGTAAACATCGGCTGAAGAGACGATACCGAAGCCGAAGCGGGCGTCGTCATCTAGGTCCTCGGTGCCGTAGAGGGAGGCGCGGGTGCCCACATGGCAGAGGGCATCGGTATCTAGCAGTTCTTCTTCAAAGGCGCGGCGGAAGGGGGTTCCGTGAGTGTACTCAGCACCGAAGTAGGTGTCCCAGGTATCCAGGTGGGCGTCGAAGTGCAGCAGGGCAATTTTTCCATGCTTCTTGTGCAGGTTGCGCAGGTTAGCCAGAGCAATGGTGTGGTCGCCGCCGATAGAGACGAGCTTGGCGCCGTCCTTGGTGAGTTCGTGCACGCCCTTTTCAATCATTTCGAGGGCTTCTTCGATGTTGAAGGGGTTGCCGATGATGTCGCCGGCGTCCGCCACCTGGGCTTCTGCAAAGGGGGAGATATTGGCGGCGGGGTTGAAGGGGCGCAGCAGGCGGGAGGACTCACGCACATGGTTGGCGCCGAAGCGGGCACCCGGGCGGTAGGACACGCCGGAGTCCCAGGGGATACCGGCGATGACGATGTCTGCCTTCTCTACTTCGTCCAGGCGGGGCAGGCGGGCGAAGGTGCCGTTGCCAGCCCAGCGGGGCACCTCGGCGGCGTTGACGGGGCCAACCCGCTCGACGCCGTCGGCACCGGTTGCGATGACTCGGTTGGGTTTAGCTGAGAAGGATGCTTCTGCCATGGTGCTCCTTAGAAGAAGTAGAGAGAGCGCTCATATGTGAGCCCTGCCACGAGATTTCACTCAACTATAACCCGGCAGGCGCGCTGTTTATACACCGGAGATGACTGTTTATACCGAGTTCAATATATATATGCACATCACCTGAAATTAATAGGAAAATCCCCCCCAAACCGCCTGTACTTAAGGGTGCGAATTATTGAATATTTTTACACAATCAGGCAAAGTGGCCGACGCCTTCTCGTCTTTCAGAAATACCGAGGTAACTAGACTAGAAACATCCTCAAAATTTAACAACAGCCCCTGACTAAAGACGCTGGGGGTGACACCTGAGAGAAGGAACCCGCATGAGTTCACTGACGAACTTAATCCCCGACAGTGCCATAGCACTCGACGTGGACGCGACCACCTGGCAGTCCGCCATCCGTGCCTCTGGCGCTCTCCTTGAGAAAGCTGGAACCGTCACAGCGCACTACACGGATCTGATGATTCAATCCGTTGAGGAGCACGGCCCCTACATCGTGCTGACCCCAGGATTCGCCCTGGCTCATGCCCGCCCCGATCCGTCCGTCCAGCAGACCTCGCTCTCCTTTGCACGCCTGGCTACACCGGTGAATTTTGGCAGCGCCAAAAATGATCCCGTCACCATCGTGATGAGCTTGGCTGCTACCGATGCCACCGCTCATCAAAAAGCTTTAGCAGCTCTCGCTGGGGTTCTCTCGGACGCTGCCTCGCGGGTTGCCCTCGATACTGCAACCAGCGATCAAGAGATACGCGAGATTCTCAGCGGCAAAAAACTGCCTTCAGAAGCGGCATCAGCTCACACCTCACACCAGGGCAGCACCCTGGCATCTACTGAACAGCAGGCGCCGCCCACCAAAGAAGAACTGGCGAGTGCACCTGCCTCTAAAGGACATATTCTCTGTGTCTGCGGAAACGGTGTGGGCTCCAGCCTCTTCCTCAAATCAACCCTCGAAAAGGTGCTCGTCGCCTGGGGATGGGACCCCTTTATCGACGTCGAAGCCACCGACACTATCAGCGCCAAAGGCAAAGCCGGTAGCAGTGATTTCGTGCTAACCTCCCGTGCTATCGCTGAGACCTTAGGCGATTTGGGTGTCGCCGTTGAAGTTATAAACGACTTCACCTCCACGCAAGAACTCGACGGCGTGCTCCGCCGCCGCTACGCCGTCTAAACACACACCATTCTTATTTTTTAGGAGACTCTCATGGGCTTCATTACCGACTTCGCGGCTTTCATCGTCAACGAAGTTCTCTCGGTCCCAGCATTCCTCATTGGCCTCATCACCGTAGTTGGGTTAATCGGCCTGCGTAAATCCGTGGGCCAAGTTATTGGCGGCGGCATTAAGGCGACGCTCGGCTTTCTGTTGATTGGCGCAGGCGCTGGCCTAGTCGTTGCCTCCCTCGTGCCACTCGGCGCTATGATCCAAGGGGCACTGGGTACCCAGGGCGTTGTGCCTACTAATGAAGCAATCGTTGGCATAGCCCAAGAAAGTTTCGGCGCCCAGGTTTCCTGGATTATGATTCTAGGCTTCCTCGCAGCCCTCTTACTAGCGCGCATTACACCCCTGCGCTATGTCTTCCTTACGGGTCATCACATGCTGTTCATGGCCACCCTGATCATTATGGTTCTAGCCACCACTGACCTCAGCCCCTGGGTCACCGTAACCCTGGGCTCACTCTTCCTCGCCGTCCTACTGGTGGCTATGCCTGCCTTCTCCCAGGCCTGGATGAAGAAGGTCACCGGCGGCTCAACCGTCGCCATGGGCCACTTTGGCACCGTGGGCTACATCGCCTCAAGCCTGGTGGGCCGAGCTGTAGACCCCAAAGGCACCTCCCCCTCCACCGAAGACATCAAGGTGCCCGAGTCACTGCGCTTCTTGCGCGATTCTATGGTGGCAACTGCCCTTTCCATGGTTCTCATGTACCTGGTGGTCGCCAGCCTCTTCTACATGCGCGCAGGCGAAGAAGCATTCGCAGCTTTCTCCAATGGCGCCTCCGGACTAGGTAACTACCTCATGCAGTCGGTAACCACAGGTCTGCAGTTCGGCATCTCGGTTGCCGTCATCCTCTTTGGTGTGCGCACTATCCTGGGCGAACTGGTCCCCGCTTTCCAGGGAATCGCTAACAAGGTGGTGCCCGGTGCAGTACCCGCGCTCGACTGCCCCATCGTCTTCCCCTACGCCCAGAACGCTGTACTCATTGGCTTCTTAGCTTCCTTCACCGGCGGGCTGGTCAGCCTCTTCATTCTGGGAGCCTGGCTAGGGCCGGCTTTCGGCTTCGCGCTTATTTTGCCCGGTTTGGTTCCCCACTTCTTCACCGGCGGCGCAGCAGGTGTCTTCGGTAACGCAACAGGCGGCCGCCGCGGTGCCATCGCCGGCGGCTTCGTCAATGGCCTACTGGTCTCCTTCCTGCCCGCCTTCCTGATGAAGGTGCTGGGCTCCTTTGGTGAAGCCAACACCACCTTCGGTGATACCGACTTCGGCGTGGTGGGCATCCTTATCGGCGCAGGAGCATCCGCTGGCGCAGTAGCAGGAGCCATCGTTACTGCACTCATCGGCGCAGCCATTCTTGGTGCGGCTATCTTGGTGCAGAAGAAATTGGTCGATAGCGACTGGGACCCCGCTCCCCTTCGCCGCAACCCTGGCACCGTAGCTCCTTCTGCAGCGGATCAAGGCACTGCAGGGGTTACATCCGGGAAATACGCCCGAATCGCTCCACCCCAAGGCGCACCCCGCCCGCCGGCGTCCATCTAATCTATAAAAAATGCCAGACCCACACGGGTCTGGCATTTTTATACCCCTGAGCAGTCTTGCCTCCTTGGCTTTAGTCTGGCGAAAGGTCGGCTCTCATTTCGCCTCAACTACCCTCCATGACTTACACTGTGACTGCCCGCACGCGCACAATCACCCTGGAGTTTCAGTGAATCTTGCCATCATTCTGCTCTACCTAGTAGCCCTTATCTTCTGTGGCTACATGGGTAAACGCCGCGCCAAAAATGCAGAGGACTTCCGTGTCGCCGGACGCCGCCTGGGCCCCCTGCTGTACACGGGCACCATGAGCGCCGTCGTCCTAGGCGGAGCGTCCACCGTGGGCGGTGTAGGCCTGGGCTACACCTACGGTCTGTCAGGCATGTGGCTGGTTGTGGCTATCGCCGCCGGCGTGGTGCTCCTATCGCTGATCTTCGCGCCCATCATTTCTAAGCTCAAAATTTACACGGTCTCGCAGATGCTCTCCCTGCGGTACGGAGTACGCGCCACCCAGGTCTCATCTATCGTCATGCTGGGCTACACCCTCATGATCACGGTGACCTCAACCGCCGCCTACGCCTCCATCTTCCGTGTCATGTTTGATATAGACCGCTCCTGGGCAATTCTGCTGGGCTCCCTGGTCGTTATTGGCTATTCCCTGCTGGGCGGCATGTGGTCCATTACCCTGACCGATATGATGCAGTTCGCCATCATGACCGTGGGCATCTTCCTGCTCATGCTGCCTTTATCCCTATCACAGGCCGGCGGCTGGGATGGACTGACCGAGCGCCTTTCCACCGAATACTTCTCACTGGACACCATGGGCACTAATTCCATCATCACCATGTTCGTGATTTATACCCTGGGCATTCTGGTGGGGCAGGACATTTGGCAGCGCGTCTTCTCGGCACGCTCCCCCGAAGTCGCCCGCTGGGGCGGGACCGGTGCAGGTGTTTACATCGGCCTCTACGGCATAGCCGGAGCTGTCATTGGCATGGCAGCCGCAGCGCTAGTACCGGGCCTAGAAAGTCAGGATGACGCCTTCGCCACCGTAGCTCAGAACTACCTGCCTACCGGTGTAGGCGGCGTAGTACTGGCAGCCGGTGTAGCCGCCATGATGTCTACCGCCTCCGGCGCATTGATCGCCTCAGCCACCGTGGCTCGCGTGGACGTTATCCCCTTCTTGACGGGCAAGCCCGCCCTTGAAGAAGAAGGCGGAGATTCGGACGCCACCCTAGCAACTGACCGGATTTACCTGCTGATTCTCGGCCTAGTTGCTACCGTCCTGGCAATTTTCCTGACCGATACCGTCACCTCTTTGACCATCGCCTACGACATTCTGGTCGGCGGTCTGATGGTTGCTATTCTGGGCGGTCTGCTCTGGCGCCGTGGCACCGGTGCGGGCGCAGCTGCATCCATGCTAGTCGGTTCAGTGGTGACTCTAGCGTCTTTGCCCATTTTTGGAGTGCTCGCTAACGAGCCTATTTACTACGGCCTAGCGTCCTCGCTGGTGGTTTACGTTGCGGTCTCGCTACTCACCAAGCCCACCTCGTCTGAGGTCATGAACGCCTGGGACGCCCGCCTGCAGCAACGCCACCAGCACTCAGTAAGACCCAGCCAGCGAGCGCTTAGCTGAAAGTACCCGTTTTGTTTCGAAAGTACTCACGGTGGAGGGTGCAGATGAGAGAAAGCGGGTATTTCCGCCCGGCCGCACCAACCCCATAAACATACTGTGGTCTGCATAACATTTCAGGGGTGGAAATATGCAATATTTATGCGCCCAGCACGTATGCTAAAGCGGACAACTGCTGACGAAAGGCACCCTCTTGGCACACTCTCCCCAGCGCGCAGGCACCACCGAGCCTCGCCGCAACGCCGGTTACGCGATTCTGGCAACCCTGCGAAATTACGGCATCGACACCGTCTTTGGCATTCCCGGCACCCACAACCTTGAGTTCTACCGCCATTTAGAGGAGCTAGGCATCAAGCCCGTCACTACCCGCCATGAGCAGGGCGCTTCTTACGGTGCCGACGGCTGGTCACAGACTCGCGGACTGCCCGGCGTGGTCATCACCACCTCAGGGCCCGGCCTGCTCAACTCCCTCTCGGGGGCAGCCACCGCCTACGCCGAATCTCGACCCATGATTATCCTCTCCCCCGGCCGCCCGGTCGGGCACGAATTCCGAGATATCGGCGCCCTGCACGAGACCAAGAACCCCACCGGAGCGGTCAACTCCATTGTTGAATTTTCCCGCCGCGTGAACTCAGCTGAAGAAGCGGTGGACATCATCCACAATGCCTTCCGCTCCTTCGCGCACGCCCGCCCCCGCCCCATCCACATCGAGGTGCCCCTTAATATCTTGGAAGCCGAAGCCGAGGTGGACGAGGCGCTCCTCGCTGCCCGCCCCCTGGGCAAACCTCAACCGGCACCCGCCGAAGACGTTGAAGAGGCAGCCCGCATGCTAGCGGCGTCCACTAACCCGGTGATTATTGCCGGCGGCGGCTCCCTTGCTGCAGCCGATGACCTGCTGCTCCTAGCAGAAACGCTAGAAGCCCCCGTACTAACCTCCATCAACGGTAAGGGCGCAATCCCAGAGAAGCACCGCCTATCCCTGGGCGCAGACCTGCGCCTCACCGCCGCCCACTCCTTCTGCCAGCAAGCCGATGCCATGCTGATTATCGGCTCAAAAATCGGTGAAGCTGAGCTGTGGGAAGGCGATATCCGCCCCGCAGGCCCAGTCATCCGGGTGGATATTGAACGCTCCCAGCTGCTCACCAACATCACCCCGGATATTGAGTTGCCGGGCAACTCAAAAGCTGTCGTGCCGCAACTCTTGAAAGCACTGTCAGAGCAGGGAATCACCCCCGCCTCGCGCACACAGCGAGACCTGCAAGAAGTCTTCGACGCCCTAGATAATGAGGGACGGGCCATTGCACCTGAACTAGCCCAACTCAACGAGCTGATTATGGAAGTTCTGCCTGAAGACACCATCATCGCCGGTGACTCTTCCCAGGTCACCTATATGGGCACCACCACCTTCTACCGGGCTCCGAAGCCCAATTCTCTGCTCTACATGGCAACCTACGCCACCCTGGGGTACGGTCTGCCCGCCGCGGTGGGCGCCAAGATTGCCGCCCCTGAGCGTCCGGTGGTCTGCCTACTGGGCGACGGCGCACTCATGTTCGCCATCCAGGAGATGATGACGGCGGTGGAGCAGCAGCTCGACCTACCCATTATTTGTGTGGATAACGGCGGCTACGGCGAAATTCGCCAGAATGAGCGCGACCGGGGCATCGCGGATGTTGCGGTCAACTTGGTGCAGCCTGACTGGGTGAAACTGGCGGAGGGTTTCGGTGCCACTGCTTTCACCGCCACCATGGACACCTTGGCAAAGACGGTCACCCAGGCTCTAGGGACCAAGGGACCCAGCCTGATTCACCTCAAAATTGGTGAGAGTCTGCGCTAGGCAAGGAAAGTGGGTGGGCGATAATAACTGGCTCCACCTACCCCGAGACCTGATAGAACAAAGCGCCCCGTCTGCTCTCCACTTTAGACTGGAAACAGACGGGGCTCCTCAGGGTGCGAGTTCCCTAGTGATCACTCATGACGTAGGGCGTCAATGGGATCTAGTTTTGCCGCCTTATTGGCGGGGTAGTAACCAAAGAAGAGGCCGATACCCAGTGAGAAACCTAGAGCCAGTAAGACTGCGCTCAGTGGCGGGAAGGTCATTTCACTGAAGAAGGTGGACCCAAACATACCCAGGGCACCCCCTAAGAGCACACCAATCACCCCGCCCACCAGGCACACCATCATGGCCTCAATCACGAACTGCAGACGAATAGCCCCGCGAGTAGCGCCCAGCGCCTTGCGCACACCAATCTCTCGGGTGCGTTCGGTGACGGTCACCAGCATAATGTTCATGACGCCAATGCCACCCACCAGCAAGGAAATACCAGCGATAGCCGAAATGGCCGCGCTGATACCGTCCAGAACCTGGTTAAAAGCGTCCGTGGACGCCTGGAAGTCCTGGATTTCTGCATGGAAGTTTTCGTTGGATCGGTACATACCCGTCAGCACAGCCTGCAGCTGGGACTTAACCTGCACGAGGTCCTGACCTTCAGCCGGACGCACCGCGAGGCTAGCCCAGGATTCCTCCTTATAACCCAGAGCACCGCTATTAGTGTAGGGCGTGTAGGTAATATCGTCGGTGGACGAGAGCAAGAGACCGCCAGAGGTGTTGGGGGCAAAGACACCTACCACCACGGCGCTGGAGCTAGAACCCTGAGCATCCAGCTCGACCTCCCCACCGATAGCGTCCTCTGGGCTATCGAAGAGGGAGAACATCTGGGATTCGGAAATCAAGATTACCGGGCGGCGGTGATCAATATCGGTCTGGGTAATGTTGCGACCGTAGGTGATATTGACTTTCTCAAGATCTAAGAAGTCCAAGTTCACCGGGGAAACACTCGCTGACTGGTTCCGTTCCCCGTTATAGAGGGTCACGCCCATACCACCGTAGGCACTACCCACCGGCACACCGGAGATTTTATCCCCCATAGCGTCCTTGATGCGCTGAATATCATCGACATCAAGTTTTGAGGCTTCATCAGGGGCAGCTCCACCCCCACCGTACATGGCGGCATAGGGATCATTACTGGTTGATTTGTCCTCTTCTCCCTCCTTGGGTCGCTCGGTCACCTGCACCATGAGGTCATTGGCGCCAGAACTGACGATGGACTGGGTGGTCTGCATCTTGAGCGCATGGCCCAGAGTAAGAATGGCAATTACCGAGGAGATACCCACGATGATGCCGAGCAAGGTGAGGAAGGAGCGCATCTTGTTGGTGCGCAAGCTGCTGAAGGCTAGCGAGATTGATTCGCGGATGTTCATGCCTGTTCCCCTCCTTGCGGGGTAGCTGCCGGGGGCGCAAGGACGCTGGTGGGCGAGGCCGCCACAGGCCCTGCGGCAGGTGCCCCCAGGTAGGGGGTGGCGGCGTCCTCACCGCTCACGATTCTGCCGTCTACCATGGTCACCACGCGGGTGGTTTCGGCGGCTAGCTCGGAGTTGTGGGTGATGAAGACAATGGTCTTGTTCTGCTCGCGGTTGAGCTGGTGGAAGAGGTCCATGACCATGCGCCCGGTCTGGCTGTCCAGCGCGCCGGTCGGTTCATCGGCTAGCAAAAGGGGCGGGTCGTTGGCGAGCGCGCGGGCGATAGCCACGCGCTGCTTCTGTCCGCCCGAGAGCTGAACGGGGTTGTGCATCATGCGGTCAGCCATGCCCATCTGCTCTAGCAGGTGCTCAGCACGTTCGCGGCGTTCTTTGACGTTGATGCCGGCGTACATCATGGGCATCTCTACGTTCTTAAGGGCGGAGATTCTGCCGATGAGGTTGAAGCTCTGAAAGATGAAGCCGATGTTTTGGCTGCGGTAGAAGGCTAGATCGTCATCGTCGAGCTGCATGATGTCTTCGCCGTCAAAGGTATAGCTGCCCTGGTTGGCTCGGTCTAACAGTCCGATGATGTTCATGAGTGTGGTTTTGCCGGAGCCGGAGGCACCTACCACCGAGACGAATTCGCCGCGGTTCACGTGAAAGTTCACGCCGGGGAGGATGGTGATGTGGCTTTCGGCGCCCACGTTGAAGCTTTTGACGATGCCGCGCATATCCAGCAACCGGTTGGATGCCGCGCCGGGGAGCGCCAGGGTGGGATCAGCTCCCGGCTGGCCGGGTAGCCAGGCTCCGGGTTGCCCGGGCGGGTTGTATTCGTAGCCGGTCACGGGCTACCAGCTCCTTCCCGAGCCGAGGGTGACGTTCTGGCCCAGCTGCGAGCGGTACTTCTCACCGGGGGTAAGCACCATGTCACCCTCAGCCACGTCCCCGCCGGTCACGGCGACATCAACGTCGTTGGCTAGGCCGGTTTCAACGGAGCGCTCTTCGAGGGTGTAGGCGCCGGAGTCGGTGGGTACTGCCACGACCACCGCTTTAGTGCCGGCGTCGGTGGTGTAGACAGCGTCCAGAGGGAGGGAGAGGGTGGAGGCTTCTTCAGCGGTGATAATCTGCGCTTTGACGCTGGAGCCCAGCTGCAGGCCTTCACGATCACCGGTTACTTCGATTTCAACGGTGAAGGTGGGGTCACTGGAACCCGCGCCCGACATTCCAGCAGAAGCCGCCTCCTCAGAACCGGATTGCTGCACGGAGTCAGCGATGGAGGCCACCGAGGTAACGGTGCCGGTGTATTCCTTAGAGCCGGTGCTGCCGGAGGTAAAGGTGACCTTGTTACCTTCCTTGATGGAAGCGATATCTGCTTCACGTACTTTGGTGGTGATGGTGAGCTTGGAGTCATCACCGATAGTCACAACCGGGCCGGTTGCAGGAGCGCCGGGCTTAGCCACGTTCATCACCACACCGTTGATGGGTGAGCTAATGGTTGCCGAGTTGATATCGTCCTGCAGCTTCTCGAGGGCCTGGTCACGAGTGGTCTGGGCGGTGGTCAGGGCGCTACGAGCGGTTTCTAGTTCGGTAGCCAGAGTAGCGAGTTGAGTATCGGCTGCACTGCGAGCGGTGGTGATACCGGTGTCAGCGTCAGCCTTGGCTCCGGCTGCGATGCGCTGGGCACTCTCTGCGGCGCGGACTTCTGTGGCAAGAGCCGGGTCATTGCCTGATATAGCGAGTGCCTCACGCTTAGCGGAGAGGTCATCGTTGGCAACGGTGAGCTGTTCATTGGCGGTTCGCTGGGCTCCCTGAGCCGCAAGGATGTCAGGGTTAGTGCCATTGTTAATGCCGGCACTGTAGTTGTCATAGGCGCCCTGGGCGGCGGTAAGGGCGCTCTGCGCTGAGGTGACCTGACCGTCCAGGGTGGTGCGCTGGCTATCCAGCTCACCCTGCAGGGCTGAGGCGTCAATCGTCGCTAGGTTCTGCCCCAGTTCTACACGGTCACCGGGTTCAACGGTGACAGAACTAATGGGTGAGGTGAGGTGGGTGGTGACTGACTCTACGGTCCCGGGGCTGACGTGCCCCTCAACCCTCACACGGTTACTCACATCTGAGCTAGTCAAAATGAGGTAGTCAGTGGCGGGCACCTCCGAGGCGCTCTCTTCCCTACCACTCAACAACGACATCAACACGGCACCGATGAGTATGAGTGCCAGGAGACCAGAGCCCACCCACACCAAAGTTTTGGTGAGGGTAGACATTTTCTTACGGTGCGCGGGTCGGGAGCGCTGGGACGCCGGTCGAGGGTGTGCCGGAGCGGCTGGTTCGAGGCTGGGGTCGTTCTGCATCGGGGTCGCTTTCGATGATAGGGAGGTGAGAGAGGCTAGTAGCCCTGTCTTATCCCTCAGTATAGGGTGCCTCTCCCCCACTATTTCAGCTTCTCGCCGCTAGATTCCCAGAAATCATACCTAGGGACGACTCATGCTCTTCCAGCTCTCAGCCTCTAGGCTGAGCCATCCCTGCTTACTTGAAGAAAGAGCTACCGCGGGCGTCCTGCTCTGCCGATGCCCCGGACTGCTCTTGTGCCTGCGCGATAATCTTTGCCTGCTGTTCGGGGCTGTAGGTTTCATCGACTACGCGCACCACTTCAGCGATGTCGTAGATTTCGTGGTCGGTGAGGTAGTTAGCTGAGTCAGTCAGCACATCGCGCACCCTCTGCTCCAGCTTTTCCAAGGTGGCGATACCCGCTTCTTGCAACACCACGGTTTCGTCTGCGGCGTCGTCCTCGCTGGCCTGCGGGTCATCCTCAGACTCATAGAGGGTGAAACTGTAGGCACGCTCATCATCAACATGGGCAATATTCACAATGATGGTAAAGATTCTGCCGGTCAGCTCAACATAGGTTTTATCAAGCTCAGCGGTCTCAACCACCACCCCATCTATCATTTCTGGAGCGTCATACTCAAAGGCAAACTCAAAGTCAGTGGCAAGGGCGCGAGCAAGCGGAGCGATACCGCGATCAGGTGTAGGCATGCTCCAAGACTACTCGCAGGAGACCTATCTGGTGATGCGCCACTAGGCTTTTGGCACTGCCAGCTCCCCCAACGCATACTGCGCCTTACCGAAGCCAAAGCTCCAGTCATTAAAGGTGTTCTCAACATAGCCAATAAAGACGTCCTCACCCTCTACCCCTACCTCGGCAAGTTCACTGGCGATTCGAGCGTACAGTTCCTGTTTAACCTCCGGGGTACGGCCTTGCTGAGTAAAGATCTGAATCATCACTACCCCTTCACTGCGTTCAAAGCCGAGACCTGCATCCTCTGCAATAATGCTCCCGGGCTCATGACGGTTAATAATCTGAAAGCGATCACGAGGTGGAATAGCGTAAACAGCAACGATTGCATTATGAATGGCATCGGCAATGTTGCGGACGCTTTCAGGAGTGTGAGTGTTATTGAGATCAATGCGGACGAGGGGCATAGCGGCTTCCTTCGACAGGAGTAACTGGACATCACCAACACTATACTTTGTCCTAACAAAGTTCAATCCTTGTCTCACTTTTACCACTATAGGGGCTATCTCCAGCGGAATCCGAACCCTTCATATATACTCAAATTGTCCATACATAGTGACATTCGAACTATCCCTGCTCACAGAATATGGTTTCCGATGTTTACGCTTTCTTCTCTATCCATCGATAGAACCTCTCCCGTACCGCTCTACCACCAGCTGGTCAGCGAAATTAAGAACGCAATCTCAACCAGCACCCTCACAGCCGGCACAATGCTCCCTAATGAGCTAGAGATCGCCGCTCAACTCCACCTCTCTCGCCCCACCGTGCGCAAAGCAATGGACGAGCTGGTGAGGGCAGGACTACTCGTTCGCAAACGCGGGGTGGGCACCCAGGTTGTTGCTAACGAAATTCGCCGCCCGCTCTCCCTGACCTCGCTCTATAGCGATTTGTCGCAGAGCGGCGTCACCCCCGGCACCAAGGTTCTCACCTTCGAAATCATCGATCCCCCCGCCCATATAGCTCAGGAGCTGCAACTTACTAGCGGCGAGCAGGTCTACCACCTCTTACGTCTGCGTCTCGAAAACAACCAGCCACTGGCCATAATGGAAAACTGGATTCCTGTAAAACTGGGCACCATTGAACCAGATGATCTCACTCGGCAGGGTCTCTACGACGTCCTGCGCGCCCTAGGCGTCACCTTCTCCTTGGGGCATCAGACGGTTGGCGCAAAAATAGCCGACGCCTTTCACGCAAAAACCCTCGATATTGAGCTGGGCGCCCCCTTGGTTTCCATGCAACGCACCGTTATCGATGACATCGGCACCCGCGTGGAAACCGGTAGGCACGTCTACCGCGCCGATCTTTACAGCTTTGAAATGACCCTCTCAAACTAAACACAACCCACGAGCGCGGCCTATACACGCCCCGGCACCCTACTCACCCCGCAGTAGACACAGCTATTCAAAGGAGAAAATATGTCAGAGTGGTTTTACCCCGCAGGTAGCGCAGCAGAGGGCCCCTGGGACCTATCGCTAGGCACCCACGATTCAAGTCTAGCGGTAGCAGGTTGGTCTCACACCGGCATTAAAACTGCAACCTTCAATGACCAGAAGATTACTCTCGAAGCCGCCCCTGAAGAACGCATTATTGTGCCGCTGACAGGTGATATTACCGCTACTGTAGACGGCAAGACCTACGAGCTTGTCGGTCGCGAATCGGTCTTTCACGGCCCTGCCGATGTGCTCTACACCGGCGTTAACCGCCCCGTCACTCTGGAGGGCGCCCCCGGGGTGCGGGTAGCAATAGCAACCGCCCCTGCCACGGCAGACTACCCGGTACGTCACCTAACCCGCTCAGAAATCCCTCTTGAACTGCGCGGTGCGGGTAACTGCTCCCGCCAAGTTCACAATTTTGGCACCCCCGCCACCCTAGAAGCTGACCGCTTCATCGTCTGCGAAGTCATCACCCCGGCAGGCAACTGGTCTTCCTACCCGCCACACAAGCATGATGAAGAAAAAGAGGGCGAAACCGCCCTCGAAGAGATTTACTACTTTGAGACCCGTAAGACCCCCGGAGCGCCAGAAGAAGCCAAAGATGCCATTGGCTATCAGCGGGTCTACGCCTCTGATGAGCGCCTCATTGACGTCAATGAAGAGGTACGCACCGGTGATGTCGTACTGGTTCCCTATGGCTGGCACGGCCCCGCTATGGCCGCCCCCGGCTACGACCTTTACTACCTCAACGTCATGGCTGGTCCCGGGCGTGTGCGAGACTGGCTTATTTCAGATGACCCCCACCACGGTTGGGTGCGTTCCACCTGGGAAAACCAGGGCGTTGACCCACGCCTACCCTTCACTGCATAGATAGAATGCTTACCTGGCTTAGCGCCCACCCTACAAGACGGTGGGCGCTGAGCTCAGCGAGGTTCTCATGATCTACGAACTGAGCTTAACCGCCTGGATACTACTGGCAGTTGCTGCCCTGCTGGTAGGTATTTCTAAGACCGCCCTGCCCGGGGTGAATATGGTTTCTGTAGCCATTTTTGCAGCTCTCATCCCAGCAAGAGAATCCACCGGTGCCTTGCTTTTACTCCTGATGGTTGGGGATATTATGGCACTCCTTGCCTACCGACGCCATGCCCACCTACCTACCCTGGCAAGACTGGTTCCCGCCGTCCTGCTAGGTCTACTAGCAGGCGCCGGTTTCTTACTGATAGCAAATGATGCCTGGGTTCAGCGCGCCATCGGCGGACTGTTGCTAAGCCTTATGGCCCTGACCCTTTGGCAGCGCCATCGGGCTACACAGGCTAGGAGTAAAGACGGCGCACCCAGCCCTCAGAACAGGTCAAAAGCCCGCTGGCTCTACGGCTCCCTGGGCGGCTTCTCCACCATGGTTGCCAATTCAGGTGGGCCGGTGATGAGCATGTATTTTCTTGCTGCACGCTTTGAGGCGGCGGCATTGCTGGGCACTGCTGCCTGGTTCTTCGCGGTGATGAACGCCGTCAAGTTGCCCTTCTTAGTGGGCATGGGATTGGTGAGTACCCAGACTCTTGCTCTGGATATTTGGCTTCTACCCGCCGTCCTTGCCGGGGGTTTACTGGGACGCTGGTTGATTTCAAAGATTGACCAGACGCTCTTTGAACGTCTGGTCATCTGGATTACCGTACTCGGTGCGCTCTGGCTACTAGTGCGCTAAGATCACCTCAATTAAGTTAGCCGGCTTGTCGCGCAGAGGTAGTGCCTTCCACCGCTTGCACAGGCTCCCAGCGGCCACTGTTGGAAGAATCCTCAGCTGCCTGCACCACGCGGTTAGCCAGCAGAGCATCATGAACATCGGCGTTCAGGCTCTCACCTCCGGTGTAGGCAATCAGGAATTTCTTCGCTTCAATGACCTTCAGGTCGTCATAGCCCATGGATGTTCCGGCACCCGGCTGGAACTTGGCAAAGTCACCAAAGCCAGCACCAGCCATCACCCGGGTATAGCCCACAGTGGGACCGCTGCGATCTAGCGCGACCTCAAGCTCGTTCATACGCTCAAAGTCCCAGCGTACCGAGCCCTCGGTGCCGTAGATTTCGATGGAGTACTGGGCGCGAGGGCCAACCGCCACGCGGGAAGCCTCAAGGGTCCCCACTGCACCGGCACCAGCGGCGTCCTGCCCAAAACGCACCAGAAGAGCCGCGTAGTCCTCATTTTCAACCGGTGCCATCTCCCCGTTTTCGATAACGGCAAAATGGGTGCCCTGCCCTACCGACAATTTGGGGCGCTCAGTGTAGACCGTGGAGGTCAACGCACTCACCTCAGAGATGGGCCCAACAATATAGTGGGCAAGATCTGCCAGGTGCCCCATGAGGTCCCCAAGAACCCCTGTTCCAGCTAATTCTCTGATGAATCTCCAGGAAAGCGCACCCTTGGGCTCTGATGAGTAGTCAGCAAAAAAGGCACCACGCACATTGGTAATACGCCCCAGCGCCCCGTCGGCAACCAGCTGCCGGGCATACTCGATGGCAGGGGTATTACGGTAGTTAAAGCCCACCGCGGTTTCCACGCCCGCTGCGTCAGCGGCTTCTACCACGCTCAAGGTCTCGTCAGCAGAACGACCCACTGGCTTCTCAATCCAGAAGGCTTTACCTGCGGCAGCGGCTGCTTTACCCATCTCTGCGTGCAAAAAGTTGGGCGCACAAATGGAAACTACATCCACATCGGGGTGCGCTAGCACTTCCTGATAATCCATAGTGGAAGATTCAAAACCTAGGACATCGCGCGCGTAGCCTGCGCGGTCGGGGGAGGTATCTGCGGCAATAATCAGCCGGGGCTTTATGCCAAGTTCGGGGTAAACGATGGGCAGGGAAGTATAGGCACGGGTGTGCACCTTACCCATCCATCCAACGCTAATAAGGCCTACGCCAATAGTCTTCTGTTCCATAGTGGTCTCCTGTAGAAGTGCTGATAAAAATGACACAGACAGCACGCAGGTCTACAGAAAGAACGTATCTTTGCCCAGAACTATACCCCACCCCACCAATATTTTGGAGCACTCTCAACATTAAGGTAGAAACACTGACCCTAAGAGGGCCCTGTGCGAAAATATATTCATGCCCACTCCCCCCAAACGTGCCACCATTATGAACGTCGCCACAGAAGCCGGTGTATCAAAGTCCCTGGTCTCTCTAGCCTTTAAAGATCCCAGTAAGGTCAGCGATGAGCGCCTCAAACGTATTCGTACGGCGGCCGACAAACTGAACTACTCCCCCAGTTTTGTGGCACAAACACTAACATCCCAGAGCTCACCTTTTGTAGGGATTCTGGTGCTCGACTTACATAACCCTATCTTCATTGAGGTTGCTAATGCTGTGCGCCGAACACTGGCACAATACGGTGAGTTTGGGCTGATAATGAGCGGCAGCGAGGAATCCAGCGACCAGCCTGGGCGCCCCTATGGCACCTTAGACTCCCAAGTGCTACATATGCTCCAGAGCCTACGCCCCAAGGCTCTGATAGTGGTGGGCACAGCCAATCAGGAAAAAGAGTTACCCGCAGGGATCCCCATTATCTACGCCAGCGCAGCAGCCGCCACAAGCTCCCACCATACCTGCGTACGAGCCGACGACATGGCGGGCATGGAACTGCTAATTGACCATCTCACCAACCTCGGCCACCAATCTATCGCTTTTGCAGCGGGCAGTTCCAGTGAGGTTACAAAGGAACGGCAGGAGGCCTACGAGAACCTGCTGGCATCGCGCGGCTTGAAGCCTACCATTCTTACTGGGGACTATACCGAAACAGGAGGCTACCAGGCAGGAAAAGCCCTCCTAGAGATAGAACCCCGCCCTAGTGCCGTCATTGCGGTTAATGACCTTTCAGCGTTGGGGCTCATTCGGGCAGCCGAAGAAGCTGGCGTACAAGTTCCCGAGGATTTGGCAGTAGCAGGTTTTGACAACATTCAGCTGACTGGGATTCCGCGAATTTCACTCACGTCAGTAGACCCAGATAAGGCAAAAATCGGGGAACTCGCGGCACTTGCCGCTATGGAAGGCATCGCCCGTGGGACCACTCGGGTAGAACTCCTCGAGGTAGCACCCCGACTCATGGCACGCACTTCCACATTGGGAGCCGGCATCTAACTAACCCACAGAAATATGACCTCCACTATCTTTTTTTAGATTTTATCTGCATTATCACTTTTTGAACCGGTTCAAATATGCAAAGATGGGGTTTGTTCTTACAAATTGCCCCCATGGGGCATCCGACTCCCCCGCTTACCCAGCGGGCAAAATCACCAGGAGTTTCCGTGTCATCTAAGGAAATCTCAGTAGCAGTTATCGGCGCCGGAATGGCAGGTCAAGGCCATGCCTTTGGCTACCGCATGGCAAGCGCAATCCACAACTCCAATCTCCCTCAGGTACGCCTCGCTGCAATCGCCGACCCAAACCTTCCACTTGCACAAGAAGTTGCGGCTCGTTACGGCTACGAAAAGGTCTACGCAGACTGGACCGAAGTTGCCAATGATCCAGACATCGACGCCGTATCCATCGTGGTCGGCAACGCCCTCCATCTCCCCATTGCTAAGGGCCTACTGGAAGCAGGTAAGCATGTCCTCTGCGAAAAGCCCCTAGCCGGTACCATCGAGGATGCAGAGGCAATGGTTGAACTCGAAAACCAATACGGTGAACAGCTAATTACCGCTGTTGGTTACACCGTTCGCCGAACCCCGGCACTCAACGCCATCAAAACAAAAATCGACAATGGGGACTTTGGGCCGGTGGCAGGTTTCATTTCTAACTACCTGTGTGACTATGGTTCAGATGCAGAAGCTCCCATGACCTGGCGCTACCGCGGCGACCCCGGCTCCGGCGCCCTGGGAGATCTGGGTTCCCACACCATTGACACCGGAGAACAGCTCAATGGCAAGGTAGTCTCGGTACGCGGCGCCTACCTCTCCAATACCATCACCACCCGTCACCTACCCGCCGGCGCGGTAGTGGGCCACGGGAGGGTGAAGCTGTCAGAGGAAACTGAAGAAGTAGGCAACGAAGACACCGCGACCTTCACTTGCATGTTTGAAAATGGGGCAGTGGGCACCTACACCATCTCCCGGGTTGCCTACGGTAACCCCAATGGGCAGACCTATCATGTTTACGGACCGCAAGCACAAGCCGCGTGGGACGTACTGCGCCCGGCAGAGTAAATGTACAACGATGCTGCGGCACCTGCTGATACAGCTGGCCCTCGCACCGTCGTCATCAATAACCACACCCCTTACTACGCCAGCTCGTTGGCAATGGACGCCCCCGGCGTGGGTTATAACTACAGCCAGAATTTTGCATTCCAGGCTCGCGCCTTCCTTGAACAGGTTGCCGGCATCAACGGGCATCTGGAGCCCTGCGCCACCTTTGCCGATGGCTTTCATACTCTGCAGGTCATTGCGGCGATTGCAGAATCTGCAGATAAGAACGGGGCAGAGATTCACCTAAACTAGAGGAGAACGGTTGCCAGAAGAGCACCCCGTCTCCTACAGTCATCCGTGCCAGGGGCGCCTGCGATGGTTACCGCAGGCGCTTTTGCGCGCCCTGGGCACGATGCATTTTCCTCTTATCCCAACCCCTAGACCTAAAGGCTTTAACCCTTCGAACAACAGCTAGCTGACCGCTATAAAAAATAATTTGACGACTCACGCTAGTAGTATTGTCAATATGTTAGGACATATGTATAGTGTTTTGTGACACAGATGTTACGCAGGCTATCCCTAGACCCACACTCCATTAACTGTCACTGCAGACACAAGGAGCCTCAATGAAAATTGCACTGGACCCCACCCCCTTCCACCACAGTCACTCACTGCTGGAGTTCCCCAAGATCGCTAAAGATATGGGCTTCGACTACCTGCAGATGACTCCCCACAAGGACTTCATTCCCTTCTACAACCACCCCAAGGCAGACGATGACCTCATCCAGAAGCTTGCCCGGGCAGCAAAAGATGCTGAAGTAGAAATTGCTTCCCTTCTGCCCGTCCTACGATGGTCCTCCCCTGACCCCGATGCCCGCGAAGCTGCGGTGCGCTACGGTAAGCGGGTTCTGCAGATTGCAGTTGACCTGGGAGTGCAACAGATTGGTACCGAGTTCTCAGGCCGCCCTGAGATGGCTGAAGAGTCAGAGCGTGCCTTCTACCGCACCATGGAAGAGCTCCTACCCATTATTGAGCGCGAAGGTCTGCACATTGCATTTGATCCGCACCCCGATGACTTTGTAGAAAACGGTCTTGAAGCTTGGCGCGTTATCCGCGGCGTCAATTCCAAGAACCTGGGCATGGTCTACGTTGCTTCCCATACTTTCCATATGCAGGAAGAACCCTTAGAGATCATGCGAGAAGCAGGCGACCGTATCCGCATCGTCCATGTTTCTGATACCATGAACCACCATGCCTCCCACGGTCTTCGCTACATCACCAACCCTCCCGGCAACTCCGTGCGCGTGCATCAGCACCTCAAGATTGGTGACGGCGACGTCAATTGGGATGAGTTCTTCCACGGACTAGACGAAATCGGTTTCCTCGATGACCCCAACACTGTCATGGCATCCTCCGTTTTTGCAGAAAACGAAAACGCCATAGAAGTTTCCAAATATCAATCACAAACCATTCGCGAACTCACTGAGCGCGCGCGCAGCGGCAAGTAAGCCGCCCGTCAGAAAGAGGCACCAATATGTCTTCTCACGCACCCAGCACAGCTGAGGCAAATCTGCCGCCGCTGACCAAAGGTCCCCATTCACGCCGCCTCGGGCAGGTCGCAACTGTAGCGACCCTGGGCGGTCTGCTCTTCGGTTATGACACTGGTGTCATTAACGGTGCTATTCAGCCCATGACCGCTGAGCTAGGTCTTGAAACTAGCCACATCGGTGTGGTTACTTCGTCACTGCTCATTGGTGCGGCCGTCGGCGCGCTCGCTATTGGTAAGATGGCGGACGCTATGGGACGCCGGGTCACCATCCTCTTCCTCGCAGCGCTCTTCTTCTTTGGCTCAATTGCCTGCGCTATCGCACCGGGGCTGGGCATCCTCATCATCGGTCGCGTACTCCTCGGACTTGCTGTGGGCGGTGCCTCCACCGTGGTACCTGTCTTCCTTGCCGAACTAGCACCCTATGAAATCCGCGGTTCGCTCTCAGGCCGTAACGAAATGATGATTGTAGTGGGCCAGCTTGCTGCCTTCGTCGTCAATGCGATCCTGGGTAACGTCTGGGGCGATCATGACCATATCTGGCGTATCATGCTCGCAGTCTGTGCTATCCCCGCAGTCTTCCTCTTCATCGGTATGCTCCGTATGCCCGAGTCACCCCGCTGGTTGATCACTAAGGGCCGGAAAGAAGAAGCCTTCGCTATTCTTGCTACCATCCGCTCAGAAGAGCGCGCAGCAGCCGAAGTTCGCGACATCGAGCGCACCCTGGCTTCAGAGGAAACCATGGTTTCCCCCTCCATCTCTTCCATGCTGAAGGACAAGTGGATTATCCGCATCCTCTTTGTGGGCGTCGCCCTCGCTGTATTCCAGCAGCTCACCGGCATCAACTCGATCATGTACTACGGTTCAATCGTGCTTGAAGAAGCCGGCTTTGCCGCGAATGCAGCACTTATCGCTAACATCGCCCCCGGCGTCATCGCAGTGATCGGTGCTTTCATCGCACTGTGGATGATGGAAAAAATCAACCGCCGCACCACCGTCATCACCGGCTACTCCCTGGTGACCATCTTCCACCTACTCATTGGTTCCTCAGCCTTCTGGTTGCCTGAGGACGCCGCAATTCGCCCCTGGGTGCTGTTGGTTCTTATCGTTGGCTTCGTAGGTTCTATGCAAACCTTCCTGAACGTTGCTACCTGGGTTCTCCTTTCGGAGATTTTCCCTCAGCAGATTCGCGCTTTCGGTATGGGCTTTGCCGTCTTCTGCCTGTGGTCCGTGAACGCAATGGTTGCTTATGTCTTCCCCATCGCACTTGAAGCAGTTGGTCTGAACAACACCTTCTTCGGCTTTGCCGCTATCAACGCAGTTGCTGTTCTGGTTATGATCAAGTTCCTGCCCGAGACCCGCGGCAAGAGCCTTGAAGAGGTTGAGGTCGGCGTTACCACCGGTGCTATCTACATCGTAGAACCCAAGAAGTAGAGCTCACCCCCAGCCGCTTGCCTATAGGCACTCTAGCAATAGTTTCTGTCGCTCACTACTACCCGTTTTCTGCGGGACACTCCGCTCCAGGAGTCCCCGCAGAAAACGGGTTATTTTTTGGTATTATCGTTTCCCCAGAAATAGTTTCTCACCTTCCTCTATTTTTCAGTTCTCCCTCTTAACTTCTTCTCATAATTGATACCCTCAGCGCTATTTCCTTGCTAGCTATCAAGCTAGCGGTTGCTCCACACACTAAACGTAAAAAGTCCTTTCCGCATAAAAAGACCACCGTCTACCTTTAGGTAGACGGTGATCGTCCTATGGTGTGGGGTGCCGGTGAAAGCTGAAGCCGGCTCTTACCCCAGCTTTTAACCTATTTGTACAGGTCAGGCTTCTGGTTGAGGCTAACCTCCACAATCTTGCCGGATGCCTCAGCTTCAATACCAGCTTCACAGCAAGCAGCAGCTGCATAGCCATCCCAAGTTGAGGGGCCCACCTGGGTGCCCGCCAGTGAAGCGTCCACCCAAGCCTGAACCTCGGCGTCGTAAGCATCAACGAAACGGGGCTCAAAGCTTTCGCAAACCTGATCTTCGCCTACAGATACGTGCCGCTCTTCGAAGATACCCTTAGTGGTCACAGCATAACCATACTGTGCAACCACGTGGGTGTTAACGGTCACCAGGATTCCACCCTCAGTTTCGATAAGTACCTGAGCAGGGTCGTTCAAATCTGCCGAAGCGTACTTGCTCTTTTTGCCTGCGCGTACCTGAACATTTTTGATTTCCTCACCGGTTAGGAAGCGAATGACATCAAACTCGTGCACCACGGTGTCGTCAATGAGGTTCCGTCCGGTGTAGGAGGCAGGCACGTCGGGGTTGATGTGCTCGCAGGACAGCTGGAGCAACTCACCGTGCTCGCGGCTTTCAACCAGAGAGCGAATCTGCTGGTAGCCCGCGTCAAAACGGCGCATAAAACCTACTTGCACCAGTCGCTTACCCGCCTCGACCTCAGCCTGAACAATTTCCCAGGAGGACACCGAATCGGTAGTCATCGGCTTCTCACACAGGATAGGCAGACCCTTCTTGATAGCTGGCAACAGCACGGGAAGGTGTAGGAAACCGGGGGTAGCAATTAACACTGCATCAAACGCATCTGCTTCAAGTGCAGTTTCAAAATTAGTAAAGACCTGGGCACCCTCGATACCCTGAACCGCCTGCTGTGCCTTCTCCTCATCAATGTCGATGACGGCAGATACCGCAGCGTTTTTAATGGTTGAGTGAATGCGCTTAATGTGGTCATAGCCCATGCGGCCTGCACCAACGACACCAATCCGAAGTTCGTTAGCCATGAGTTGTTCTCCTCTAGAGAGTAGGTAGAGCGCGGACGCCGCGGTGACGGCATCCGCGTAAAAGGTTAGAGTGTTAGGAAATCACGGTGCGGGAGCCGCAACCGAGCAGGTACTGCTTAGTGCGCTTAGCGACGGGCAACGGAGTGTCGAAACTATTGACGGGGTACATATCCTGCTCCACGATGCCATAGAGGGGGCGACCTAGCTTCTCTGCAGCTTCAATGACCTTGGAAAGGTCAGGCAGACCGTGGGGAGGCTCGCACATAACACCCGCAGCGGTAGCGTCCTTGAAGGTCATATCTTCAGCGCGAACCTTAGCCAAAAGCTCAGGATCAACCTGCTTGAGATGCAAGTAGCCAATGCGATCGGGGTACTTTTCGATGAGTTCTACTGATGAAGCGCCACCGTATTCTGCGTGGCCGGTATCCAGGCACAGGGTGACAAGTTTGGGGTCAGTAACCGCTAGGAACTTTTCAATATCAGCCATAGTTTCAACATGAGAATCAGCGTGAGAATGGAACTGCTGGAACAGGCCGAAGTCGCGTTGCAAGGTCTCACCCAGGCGGTTATGGCCAGCTGCCAGATCATCCCACTGCTTATCAGTCAGCACACGAGACTCAAGAGCTTCGCCGGTCTTATCATCACGCCACAAAGCAGGAATAACGACGATATGCTGAGCGCCCATAGCGGCAGTAAGTTCTGCGACCTTGCGGGCAGGTTCCCAGGCGATGTCCCACTGGTCTACGCCGCGGTGGAATGCGGTAAATACGGTACCTGCTGATACCTGAAGGTCACGTTCTTTGAGTTCTTTAGCGAGAGTCTCGGGGTCTGCGGGTAGGTAGCCGTAAGGGCCAAGTTCAATCCACTTGTAGCCAGCCTCAGCGACCTCGTCCAGGAAGCGCTGCCAGGGGGTCTGTGCGTCGTCTTCAGGGAACCAAACGCCCCAAGAGTCGGGGGCGGTGCCAATGATGAGCTTGTTCTCGGTCATGCTCTTTTCCACGCTTTCATCGTTGAAAATCTTGCCGGTATTCGGCGAGTGGCTGATTCACTCCCAACCACAATATGTACTGACATACTATCAAACACTAGTGCCTGCGGTCACTGTCTGTTGAGCAAAGTATGGAAGAAAAATACCAGAATCCGTGAAGACAAGACTGCCACCGTGCGCAAAAAGAAACGCAGGTGGCAGTCTAGCTATTTTCCTCAGCAAAGAGGATGATCGGCGCTTCTAGCCCTTATGACGAGACTCAAAATTGAAGGAAGCACCTGAGGCATCCTTACGCTCCGGAAAGCGCTGAGTAACAGCCTTGTTACGGGTGTAGAACCGCAGGCCATCTTCGCCGTAGATATGGTGCTCGCCGAAGAGCGAGTCGTTCCAACCACCAAAGGAGTGGTTAGCCAGCGGCACAGGAAGGGGTACGTTCACACCGACCATACCGACCTTGATATCGCGGGTGAACTTACGGGCTGCATAGCCCGAATCGGTAAAGATGCAGGTACCGTTGCCAAAGGGGTTGGAGTTGATCACCTCGATACCCTCTTCCAACGAATCCACACGAACGACAACCAGCACGGGGCCAAAGATTTCCTCGGCGTAAGCGCTCATCTCTCGCTTGACGTGATCGATCAGGGTGGGGCCAACAAAGAACCCGTTTTCGTGATCAGCAACCACCAGGTCGCGGCCGTCCACAACGATAGCTGCACCATCGGTCTCAGCTTCGGTGATGATGCGCTTGACGCGGTCGCGGGAAGCTTCGGTGATGAGCGGGCCCATGTCGGCACCTGCCTCCATACCGTTAGCTACCTTTACCTCGCGAGCCTTAGCAGCTACACGCTCTACTACGGTGTCAGCAGCGTCGCCAACAGCAACTGCTACTGAGATCGCCATGCAGCGCTGACCGGCAGCACCAAACGCAGCGGCGGTCAGGTGATCGGTAACCACGTCCATGTTGGCATCGGGCAAGATCAATGCGTGGTTCTTAGCGCCACCCAATGCCTGAACGCGTTTGCCGTTAGCGGTCGCAGTGGCGTGGACGTACTGAGCGATGGGGGTTGAACCAACAAAGGAAATGCCGTCTACATCCTTGTGGTTGAGCAGACCGTCTACCATTTCCTTGCCACCGTGCAGAACATTGAAGACACCGGCGGGCAGACCTGCTTCTTCCCAAAGCTTCGCCATGAAGTTGGCAGCACCGGGGTCACGCTCTGAGGGCTTCAAGATGAAAGCGTTACCGGCTGCGATGGCAATGGGAGCCATCCAGAGCTGGATCATTACAGGGAAGTTGAAGGGGGTGATACCTGCAACCACGCCCAGGGGCTGGCGCAGGGAGAAGGCATCAATGCCGGTTGCTGCCTGGGGAGTGTAAGTACCGGAGATGTGGCTGGTGATACCGCAGGCGTACTCTACGATTTCCTGGCCGCGGGCGATTTCACCCTTGGCGTCGGAAAGCACCTTACCGTGCTCGCGTACAACCAGTTCAGCAAGTTCGTCAGTGTTAGCAACCAGCAGTTCGCGGAACTTGAAAAGGATGGCGGTGCGGCGTGCGAGGGAAAGTTCACTCCAGCTAGCAGAAGCGGTCTTTGCAGCTGCTACTGCTGCCTGCAACTCGGGGTCCCCACCCAGGTGCAGGGTGCCGATGGTTTCACCGGTAGCGGGGTTCAGGATGTTCTGGCGTTCGGTGCCAGCGCTGGCAACCTCTTCGCCGTTGATGTGGTGCTTGACTTCGTAAGTCATGATGTTCTCCTTGTGATTCTCTTGGGGAGTAAAACTTGTGGTTTTCCGATACCCGGACTCCACCGGCAATAAGGACGCCGAGGAGCGCGGGATCGGTAGGTTAGAAGTAGTTACGCTGCTTGGTCTTCCAGTCAGCGTAGGTTTCATAGGCTCGCTGGGTTGAGTCGATCTCTGAAGCGCCGGTCACGGGAACATCCCACCATGATTCTGATGAGGGTGCATCCAGCATGGGGTCGGACTCGACGTGGATGACGATGGGGCCTGATCCTTCGGGCGATGCCTTAGCTTCAGCAACAGCTGCCATGAGGTCTTCGCGTACGTTCTCACCCGGAGCTACACGGATAACTCGAACGCCCAGGGATTCAGCGTTGGTTGCAAGGTCGATGGGCAGCTTCTCGCCGTGGTCAAAGCTGTGCTTTTTAGCGTCGTGCATGCGGTACTTGGTGCCAAAGCGCTGGGAGCCCAGGGACTCAGATAGAGCACCGATGGAAGCGTAGCCGTGGTTCTGAATCAGAACGGTAATCAGCTTAATTCCTTCGGCAACAGCGGTAACCAGCTCGGTATGCATCATCAGGTAGGAGCCATCGCCCACCATGACCACTACATCGCGGCCGTCGTCGGTTGCAAGCGATGCTCGCTTAACACCCAGGCCGCCGGGGATTTCGTAGCCCATGCAGGAGTAGGCGTATTCAACGTGGTAGCCAAAGGGATCCTTGACCCTCCAGAGTTTGTGCAGGTCGCCAGGCAATGAGCCAGCAGCACAAATGACTACGTCGCGGTCGTCCATAGCCTCGTTGACTGCACCAATAATCTCGTTCTGGCTCATCAACGGACGGTAGCGCTCGGCAAAAGCAGCATCTGCAATGGCATCCCAGCGCTCCTTCTCTTCAACAACCTGGGTGGCCTGCTCGTCGCTCACCCTGAAGCCGCTCATGGCGTCATTGAGCTTAACCAGTGCCTTACGAGCATCAGCAACAACGGTCAGGGAAGTGCCCTGCTTATAAGCGTCAAAGGAAGCCACGTTGATGTTCACAAAACGCACATCCGGGTTTTGAAAGGCAGTGCGGGAAGCAGTGGTAAAGTCCTCGTAGCGGGTACCGATACCGATGATGAGGTCGGCGTCGCGAACCAGTGTATTCGAGGCAGTAGAACCGGTAGAACCAACAGCGCCAAGGCACAGTGGGTGATCCCAATCCATGACACCAACACCTGCCTGGGTGTAGGCAACGGGAATGCCAGTAGCTTCAGCGAACCTCTTAAGCTCATCGGTTGCAAATGCATAGTGAACACCGCCACCTGCAATAATGACAGGTTTCTTTGCAGATCGGATAGCTTCAATAGCTGCGCGGATCTCTACGTCCTCAGCCTCGGGGCGGCGAATGCGCCACTCGCGGGGTGCTAAGAATTCTTCGGGAACGTCAATCAGTTCAGCCTGGACATCCTGAGGCAAAGCAATAGTGACCGCACCGGTTTCAACGGGATCAGTCAACACGCGCATACCGTTCATCAGTGACGCAAAGACCATTTCGGGGCGCCAAACACGGTCAAAGTAACGGGAAACCGGGCGGAAGATGTCGTTGACGGTGATGTCGCCGGCGTCCGGGCGCTCCAGCTGCTGCAACACGGGGTCAGCCGCACGGGTAGCAAACTGATCCGAGGGCAAAAGCAGGGCTGGTAGGCGATTCGTGGTTGCCAGTGCCGCACCGGTCACCATATTAGAAGAACCGGGGCCAATAGAAGTGGTTACTGCGTAGGTCGCACGGCGGCGGGTATGGCGGGCATAGCCCACAGCCTGGTGAACCTGGGCCTGCTCATTGCGGCCCTGATAGTAGGGCATAACTTCGGGTTCGAGCTCCTGGAACTGGCGCAAAGCCTGGCCCACACCAGCAACATTGCCGTGGCCAAAGATGCCAAACATGCCGGGGATAGTGCGCTCACGGTAGGTCTCCCCGCCGACTTCGTCGACGGTGTACTGGTTGCCCAGAAACTTTACGACCGCCTGAGCCACTGACATTTTTTGAGTTGCCATGATCTTCTTTCTCGGTTTCAGATCTAAAAAGTAGGTTGGGTATACGCTGAAGTGTTCAGCAGGGAAGCCGCGGTTGCCACAGCACCGGCAACATCGCCGTCTTCGGGGTAGAGCAGGGTTCTACCCACGGTCAGCCCCTGCACGCCGGGCAGCTTAAGCGCTGCTTCCCAGGTGCCAAAGACCTCGTCTGGTGAGCCGCTGGGGTCACCACCCAAAAGCACCGTAGGTAGGGTGGTGGACGCCATCACGCGCTCCATCTCATCTACAACCGGTAGCTTCATCCAGGTATAAGCACTGCTAGCACCCAGAGCGCTGGCGATACCTACAGATTTGATTACGGCGTCCGGGCTCAGGTCGTTTTTGATAGCACCGTTCACGGTCTCCGAGATAAAGGGCTCAACCATGGCGTACATGCCGCGCTCCGCCAAAGAATCAACTGCCTTTGCAGTTGCCTCTAAAGTTGCCACGGTTGCGGGGTCGCCGTAGTGGATGCGGGTAAGCATCTTGCCGCCATCAGCTCCCAGCTTCTCCAGTGCCTGAGCAGTATGACCGGTGAAACGGTCATCTATCTCGTTAATGAGCCCGGAGAGACCACCTCGGTTCATCGAACCAAATACCAGCTTGCCCTCCAAGGCGCCGAGTAGCAGCAAGTCATCCAGAATGTCGGGGGAAGCAAGCACGCCATCCACTGCCGGATTTGCTAAAGCAACCTGTAGGCGATCCAGCAGATCCCGGCGATTAGCCATTGCCAGCGCGTTGTCTCCCACCTTATTGGCTCCGCGGGCAGGGTGGTCAGCTGCAACAATAAAATTCTGATTGCCGTAGACGGCACCGGGATGGCGCTTGCGGCTGGACGCTGCGCGGAAAACCGCCTGAGGGTCTTCTACCCGGGTGCGGTTCAGGTGCTCATACCGCCTGGGATCGCGTTCTTCGTTGAGGTTAATGGTCATAACGTGTTCCTCTTGTTCCTGGAGCGGCTAGAAACCGCGGCCGCGTTCTTCGAGCAGTGCCTTAACTTCCGATTCACTAGGCATAGCTTCTGAGCAGGCAATCTGGGAGGCAACGATAGCGCCTGCTGCGTTAGCGAAGTCGAGAACTTGCTGCAGGGGCCAACCGGAGATGATGCCGTGAGTGAAGGCGCCACCGAAGGAGTCACCTGCACCCAGACCGTTAGCAGTTTCAACGGGTACGGGAGCAGAAACAATACGCTCAGTGGCGGTCTTTGCCATAAGGCCGTTAGCGCCCATTTTTACCACGGCAATCTTGACGCCAGCTTCCAGCAGACGATCTGCCTGCTCGTCGGGGGTACCATCGCCTACTGCAGTGGCACACTCTTCACGGTTACCAATAGCAATAGTTGCGTACTTGAGTGATTCCTTAGCCGCTGCAGTAGCATCCTGCGGGTTTTCCCAGAACATGGGGCGGTAGTCCAAATCCAGGATGGTGTGCTGACCTTCTGCAAGCTCTTCGCGGGGGCGTGATGCATGGGCGTGAAGCTGAGCTTCACGAGCGGGGTCCTGACACAGACCGGTGAGGGTGGTCCAGAAGATCCGAGCCTTCTTTACGGCTTCGGTATCGACCTGTTCCTTGGTAATCTGCAGATCAGGAGCGGTGGGGAAACGTCCGTAGAAGTAGAGGGGGAAGTCTTCTGGGGGCTTGATGGCACAGAAGGTAACGCAGGTTTGTAGACTGTCATCCACCAGCACGTTGGCGTCATCCGAGCCGTAGCGGTGCAGTTCACGGCGCAAAAAAACACCAAAGGGATCGTTACCCACACTGGTAATCACCGAGGTCTTGTGCCCATATTTTGCAGCAGCTACAGCCACGTTTGAGGGGGAGCCACCCAGGTACTTGCGAAAGGTGGTGACGTCTTCAAGACCGACGCCGATATCATCGGGATAAACATCTACACTGATGCGGCCCATGGTCAGCAGCTCGTACATTCGGTGTCCTTTACTAGCTTTGCGTGGTTCGGCTTGTTGCCGAGGAGGTCTACTACTAGCGTGCACTATGTTACTTTGTCCTGTCAATCTTTGTACTGACATATTGACAAAATTCCTTTATCTTTACAGAATATTGGTGAGTCAAATAATAAGAAGGCTCAGATAAGACCTCCGGGCACCCAACAGCCAACTATCACGCACCTCAGGGTGCGCCCGGCGTTCATTTTGAACCGTTCCAATTACTTGGTTCGAACGCCGCTTTTCAAAGGAGAAACCTATGAAACTTGGTGTCTACAGCGCAATCTTGCACGACCGTCCCCTAGAAGAAGCCCTGGGTATCGTCTCTACCCTCGGTCTTTCAGGTTACGAACTCAACACCGGAGGCTTCCTACCCCCGGCACACGTACCCGTAGACGAAATACTCGAAAACTCCGAACTCGCAAAGGACTACCTTGCCAAGTTCGAAGCATCCGGTGTGGAAATTGCAGGCCTCAACTGCAACGGCAACCCCCTGCACCCCAACCCCGAAATCGGAGAGAAGCACGCAGAAGACCTCCGCAAGTCCATCCGCTTAGCACCCCTTCTGGGCCAGACCCGCGTGGTCACCATGAGCGGCCTGCCCGGCAGTGAGCCAGGAACCAAGCACCCCGCCTGGCACGTCAATGCATGGAACTCTGGCACCCTGGATTCCATGGACTACCAGTGGGACGTCGCGGTAAAGTTCTGGAGCGAGATTGAAGAACTCGCCGCGGAGAACGGCGTCAAGGTAGCTCTCGAACTCCACCCACAGAACCTGGTCTTCAACCCACCCACCACTAAGCGTCTGGTAGGGCGCATCGGCGCTAAACACATCGGCGTTGAGCTAGATGCCTCCCACCTCTTCTGGCAGCAGATGGACCCCGTCGCGGCAGTGCGCTGGCTGGGCGATCTCACCTTCCACTCAGCAGCTAAGGACGTGCGCATCAACCGCGAGAACGCCGCGATTTACGGTGTTCTGGACGAGCGCTTCCGCCGCCTCTCCCCCGAAGAGAACCGCGTCAATCTTGGGGGCGACGAATGGGTCAACGAGTGGCCCCAGGATTCCGCCTGGGACTTCGTGGCAGTGGGCGTTGGACACGATGCAGCCTACTGGGCAGAGTTCATGAAGGCTCTTTACGAGGTAGATGAGAACATGTGGGTCAACATCGAACATGAGGACACCTCTATGGGCCCCATCGAAGGTCTGAAATACGCTACACGTACTTTATTAGAGGCCGCCGACATCGCTGGCATCAAGGTCACCTAGTACCGTCGAATTATGCAATCCAACCCCTCCCTGCTCACAAGAGCAAGGGGGGGGTTCTACCCATCGGAGAGCCTCAACAGCGCTACGCTGCGCGGGAACGCCCAGAGCTGCCCCTAAGCCAACCGTCGCCCATCCATAGACCTGAGATATTCTAACGCTCCTTTTCTTATATGGGAGCGTACCGGTGAACCGCCGCACAGATGCGCGCCGCGATTCCCAGGTAATGTTCAGACTTATTGAATGTGAGCTGTAATATATCCTGTATGACTGAGAATGGTAACACTCCCACCCCTGAAAATAATCCCCCCAACGCCCAAAGCTACGGTTCTTACGGTTCCCAAAGTGGCACCTCGCAGAACGGCGGGGCTTACCAGCAGCCCTACGGCGCTCCTACCTACGGCACATCCGCAGGTGACCCCCAGCAACCCGGCGGTAAAAAGCCCAAGAATATTGTTGGCATCGTTGCCCTGGCACTTTCTGCCCTTGGTTTTGTGCTGGGCCTCTTCCCCGTGACAGCCCTCTTCGGCTGGCTTCTACTCTTTGCCGGTTTCGTAACAGGTATTGTGGGCCTTTTCCAAAAGTTGAAGGAAAAGATCACCTCAATTATCGCTATCGCACTTTCAGTAGTGGGCACCATTGCCTCAATCATTGCAATTCTTGTTTTCGCGGCAAACACCATTGCAAATGACCCCGAGTTTGAACAGATGATACAGGACGCCCAGACCTCCGTATCTGCTGCAACAACCCCCAGCGCATCAGCAGCCGCCGAAGAGACCTCAGCGGCTGATTCTAATGAGCAGAGTGCGGCTTCACTTGACGGCGTGCTCAAGTTTGGGGAAACCGCTGAATACAATGATGGCGTTAAAGTAACCGTCTCAGAGCCCCGCACCGATTACACCCCCGGCGATACCGCTGCCGGTAATGATAATGATGCACTCAAGAACTATGTAGTGTTTGCCGTGACCATTGAAAATGGTTCACAGGAGACCTACGATCCTGTCATGTTCCTGGCTAGCGGCAACTCAGCAGGACTTGAGGCTAACCAGATTTTTGACAGCGCACAGAACTTGGGTAGTACTCCTTCAACAAAGCTCCTCCCCGGTGACAAGGTAACCTTCGATATGGCTTTCGCAGTGGCAGATGTTAATGACATCACTCTCGAAATCAGTACAGATTTTGAGCGCGACGAGATTCTCTTCACTACCAAAGACATCTAAACTCCTTTTAGCCTCTTTATAGAAGCTCAGCCAAAAGCCTGCCCCATTATTTGGGGGCAGGCTTTTTGGGTTATACCGGCAAGCGGGCAAAGCTTAGAAGGGTGCGATTTTGGGCGGCGCGGGGAAGATGGCGTCCAGTTGAGCCAAATCGTCCTCGCTGAAGCGAGTAGCTATGGCGGCAGCGTTGGTGCGCACCTGGTCAATGGTGGTAGCACCAGCAATGACCGATGACACCGGGCGTTGCTGGGCCAGCCAAGAGAAAGCAACCTGCACCTCGGTCAGTCCGCGCTCGGCGGCAAACTCCGAGAAGGCACGCATCTGATCCCAGTCTGTCGAGTCCAGCAATTCGGGCTTGATGCGGGTCAGTCGCCCTTCAACAGCCTCCTTACCGGGGTTATATTTACCGGTCAGCAGACCGTTAGCCAGGGGGAAGTAGGGTAGGACGCCCAGGCCAAACTCGCGGGCAGCGGGCAGTACTTCTAGTTCAGCGCGGCGGTCCAGCAGGTTGTAATGGTTCTCTGCGGCGATGTAGCGAGTGCCTAATTGCCTGCCGATATATTCCGCTTGGGCTATCTGCCAACCGGAGTGATTGGAGCTGCCAATATAGCGCACTTTGCCCTGCTCAATCAGAGTGGCAAGTGCTCCCAGGGTTTCTTCCACGGGCGTGACGGGGTCGGGGGTGTGGTGGAAGTAGAGGTCAATATAGTCAGTGCCCAAGCGGCCCAAGGACGCTTCGATAGCGCGCATGATGTAACGTCGGGAACCTCTCACCCCGTGGTCAGTACCGTTGGCGCCATCCATATCCATGCCAAATTTAGAAACAATCACGATTTTGTCCCGGTCAATGCCGGTGTCTTTGAGCGCCTGACCGAACATGGTTTCAGATACCCCAGGCCGAGCCCCGTAAATATCGGCAACATCAAAGAGAGTGATGCCCTGCTCCACGGCGGCTGCCAGCACATCGTTGGTGCCGGTCTGAGTTTCGGTGGCGGTTTTGCTTCTACCCAAGTTGTTACAGCCCAGGCCAACGGTCGATACGGTCAGGCCGCTACGGCCTACTTGGCGATATTCAATGCTCATACCTCTACCCTAGGTATAAGCCTTCAATCTTACAAAACCCGGTGGTACTCAGGGAAAAAGTCCCTGAGTACCACCTCGTAGAAAGTTAAGAACAACAGATTAGAGGGTATGAAGTAGGGCCTAGTTTATGGTGGCAAACTCCCCAGTATCAGCAACTCCCAGAGCGTTTACTCCTGCGGTATGTTGAATCCAGCTTGCAGCCTGACTCAGCAAAGCATAGTTAGATTGAGCGTTGATATTACCGCCTGGGGAAAGATCACCGGTGGAGCATACAGCTACAATTCGGCCATTAATCACCAAAGGTCCACCCGAGTCCCCTCGGTTTGCTGCACCAGAGACACCCCGCAGTTGAGCTGCGGGACCACCATAGGTATCAATTGAAGGACCCTCTACCTGCACTGTTGCCATACGTAGGCTAGTCGTAGGTTGGTCATAGGCCCCCAGCCCTTAACCAACGATAGTTCCAGTATCACCAGTGCGTGGACTGTAGCTAACATCCAACCTAGGGTAGCTTGGAAGAGAAACTGGTCGGTCTAGTTGAACCAAGGCAATATCTCCACTGTGAGCCGCATAGACTCTACTGGCCCTGACGGCTGTACCGGGGTTGAGCTGGTCATTGGAGTGATAGACCTGCATGTTGGAGGCACCATCGATGCAGTGTTTTGCTGTCAGGACCCATTGTGCGTTGAGTTATTCACCGGTACAACCGCTGATTCCATTGCTGCCGGTCACATTGAACCGAAGCTGGACAGCCCAAGGGCTCGTGGCTACTGAACCACCAATAATATTCGGAGTCGCACCAGAATTCGTATCTGTACGCGTTTCAGCCGTAGCCACTGCTACGGAGCTGAAGGAAATTGCACATGTCGCGGCGAGCACGGTGCAGAACTTTCTAATCGAAACCATGATTATAAAACCTTTCAAGAAAAGTAAGAAAAAAGCTCCACTCTCACTCAAAGAAACCGGTGCGACCTTTACATACCATCGCAATAAAGCCCGAAATATTACTGTCATGTGTCTCAACACACCCGACACAAAGTCAAAAAGCTGCACAGAGCGGCGGTTTCTTGCCAGCGCCCTGCCTGCGCTTTTAGTGTAGAACCATCAAACCTATCCAGAGCGACCGAGAGACCTAGCTCGATGACGTCGCAGCAACCACCCCTGACGGGAAAGGTGCTCCTGCTAGGACCGATAGAGTGCATCACCAGCGGTCCACCCACCGCACTGTGTGGCGCCCTCCCGCCACCAATGGGAGCGGCTACCGCATTCTTTCGGGTCCACCCAACGACCTGTAAGGAAACCATGAGTACCTATACACCGGCGCTCTCCTACGAACTCTTCCCACCGCGAAGTTCTGCCAGTTGCGAGAATCTGCTGACGACCATCGACCAGCTGGCGCCCACCAACCCCGACTATGTGTCGGTGACCTACTCCGGCGACCGGGCTCGTAAGCAGAAAACCCTGGCCCTGCTAGACCATCTGGTCCACGAAACCCAGCTCACTCCCCTGGCTCACCTCACCTGTGTGGGGCACACCGCCGAGGAGCTGGAAGCTGCTGTTCGCTGTATTCTGGCGATCGGCGTCCGCGGATTTTTAGCCCTGCGCGGCGACCTGCCACCGGGCAGCACGCAGGCCCCCGATATCCCCTTTGCCCGGTCCCTGGTTGACCTCATTCGCCAAGTTGAGACCCAGGATTTTGCCCACCTAGCAGCAGGACGCGTGGCGGTGGGGGTAGCTGCTTACCCCTCTCGGCACCCGGAGTCCAGCTCGGAACTGCAGGATATTGAAATTCTGCTCTCCAAGGAGCGGGCGGGGGCTGACTTCGCTATCACCCAGGTTTTCTTTGAGGCGACCCGCTACGAATCCCTGGTGCAGCGGGCCCGAACCGCGGGGGTAACCCTACCCCTGATTCCGGGCATCATGCCGGTCACCAGCCTGCGCAGGCTCACCACGCTCTGCTCACTAGCGGGCCTGCCCGTGCCCCAGCAGCTGGCCTACGACCTTGAAACCGCGAGCGGGGATGCCCAACGGCACCGTATCGGGGTGGAGTTCGGCGTCCGCCTGCTCCAAGAATCCCTCGACGCCGGTGCCCCCGGCATCCACTTCTACACCTTCAATGAACACGCAGCGGTGCTGGACGTTCTCGAGCAGGTCAACCTGCCCCGCTACAGCACCCGCTTTGAAAACCCCCTGGCCGAACTGACCTACGCCTAAAAATATCGGCCCAAAGACCTTATAGAAAGACACCACCATGACCACTGTTTTCCCCACCGCAACCATCACCGGCTACCCCCGTATCGGCGCCCGCCGCGAACTCAAGCGCGCTGTTGAAGCCTACTGGGCGGGTAAGTCCAACCAGAACGAACTGAAGCAGACCGCCCAGAAGATTCAGCAGGACGCCTACCGCACCCTTACCGAACGCGGCCTGACCGACGACTACGCTATTCCCGCGGACTTCTCCTTCTACGACCAGGTACTCGATACCACCCGCCTCTTCACCGCCCTGCCCGCCCGTTTCGAGTCGGTACGCGACGACCGCGGCCTGATCGACCTGGACGGCTACTTCGCCCTGGCTCGCGGCACCGAGCACCTGCCCCCGCTGGAGCTGACCAAGTGGTTCGACACCAACTACCACTACCTGGTGCCAGAAATCGGCCCGACCACCGGCTTTACCCTTAACACTGAAGCCCTCGATGACCTGCTGGCAGCCGCGGAGGCGGCGGGGACGTCCGCCCGCCCCAGCATCACCGGCCCCCTCACCTACCTGCTCCTGGCAAAAGCTGAGGACGGCTCCCCCGCCGACTTCGCGCCCCTCGACCGTCTAGCAGACCTGTTGCCCCTCTACCGAGAACTGCTCGCCCACCTGGCCGGCCGCGGTGTGCGCTGGATTCAGTTCAACGAGCCCGCCCTGGGTGCTGACCAGGCTGTGAGTGAAGCCGAGCTGGCGCAGCTCATTGAGAAGACCTACGGGGAGTTCACCCAGCTCTCTGACCGCCCCTCCCTGCTGGTCACCAGCCCCTACGGCAACCTGACCGGTCTATTGGAACCCCTGGCTACCTCGGGCGTAGAGGCCCTGCATCTTGACCTGGTATCTACCGGTTACGATCAGGACGCCCTCGCCCGCCTCTTCGGCGGCAATTCGGCTCCCCTGCTGGTGGCAGGTGTAGTGAACGGCCGCAATATCTGGCGCAACGACCTGGCAGCCTCCCTCCACACCCTACAGGCAGTGGGAGCGGCGTCCGTCTCGACCTCGACCTCCCTGCAGCACGTGCCCTACGACCTTGACCTGGAAACCGGGCTCGACCAGAAGCTCACCAGCTGGCTGGCCTTTGCCCACCAGAAAGTCAGCGAAGTTGCCCTGCTCGCTCGAGGGCTCGCCGAAGGACCAGAGGCTATCGCCACCGAGGTTGAGCAGGCCAAGGCAGCGCTGGCAGCGCGCGCCCAGTCCAGCGGAGTCAACGACCCCTGCATCCGCGAGCGCACCCTCTCCATTACCCCCGAGAACTACGAGCGTCCGTCCGCTCGGGTGCGTCAGCAGGCCCAGGAGGACCTGAATCTGCCCCTGCTGCCGACCACCACCATCGGGTCTTTCCCGCAGACCGGTCATATTCGCTCCCTGCGTGCGGACTACCGCAAGGGTGCGCTGACCAGGGAAGAGCTCGATACCCACCTGCGGGAGGAGATTCGCTGTGTGATTGACTTCCAGGAGCGCCTGGGGCTGGATGTGCTGGTACACGGTGAAGCTGAGCGTAACGACATGGTGCAGTATTTTGCGGAGAACTTCGACGGGTTCGCGCCGACCGAGCACGGCTGGGTGCAGTCCTACGGCTCGCGCTGTACCCGCCCCTCGATTCTGTGGGGCGATGTGAAGCGTAGCGGTGCGGGTACTCGCGGTGAGGCTTTTACGGTGCCGTGGATTAGCTTCGCGCAGCGGCAGACCGATAAGCCGGTCAAGGGTATGCTCACCGGCCCGGTGACGATTCTGGCCTGGTCGTTTGTGCGTGATGACCAGCCTTTGGCGGCGACCGCTACGCAGGTTGCGTTGGCCCTGGCCGATGAGATTGCCGACCTTGAGGCAGCAGGAACCCGCATTATTCAGGTGGATGAGCCCGCCCTGCGCGAGCTGCTCCCCCTGCGTGTCGAAGACCAGGCAGCCTACCTTGACTGGTCGGTGGGTGCCTTCCGACTGGCGACCTCGCAGGTTGCCGACTCCACCCAGATCCACACCCACCTGTGCTACTCGGAGTTCAACGAGATTTTTGGGGCAATCGATGCCCTGAACGCCGATGTCACCTCGATTGAGGCAGCCCGCTCCCGTCTGGAGCTGCTGGCCGATGTGCCTGAGAGTTTCGACCGCGGCATTGGCCCCGGCGTGTGGGATATCCACTCCCCGCGTGTGCCCCAGGTCGATGAGATCGAGAAGCTGCTGGCTACTGCCCTGGAGCATATCCCCGCCCGTCAGCTCTGGGTTAACCCCGACTGCGGCCTAAAGACCCGTGCCTACAAGGAAACCAAGGCTTCTATCGAGTCTCTGGTTGCCGCTACCGAGGCTGTACGAGCCAGCCTCACCGTAGCGGTCTAGGGGTAAGCAAAAGGACGCCGCCCCCGCCCTACCTGCCACCTGGCGGGAGGGTGGGTGGCGGCGTCCTTGCATCCGTGAAGCGCAGATGCGGCCTTAGTGGACTATAGGGGCGCTTCCTGCGGCCTGCTTTCCGGCGGGCAGAAGCAGGGCTACCACGATAGAAGTCAGCGACATAAAGGCTGCTACCAGGAAGGCCAGGTGCACACCGGCCATGTAGGCGTCAGTTCCGGTTCCACCGTGCGCTGCTGCTCCTACACCCATGAGCGCCACAAAGACCGCTGTTGATGCGGCGCCAGAGACCTGCTGGAAGGTGGTCATAGCGGAGGAACCAAAGGCGGTCAGCTCACCGGATAAGGAACCCAGCCCCAGGCCCATCATGGGGGTGTTGATGAAAGGCAGGGAGAAGGTCATGAGCATATAAGTGGCAATGATGTACCACTGCGGGGTGGTCTGAGAGAAGGTGCTCATCAGCCAGATAGAACCAGCCAAGAGAACGGCGCCGGGCAGAACTAGAGCTCGTGCACCGAAGCGGTCAGACATGCGTCCTACCAAGGGGCTGAGCACCGCCATGAGTACGCCGCCGGGCAAAAGCATGAGGCCGGTCTGCAGGGCGCTAACGCCCAGCACGTTGGCGGTGTAAAGCGGGATCAGGATGGAGGTGCCCAGCATGACGCCCATGCCGATGGAAGTCATAAGTACAGTCAGGGTGAAGGGGCGGGAACGGAAGATTCGCATATCCATGAAGGGGCCGCGATCTTGCAATTTGAGCTGACGCCAGACAAAAATTGCCAGAATGATAGCTGCTGCGATCACAACAACCCAGGGGTTAACGGGCAGGTGGGCACCACCGTGGGCTGAGCTACCGCCCATAGAAGAAAGACCTAGCACAAGGCCGCCGAAGCCCAGGGTAGAAAGCAGCATGGAGAGCGCATCCAGCTTCTGGTTACTACCGGTGGGAGCATCCGCGGGGGCTAGCTTCATACCCACCAGCAGGGCGGCAATACCGATGGGAAGCACTAGCCAGAAAAGCCAGCGCCAGGTTCCCACACCCAGAACCAGACCAGAAACGGTGGGGCCCATAGCAGGGGCAGCAGAGATTACCATGCCGATAATGCCCATGGCCTGACCAATTTTGCTGGGGGCTACCATGCGCATCATGGTGGTCATGAGTAGCGGCATCATTACACCGGTACCCGATGCCTGCAGCACGCGACCGGTCAACAGCATGCCGATACCGGGCGCGGTTGCTGCCACCAGGGTACCCAGCGAAAAGAGCAGCATGGCACCCATAAAGACAGTACGAATAGAGAAGCGGGAAATAATGAAGCCCGACGCCGGGGTCACTACTGCCATAGTCAGCATGAAACCGGTGGAAGTCCACTGGGCGGTGGAAGCGGTAATGTTGAGGTCTCGCATGATTTCAGGTAGCGCAACGCCGAGAAGGGTTTCGTTCAAAATGAGAACGAAACCAGCGATGACCATAATGGCAAGTAGCAGGAACTCAGCTTTTTCCAGCTTGCGCGCTACCGGCATCGATGCGGTAGGCGGGGCGGAATTAACCGCTTTTTGAGCGCCTGTCTCAGGAGTGGGTGATGGTGGATGCGTAGAAGACATAAGGCTAAAGGTTACAGCCTTTAGAGCGAGCGCATAAGTGGGTCTTGCTCACAGTGCTCGCTTTTCACCTGGAAAATTTTCGACCGCAATAGGTTAAATACTCTCTCTTTTTGACCCCTTTGGGGGAATTGTTTTTAGGGGTGGCACTGACTGTAAAAGCAGGGTGTGCCACTCACGCTGACAGCCAAACGGTGAGTAACAAGCCGCCTGGCTACGCTCTGCCGCCCTAAACTGGGGGTTATGACACATTCCGGTATTGACACCAGCTTCCTAAACCCAGAGATTGCCCCCGGCGATGACTTCTTCCGCCATGTTAACGGCACCTGGTACGACTCCCACGAGATCCCCGCTGATCGTTCACGTGACGGCGGCATGTACACGCTGCGCGATGAGGCAGAGAAGAATGTACGCACCATCGTTGAGAAGTTCGCTGCTGATGAGCCCTCTTCACGAATTGGCGCCCTTTATAACTCCTTTATGGACACTGAGAAGATTGAGGCGGGCGGGGTAGATCCCCTGCTGGCCGAGGTGCAGCCGGTGCTTGAGGTTGCCACCCCCGAGGCTTTCGTCAGGGTCATGGGTGAGTTGGACGCCAAGGCGGGCCACGGCTCCGCCTTCGGCTGGTACACCAGCATCGATGCCAAGGACCCCGAGAAGTACGTGGTCTACCTGGCGCAGACCGGGCTGGGCCTACCCGATGAGTCTTACTACCGCGATGAAAAGTACGCTGAACTGCGCGACGCCTACACCGCTCACATGGGCCGCATGTTTGAGCTGACCGGTCTGGCCGAACCCTTTGGTCTCAGCCCCCAGGACGCTGCTCAGGCGGTCATGGCGCACGAGACCCTGCTGGCCTCCCACCACTGGGATAACGTCAAGAACCGTAACGCTGACCTGCGTTACAATCCCGTAGCTGCCGCTGACCTGGACACCACGTTCCCCGGCTTCCCGTTTAGCGTCTGGATTGATGCCATGGGTTCCTCCACCGAGCAGTGGGGCACTGTAATCGTCAGCCAGCCCTCCTACTTTAAGGCAGTTGCACAGATGTGGACTAGCGAGCCGCTCTTCATCTGGAAGCTCTGGTACATCTGGCACATGGCGCACAGCCGCGCTCCTTACCTGACCGAAGCGGTTGTTGAAGAGAACTTCGATTTCTACGGTCGCACGCTCTCTGGTTCTGAAGAACTGCGTGACCGCTGGAAGCGCGGCGTTGGCCTGGTTGAGAACGCCCTGGGTGAGGAGGTTGGCAAGGAGTACGTTGCCGTTCACTTCCCGCCGGCTCATAAAGAGAAAATGCTGGCCCTGGTGGACGACCTGCTAGAGGCCTACCGTCGGTCGATTACTGACCTGGACTGGATGACCAATGAGACCCGCGAGCGCGCTCTAGAGAAGCTGGGCAAGTTCGTCACCAAGATAGGTTACCCCGATAAGTGGCGTGATTACTCAGAGCTGAGCCTGACCGATGATCTCTTTGAGAACCTGCGCCGCTCTGCTTTCTTTGAGCACGAGTTCCAATTGGGTCGCATTGGTCAGCCGGTGGATAAGACTGAGTGGCTGATGACTCCGCAGACCGTCAATGCCTACTACATGCCCCCGGCTAATGAGATTGTCTTCCCGGCAGCGATTCTGCAGCCGCCCTACTTTGATCCCGAGGCTGACGATGCGGTCAATTACGGTGCTATTGGCGGCGTGATTGGCCACGAGATAGGCCACGGTTTTGATGACCAGGGCTCTAAGTATGATGGCACCGGTGCACTGAATAATTGGTGGACCGATGCTGACCGCGAGGAGTTCACCCAGCGCACTGCTACCCTGGTGGACCAGTACAACGCTTACACCCCGGATGGCCTAGATGCTGAGAAGTTTAAGGTCAACGGTGAGCTGACCCTGGGTGAAAACATTGGTGACCTGGGCGGTCTTTCTATAGCCCTTAAGGCATATAAGATTGCTCTGGAACGCCAGGGGCTGACCCTTGAAACCGCCCCCGAGATGGACGGCATGAGCGCTACCCAGCGGGTTTTCTACTCCTGGGCGCAAGCATGGCGCATGAAGACTCGCCCCCAAACTGCCGAGATGTTCTTGGCAGTGGACCCCCACTCCCCCGAGAAGTTCCGCGTCAACGGCGTCGTGCGCAACATCGATGAGTTCTACACCGCCTTTGATGTTCAGCCGGACGCCAAGCTTTACCTGGCACCCGAGGATCGCGTGCGCATCTGGTAGCGAACCGACGCTTCTGCTGATATAAATCTAAGGACGCCGCACACTAACTGTGCGGCGTCCTTTCACCTTAAAAGCGAGGGCAGGCTATGCCATAGCGGGTGCGTCCCAGAGGTTCAGCACGGTGCCAACGCCCTTGCGCACGGCGTTGCGGTAGACCACAGTACCCCAGGCGACATCCTCAATAGGCATGCCACCCACGGAGTAGACGGTAATTTTCTCTTCATCATCCTGCGGCTCGGGGTGATTGAGTGCCTCACCCAAATCGCGCAGACGCTCGGCAGGGATCAGGCCGTTGTGCACGCGGTCGTTGAACTTACAACCAATGATTGAGACATAGTTATGGGAGGCTCCGGGTTCGGTTTCTTCAGCCCAAGCGTCGTACATGCCGGCGTTATCGACCAGTAGACGCACGTCGTCTTCAAACATCCCTTCATCCAAGTTGCAGGCAGCGGGCATGGCGAAGAAAGCGCCGGGCTTGACCCATTCGCGGCGCACGGTGGGGTAGGTTTCGGGGTCGCCCACGTGAATGGAGGTGCAGAAGGTAACGATGTCAGAATCGCGCACAACCTGCTCCAGTTCCTCAACCACTTCCACAGTTTTGGTGGGGTACTTATCCTGCACCCATTCGATGAAGCTATCAATACCCTTGGTGCTGCGCCCCAGCACCTTAATGTGCTCCACGGTGGGTCGGGCATCGATCAGGGCAGCTACGGTTGCCTTGGCAATGACGCCGGGGCCCAGCAGACCGAGCACCTTAGCGTTTTTAGGGGCGTAGTGGCGGGCGCCGACGCCGGAGGTGCAACCGGTGCGGTAGGCAGAGAGCAGGTTGGCGCTCATGTAAGCAAGAGGGGCACCAGTGACGGTGTGGTGCAGGGCCAGCATGAGGATGGAGCGGGGTAGACCCTGCTCGCGGTTACTCACATTAGAGCCGTAAGACTTCACGCCGGTCATGCGGAAGGAGCCGCCCAGGTAGGCGGGCATGGTGACAAAACGGCGGTCGGGGCCGTCCGCGGGCATACCCTCGTGCATGGGATTGATAGGGAACTGCACCTTGGAACCGTGGGATTCACCCAGGTGACCTGCCATGCGGTAGTCGCCGCGGGCGTGTAACGCCAGGGTTTCTTCCATGGCATCGATACAGGCGGTGACATCTTCAACGCCGGCTGCAATCATGTCGGTTTCGCTGAGATAACGGAACTCTGCTGCGGGGTAGCCGGGGTTCAGTTCAGCATCGACGGCTGCTTTGAGGTAAGCATCGTTAGTGGGCAAGCGGGGGCACCTCGTGATTGTGTGGTAAAGATTTAGACGACTTAATCTACCATCTTTGAAAGCGGGAGATAAGAGAGTTTCTAGGCACAGCGACCACTCACCTTCTGGTCGTAGAGGTATGCGAGCAGAGATTGCTTGTTAGGTGCAGAAGGCGGAATCTACAGATATTGAACTTAAGTATAAAAACAAGTATTCCACCTCTGAACTTTTGTATAGGTGCTAGCGGGACTCGTTATTTCACAATAGATAACGGAACAACAGTTTGACTCACACCACTAAGGACTCCAAACCATGAAGAATATCCGTAAGGTACTGGCAGTTACCTCTATCGTCTCAGCTCTTACCCTCGGCTTTTCGCCTGCGCATGCTACTACTTTGCCGCAGGATATTGAGGATACCCACGCTTCCTCTGCCTCAGCATCTAGCATGTCTCCTACTTTCTTTCATTGGCTTTGCAAGTCAGGAATATGTAACTAACCCTCATACATTTCGAGGTAGCACTGCACGAGGGTTGATAGCATAAACCCATGACGACGAGCCTCACTAGTGTTTCCAGTAAGAAGTGGTTTCCCCTTGGCCCTTACCTGAGGGCGCTGCTTATCTGCCTGGTATTTATTTTTATTGCGGTCGATTTATCTTCGGGAGTCTATGAAAATACAGATACGCAGAATCGTGTATGGGCTGTTGCAATTGCTTATCTGCCCGTTTTTTTGATGGGATTCGGGCTCATGCCCGGCATTTATGGCTGGTATTTTTCTCTTGCCAACATCACGGTACTTTATAACGATTCCAGTTTCGTCTGGGCTGGGTTCTCATCGGCGTCAATTCTGGTACCTGTGTATTGCGCTTACCTGGCTACAAAACGTCAGGTCGTGGCATTCGGTATTGTCCTGTGTGTTTTTGTTGTGTATCCGGGTTGGGGTTCAAATACATTGGATACTCAGTTCATAACAACCTCATTAGCAGTTTTTTCATACATCACAGGGCTAGTACTCAGAAGGTTCCGGCTTCAACGGGAAAGAGACCAGCAGAAGATTATCTCCGTCCAGGAAGCCCAGCTCCAGGCACGGAATGAGGAACGCACCCGCCTTGCCTATGAACTGCATGATATTGTCGCTCACGAGGTCACTGTTATTGCTATGCAGGCTCGGCGTGCGCAGTTTGTTAAGGACCCAGAGAGCACCGCCGCTATCCTGACTGGGATCGGGAACTCTGCGAGCCAGGCGCTCGAGGACCTCCGCAAACTAGTGACTGTCCTTAAATCCGAGAAAAATGACTCACTGAACGCCGAGCTACCCAGCGCTCCCCAGGCGGAAGAGAATTTGCTGCTGGGCGACGCCTCTCTTTCAGGGGAAACCACATCGGCTCTAGCCCTGACTTACGATTTACATAAAATATCTGATGCCCTAGAAAATGCAGGCTTTACTGTTACGCTGACCGCTGATGGGGATGTAAGCCTTATTCCTTTGGTATCTCGACAGGCGCTAAGACGTACAGCTCGTGAGATAGGGACCAATGTTCTCAAGCATGGTTCCCCTGAGGGATCTGTAAAAATTGACCTCACAGTGGGTCAGCGTAACGTCACGCTATCCTCAGAGAACGTCATCTCTCATAACGAACCCGTTTCTTCATCTTTGACCGGGTTAGAATCATTGAAGGCTAGGTTTCATGATTTGGGTGGAACATCGTCTTATCAAAATGACCACGGTGTGTGGAAGATTCAGGTGAGCCTTCCCCTGCCTAAAACAGTGACCAAAGCTTTTTAAGCTGCCGCTCTAGCTTGTACAGACAGTGAAGGAACCATTGATGGTTAAAGTCCTCCTCGTAGATGATGAATCCCTTATTCGTAATATTTTGAAGGATTATCTTTCCTCCGATGAAAGCCTGGAAGTGGTGGGGGAAGCTTCAAATGGCAAGCTGGCAATTTCACAGGCAAGGGCCCTACAGCCAGATGTAATTTTGATGGATATGCAGATGCCTCTGATGGACGGTGTCGAGGCAACCCAGTATATTCATCATTCTTTCCCCAACATACGAATATTGGGGCTGAGCACCTTTGCAACTGATCGCTATGTTGTTGAACTCTTGCGGGCAGGTGCCTCGGGGTACTTGGTAAAGGACTCCCGCCCCGAAGAGGTCACCAGCGCAATCCACACCGTTCATGACGGAGGATCAATACTGTCCCCCGAGGTTACCCGCTATGTGGTGCAAGGGCTTGAGCAGTCAGTTCCTGCCGAAATTTCTCCCGACGAAGAACTCATGTCAGTTCTTACCGCGAAAGAAATAGAGGTCATTGAGCTTCTCGCGCGCGGTCTAAATAATAAAGAGATGGCCGCAGAACTTTTCGTTACTGAATCCACCATTAAAGCGCGTTTTGTGAAAATTATGGAAAAAATGCAGGTGCGCGATAGGGTTCAGATTCTAGTTAAAGCTATTGAATACAACCTAATCAACCTAAAAACCTGGTAACCCATAGCTTTGCTATTTTTAGCCGAGATCGATTCCTAGCACAGCCCCGATAGGGTAGACGAGTCCAGCAAAGGCTGGGGCAAGATCTTCCAAGCTAAGGCTGTCGATGCGGTGCATATCTAGCAAAGCGTCAACACCCCAACCCATCACGCTGTACTGCGCTAAGAATCTCGCTAAATCGTCGGGTGCCAGATGCGAGCGGCTAAGATTGCTGAACGCAAATTTTTTGACCTGCTCAAATTCCGTCTCGCTATAAGTTTCAGGAATATTGACGATAGCTTGCGCCACGCTCCCTAGAATTTCTAATGTCTCTTTGCTTTCATCGTTGTCTCCGCTGAAGCTCCAGATGATGTGTGGTTTGCCTTCAATCAATGCGCGCATCGGCTGAAGGTTAATCCCGGCAGGTAGCCATGATGCTACGAGAGGATTCGCTGGGTTCATAAGCAAACACATGGCCACAAAGGTTTCAAGGCTCCCCGCCTTGGTTGCTGGCTCCGGGCCTGTGATAATGATGTGCTCTGTTGAGCCCTGCTGGTAGCGCTGGAGGTTAGCGGTCACTTCCGCTACCTGAAATGCAGAGGGTTCAGCAGGCTCGGGAAAGCTCTGAACCACAGTTTCAGGAGCAACAATAGCCACTGTAGCTTGAGCACTGGCAGTCTCAGCCTTTTCATCGAGAGTTTGCATAAAGTACTGCACCCAAGCCTGTGCATTTGCTGGGCTGAGCACAAAGGACGCTGACCCCGCCTGCTGATCATTGTCCTGCTTAGTCAGTAGCGGCTGGTTACCAACACTTTGGTTGGTCTGCTCTGTCGCTGCTGTCACGGCTTCTGCATAGTTTTTGCTAGCGGTAGCAGGCCAGCCGATAGTTATAAAAGTATGCTCTGACCTGTGATCACTAGTAGCAACGAGAGTGTAATTCTTTGGGGTAAACATAGTGGTATTCCTCTTAGAGGTTAGTGCCAATTACTAAGGACGCGAGGACCTGGTTTTCAAGGGTAACGGCAGCCTCGTTGGCTAGCTCTCGTACAGCGTCCAACTGTTCTTCTACGCCACGGAGGCGGTCTGTCAAGGCAGGGATGTAGTGGGGATCGCGTCGAATAACAGCATCACGAGCCATCACGCGCGAGACCTTCTGATCGTTAGAAGTGTTGCTTTCCAGTCGAAGTATTGCCCGCTGGGCAGCACGTTTCATAGCGCTATCCGGGGCTGTTTTGACTGAACTAAACCGATCGGCAGGGTCAAGCGGGACGTTGGTATCATCAACCAGAACAAACAGGTCATCGTAAGGGGTATCAGCAACCCCAAAGATACCTGCGCTGGCATCCAAGGCTCGCACACCCGACAGGGTTTCTGCCACCAGCAAGGTACCTAGTAAGAGGGAGCTGATTGTATCTGTATCGACAGTGCGGGTCACTGAAATCCTTCGTGAACCCCACTCTACAGGCTGCTCCAAATAGTTGGTGACACTCTGTTGAATAGACTGCCCAGCGCCTTTCCTCTGACTTATTTTTACCAAAGAACCACTGTTTTCTGGGCAAGCCAACCCTAGTTTAGCTAGAGCGCCTTCAACATAGCTGAATACTTGTTCAGCAGGCAGGGGACTAAGAATGACTAGAGCAGATTCATGCAGCTGGTAATAACGCCGATGGATGTCGATGAGGGCGGCAGTGCTGGCTCGGTCTCGGAGATCCAGGTCGCCGCTACCATCATGCCCGTTGGCATAATCAAACCAGAACTGTCCGGTAAGGTGCGGCCATGGGAGGACTCCGCCGGGTGCTTTAGCTAACCTGTTAGAACGTTCGGTGGCTACCGCTTGAATCTGGTCGTCAAGCTGATGGAGCTTGAATGCAGGAAAAAATACCTGTTCCAGGAGTCGTTGTAGCGAGGTTTCCAGGTAAAACGGGCTGCCTGTCTCGTAGAACTCAGTGTAGTCCATATGCGTATTACCGCCGAGGATACCTCCCTCACCTGAAATAGCGGCCGCCCTCTGAACGGCGGTTGAACCATGAGAATCCTGATAAATCATATGTTCAATGAGGTGGAAGAACCCTTCTTGACCAGGTTCCTCATCCCGCATACCAGCAGGTACTGCCAAACTGATGGAAAAGTTAGCTGCTTTTTGATCGTGGATAGCGATAACGCGTAATCCTTCGATCATCAGCTCTTCACACCCGTGGCTACCCAGGGATGTACGGCTAAAACTCATAAGAAGTTACCTTCCTTTCGTACCTATCGATCAAGGTAGTTAGTGGCCAAGCCGATGAGAAGCTGGGCGGCTTGAAGATTTGCCCCCGCATAATGATGCCAGTCATAAGCATGATGAATGAGACGGAAGGCGATAGCCGAATTTAAATTATTTTCCGTAAAGTCCCCATACCCAGTAAGAAACCCTTGCTGAAGATCGGTTAGTTTCAGTCGTAGGTTGGGGTAGAAAGCATACAGTTCAGCGAACTCCCCTAGAACCCACCCAATGTCATATTCTGGCAAGGCGTAACCAACATCTTCACTGGCTAGTAGCACTCCGGTGACCTGGTCAGCAGAAATAAGCCAGTTAATAAAGCCGGCATTTCCGTGGGAGACTGCTAGGTTTTCACCCCTTGTGACAGCTTCGATCCACTGCCTCAGCTTTTCAAAATGTTCGGTAGCTAGAACTTTTGTGAGATGTTCCCAGCCTTCTTCATTCAACCAGTGGTACGAGCGCACCGCAGTCCGAGGCATACAGGAAGTGGGCGGCGCCTCCCCCAGGACCGGTAGCTGGTGCATTTCCCGCAACGCGGAGCCCCAAGCCCTTCCTATCGTTCGGTAGTCCAAGCTATCTTGCACTTCTGTTTCGATTAGATAGTTATAGAGCGGGGTGTGCTTAGCCAGTAGGTAGAAACGTTCCTGGATGTTTCCCCGGCCCCAGACCAGAGCTGACGCTTGCTTCTCTTGGGGTTCGAGAACTGCGGAACTGAAGGGCAGGGGCGCTGACTCGCCTAAAGTGTGAACCAGTCCTTCCTGCCCACCGGCAGACCACTTTTCTGTTATCAAAAGACCGGTAGCTGACACCGTAGTTCGTCCGGATTGACGGGGGGCCGTCTCGGTGAGGGTCATGCTGCCCTCTCATAGGCTGAGTCTAGGCGAGCTGCTCGATGCTCCTCGATCGTTCGGAGCACGGAAACAAAGTTTGGGGGAACCCAGGCCAACGCCGTATCACTTGACTCGCTAGGGCCCGGGACTGGATCGATGACTAGGTAATTGGAAGGCTGACGAAGTTTCCTCAGCACCTCTTGAATTGCAGGATGTTTTATTGACCGAGGGGGGAAGGAGGGAGCTATACAGACCTGTGCCTCTGTGGCGACTGCGGCCAAAAGAGAGGGGGAGTCGGTGATTCCATGAGCTAGACGGGATGCGTAGTCCAAGGTTGCCGGGTAAATTAGGATGAGGTCTGCCCACTCTGCTAAATCGATATGTTCAGCAATGATTTCGTCCGTCCAGGTATCATTTTGAATACGAGAACGTGAACTTGATTCGATACCGTGCCTCGTCACGAAACGGTATGCAGATTCGCGCATGATGATGCGGAACTCTACCTGTGGCATAGTCTTTCGTGCCCATTCAATCCAATAAGGCATCACCTGGGTTACTGCTGACCCTGTGAGTACTAACGCTACTTTCGAGTATCCAAAGCTAGGTAGAGAGAAATCTTCTTGCTGCGTGTCCGTAGTGGTTCGTGTTGTTGTCATAGGATTCCTCTAACTGGTAGAGTGGATTTTGTTTATAGATAGTTGCGGTGCTGGAATTTTGATGTGAGGTTAAAATTCCAGCACCGCTCTTTTATTAATTCGGTTATGAAATACGCAGAATAAAAGGACTTCTAAGTACTCATCAGCAGATGGTCTAAAGTTTTTGTCAAAATATTTCTGCGCATATTGTGACTAACCCTCTATTTATTAGCAACCAGCGGTCAAGGTCAGCCCGATAACAACGCCTGCGCAGAAGGGGCTGGTTGCGGGTGCGTCAGAAGCTGCATCTGAGCCCAGTTCTGCTGAGGTTGCGAAAGCAGTATGTGCATCTGCCAGTTCCATGAGGTTTACGTTCTGAGCCATAATCGGTTCTCCTTAGATAAAAATAATTAGGTGTTACTTACGACAGCAAGTCCTAATATAAAAATTTTGTTTATAGTTAGTTGCGGTGCTGGATATTTCATGAAAAATGAAAATTCCGACCACCATTTCTTTGATATATTTTGCGAGTTACTTTGCAACGTCTCTACGCATTATTTGTGCTGCGAGGAAAATTGCAAATAGCTACTTATAATTTTCTAGCAGCCAGCACCCAGAGTTGCGCCAACGATGATTCCGACGCAGACGGGGCTGGTTGCGGGTGCGTCAGAAGCTGCATCTGAGCCCAGTTCTGCTGAGGTTGCGAAAGCAGTATGTGCATCTGCCAGTTCCATGAGGTTTACGTTCTGAGCCATAATCGGTTCTCCTTAGATAAAAATAATTAGGTGTTACTTACGACAGCAAGTCCTAATATAAAAATTTTGTTTATAGTTAGTTGCGGTGCTGGATATTTCATGAAAAATGAAAATTCCGACCACCATTTCTTTGATATATTTTGCGAGTTACTTTGCAACGTCTCTACGCATTATTTGTGCTGCGAGGAAAATTGCAAATAGCTACTTATAATTTTCTAGCAGCCAGCACCCAAAGTTACTCCGCCAATAAATATAGTCACGCATAGAGGTGAAGTTGCAGGAGCTTCAGAGGCAGCATCTGCCCCCAGCTCTGCTGAGGTAGTAAAAGCAGTATGTGCATCTGCCAGTTCCATAAGGTTTACATTCTGAGCCATGATGGTCTCACTTTCTTTTTGTTGTGTTATTAGTTGTGCCCCAGGGGGCCGCAGGGCAAGACTATATAAGTTATAGTTCTTACCTGCTTACTCATACGCTGTTGAAGGCAGGGAAACCTGCGTCAATTCCAGCGCTGAGAGTCTCTTGATTCCAGCACTCTTGCAGAGTCTGGTGAGTATGTGCAGCATTCAATAAAGCATCTACAAGCACCCTTGATCGATGTTGACCAAAGCTGAGGCCCTGATAGGAAGACCGTGCATCATTCGGCTCTGCCGCAATAGCTATATTGTGGCCGACCTGCTGAGTAAAGAGGGAGTGAACGTGGTTATCGGTGGCTGTTGTAATCACTTCAAGCTCATTCAAAGCAGCTATGACGCAGTCACGGTCCTCATCTGCTATGTAAACTACAATCCCATCAGAACGAGGGTAGGATGCTCTAGCTGATAAAGCCTTCACCTGGTAGTTCACATCCAGACGGTCTAAGGTCTCTAAGGTGCTTTTCCACGCTTCTAGAGCTTTTTCAGCAGTTTCGCATCCGATATACAGACGGACTATGCTAGCGTGACTCGTGACGTGGAGGGGCTCTTCACTTAGGGCTAGCAGGTAGCCTGGGGTCGTATTTCTACGCCAACTGGGAAGGGTAACTCTTACTTTTCCAGGCAGATTCGTGTTTTCTACAAGATGGTTAGGAAAACTAACCTTGAGACCCATCATTTGAACTCTGGTGAGCTCTCCTTCTATGGAACTATCCAATAAATCTGCAAGTTGATAGTGGTTTTGGTGAGGAATGCAGTCGATGAGATCTTGGGATAAGTCTTGAACGTCATGAGGGCTGCCCCCACTCACCTTCGGATTTTGAAGGTGGAAATGAGCATATATCAAGGCAGCCAACTGTGATTGAAGCTCAAGCAAACTGGTCGCTTGGAGGTCTTCCCCATCAATGCTGGCTCTCAGGCGAGACAGGTCAATATCAACACGTTGCTGCACCTCAGTCACGCTTTCTGCAAACCCAGGAAACCTGGTTTCAGTAGCTAAGGTCATTTCTTTTCACTCCTTTCAAATCCTAAGGTTTGTGCATATTTCTGGGGGTTTAGAAGAATTTGACGCCCAATACCCGCAGCCGCTCTTTCAATTCCCGGTAATTTAGCAACCGAAGAAGCTCTAGCAATTGTTCGATCAATCAGATGCCAGCCTAAAAAGGCAACGGACCGTAAAGCTAAAGCCTGATGGTCATCAGCATGCCGTTCTTGACAGTATGCTTCCCACATCGCTTGGATGTTAGGAACCAGATGCCCCATGCGTTCTGCAATCCGCTGATTCGCAGATTCCTCGCTGAACTGCTGAGGAGGCTGTTCTGCTCCACCGCGAGTAGTTACGGTGTCAAGTACACCTCGGTAAATCCATTCGCCTGCAAAGGTTCCAAGATCCCGAGCAGGATCCCCTACACCAAATTCTTCCCAGTCCAGCAGATGGAGTTGGTTTTGATGCATCTGGTATTGGTCCAGTCGAAGGTCACCGTGCACAGGTGAAACACTATGATCTCCTTCAGCGGCTTTTAGCGCCGCTACGCAATCTACTAACTCTTGATCCTGCTGGAGCTTACTCCACAGAGAAATTTCAGCTAGAGAAAAGTCGGTCAAGCGTTGGTACGAAATTCCTTGCTTGAGCATCTGCACAGGTGGGGAGGGAGGGGTTATCTCTTTCAAGTTTTCCGTTGGCCCTGCATGGAGCTTAGCTAAAGAGCTACCCACTTGCTGCGAAAAACTATCAGGAACAGTCTCGTCAACAAGAAGCTTCGCTAGACTCTCGCCACTGCAATATTCAAAGGCAAGTAAACCGGATGAACGGTGAGAAGCTAGTAGCTTTGGTGAGTTCGGCACATCCGTTGAATTATTGTCAGCAAACTTCGCGAAATTAACCGAACGATCAAACGCATGAGGACCAGCAATAGTCTTATCTACCTGTTTGAGAAAAACCTTTTCGCCACCATCAAAGGTCAGAACCCATGACTTGTTGCGCCCCCGAAAACTGGGGCTAGAAACTGATTTCACCCTGCCGTAATGATCTTCAGGAAACAGCTCCTGCACATGCTGTCTAACATCTGAATCAAGTTCAGTAGTTTTCTGGGCTGAACTATGGTGTGTGCTCATCGTTGTCCTCTTTCCATCGGGTAGGTTGGTTAGCCCCACCCACTAGTAAAGTTCTATCGACTTAGAAAAAGAGGGTTACTACCGCATAGCCTACGCCGCCGCCAACCAAGGCCAGCGCCAGGCTACGAGCCCAGCGGCCAACCGCTGAGGTGCCCTTGGGGGTAGTGGAGTAGGTGGTCTCGTTCTCGTGAGCAGTCATGTTATTTTCCCTTTCAATGATGGTGGGCTAGTAGCCCTTTAAGATGAATCAGGCAGAGAGCCCGATGTTAAGCCCCATTGTCTGAGGCAAATGATTGTTGCAGTGAAACCTTAGAGCCGGTTCGTAAAGCGTTGTTGCTGTATACACGGGTTGCCACCCAGAACAGCAGCGGAATAGTTACCCCAGCGATACTGGCGGCGGTCACCATTTCCCAGGTCTGCACGCCGTCCAGACCAAAGCGAATAGGCATCAGGTAGGAAGAGAAAAGCGGGACGAATGACAGCCCCTTAAGCCAAGCCTCTTCAAGATAGGTGGGTGTCAGGTACAGGGTGACCACCAGCAGAACCATCTGCAAAACCGACAGCGGCATCACTGCGGCACTCAAGTCCTCCTGCCGGGAGACTGTTGACGCCAGAATCGTGTTCATGGTTGCAAAGATGATGTAGCCCAGCAAGAACCATACAAGGAACCACAAGAGGGCTGCGCCTACTTCAAGCTCTAGCAGTGACCACCCGTCCACCAGGGTGAAACCCAGCAGACCAGTGCCGCCAATAAGAAGTAGCTGAACCAGCGTTATCGCGCCGATACCAATCATCTTTCCTGCCAACAGAGGTACAACACCGATTTTGGTGAGGAGGATTTCGACGACCCTCGATGACTTCTCTTCAACAACACCAGAGGTTAGGCTCTGGGATGAGTACACCAGAGAGCTGAGCAAAGCACTCACCATCGCTGTGGCAAAGAGCAGGCGGGTATCCAGCTGAAAGCTAGCATCCCCCATTTTCTCCCTCAAGAACCAACCACCAACACCTGCGCCAATGCCCACAGTCAGGGCAAGCAGTCCGGTGGCTAACAGGATGGTCTTATTCTTGGTGCGGGTAAGAACCTCACGTCGAATGACGATTAACATTTCACGGTAAGCAGTGCTCACTGATTTTTCACCTACTTCATGCTGGGTAGTCTGCTGGGTCATGCCTTTAGCTTTCATCGTGTCTGACCTGCCGATTCAAGCTCTGCCTCACGGTCAGGGGTGATACCGCGACCCGACGAAATAAAATCCTGCGATAGGAGTGCGCCCAAGGACCGTTGCACAGGCTCAATACTGCGCAGCCCTCCAAATCGTGCGGCAATTTCTAGTACGTCCTGGGGAACGGTTGCATCCCGTCCATCAACTGTGATGAAAACTGATGATTGGTTGCTCATCTTGAATTCGATATGGAAGGAGGCAACCAATGACAGTTCGGCAACAAATTCTCCAGCTGGGCGGTCAAACTTTAGTTCCCATCGGGTCTGATCAGTATCTTGCAGCTCAGAGACAGCACCGTCTGCCATCACCCTGCCGCGATCAAGTACGCAGACACGGTCACACAGGCGCTCGACAAGCTCCAGCTGATGCGATGAAAACAGGATGCCCACGCCCTGAGCTGCCTGTTGCTGGATAAGACCAGCCATCGTATCTACAGCTAGAGGGTCAAGCCCTGAGAAGGGTTCATCAAGCACCAGCAATTCTGGGTTACCGACTAGGGAAACAGCTAGCTGAACTCGCTGTTGGTTACCTAGCGACAGGTCTTGGATGAGGGTTTTCTCTCGACCAGATAGGCCCAGTGTAGCGATAAGTTCGTCAGCTTTTTCCTTCGCCTGCCCCAGGGTTTTCCCTTCAAGTAGAGCAAAGTGAACAATCTGATCTTGGACACTCATCTGGGGGTACAGGCCCCGCTCTTCCGGCATGTAACCGATCGACCTGCGATTCTCGGTTGAGATAGGCTCCCCGTCCCAGGTGATATACCCGCCGGTGGGGTTAAGCATTCCTAGAATGAGTCGCATGGTGGTGGTTTTACCTGCGCCGTTGCCACCGATGAAACCAACAATTTCACCGCGGCGGACGCCAAAATCTACATCCTGCAGCACCTTGTGGTCACCGAAGCTGCGGCTAATCCCGTGAAGTTTGAGACCGTTCATTGCGCACCTCGCTTTTCTTTCTCTTGCGCCTTCACTAAAGACTCTAGTGAGGCGTTAGAGCTTGCCACATATACTTTCGTACAGTTCTGGAGTAGACGATAGTTCACACATTTGCGTGTTCGCCGCCACATCTGCAATAATTGTTGAACAATCTTGGGTGGTTTTACTCGGGTTGCTTTCCTTTACAGCCGGCACACCACAAGGGGGCGCATGCACTCGATTTCCCACACGTCCCGCGCGGTTAAACGCTTCGGCGCACTCGCAGTGCTGGTCGACTGCACCACCCTTGAAGCAGCCCTGCACGTGCATGCCCACCTGATCGAACGCCCTGCCGCTGGGCAAGTAGAACTGGTGCCTGCTGCCCAGACCGTGCTGGTTCGCTTCAACACCGCTGAACAAGCTGACGCTTTCATGGCGGCCCCTGACCTACCCGCCACCAGCGGCGATGTGCGTACCCACGGGCAAACCGCCACCATCGATGTAGTCTATGACGGCCAGGACGTCACCGAGGTTGCTTCCCTGCTGGGCATTAGCCAGGAGGCAGTGGTCTACGCCCACACCACCGGCCACTGGTCAGTAGCTTTTGCCGGGTTTGCCCCGGGCTTCTTCTATCTGCACCGCCACGACAACGTGCTGGACGTACCCCGCCGCACCACCCCGCGCACCGCCGTCCCCGCCGGTTCAGTGGGTCTTGCCGGTGATTTCTCCGGCATTTACCCCCGCACCTCCCCCGGCGGCTGGCAGCTTATCGGACATACGGATGCACCCCTCTGGGATCTGGGCCGGGAAACACCTGCCCTGCTAGAACCCGGTTTGCAGGTGCAATTCCGGGCAGTGCGGGAGCTGGTGCAGGTGCCTGAGCAAAGCCCCGAGCAGGGCACTGCCCCCAGCGCAGATAGTTTCAGTAACGGTGCCCCCACCCTGCCCCCGGTGCTCACCGTCAACTCCCCCGGTGCGCTAACTCTCTTTCAGGACCCCGGCCGTAAGGGCCTAACCCACTGGGGTGTCTCCCCCTCCGGTTTTGCCGACCCTGCCGCCGCCAAAGAGGCTAACCGACTGGTCGGTAATTTACCGGGTGCTACGGTGCTCGAAAATCTGGCGGGCGGGCTGGTCCTCACCTCACTAGAAGATACCGTGCTGGCACTGACCGGTGCCAAGGTTACCGCGACCATCAGCCAGCCTGAGGGCACCCAGCCGGACGTCGGTGAGCAAGCAGAAGACCCCGAGCCCTTCACTCCCCTAGTCGCTCGCGCCTACGCTCCCTTTGCTCTGAAGGCCGGGCAGAAGCTGACCCTCTCCTCTGTTAAGCAGGGTCTGCGGGTCTACCTGGCGGTGCGCGGTGGGTTTGCCGCTCCGTTTGAAGCTGCTAGTAGCTCCCGCGATACTCTGGCGTCCCTGGGCGCAGACCCCCTTACAGCCGGGGATCAGTTGCAGCTGGCGTCTCTGCCGACCAGCGTGGTGGGCAACCCTGCCCCGTCTCTACCCCTTCCGGTAGCGGGTGAAACGCTGGAGATTCGGGTCATCCCGGGGCCTCGTGATGACTGGTTTACCGCCGATTCCCTGGCACGTTTTGGCCAGCTCACTTGGCAGGTGAGTGAGGCCAGCGATCGTATCGGTGTGCGTCTACTACCCGCCGAGACCCCCGATACCCAGACCCCGCTGACCCGCGCCATCACGGGAGAGCTACCCAGCGAAGGCATGGTTCCCGGTGCCATCCAGGTGCCACCTAGCGGTGAACCGGTGGTCTTCCTTGCCGACCACCCAGTGACCGGCGGCTACCCCGTCATCGCTACAGTGCACCCGGCTGACCTACGGCTTCTCGCTCAGTCACCATCGCAAACCCTCATCCGTTTCGTCACCGAGATGCCCCAAGAGCCCATCGAAATTACACCTCAGACCCTTGCCCTCCCCATCACGAAAGTGCAAAAACATGCGTAAAGTTCTCATTGCTAACCGCGGCGAAATTGCCGTGCGAATCATTGGTGCCTGCGCCCAGTCGGGCATCGGATCAGTGGCTATCTACGCCGACTCAGATGCTGAAGCTCTACACGTTGCCCTGGCTGATGAGGCCTACGCGCTAGAGGGTTCAACGCCCACAGAGACCTACCTGAACATTGAGAAGATTATGGGTATTGCCCTGGCATCCGGCGCCACCGATGTGCACCCCGGCTACGGCTTCCTGGCTGAAAACGCCACCTTTGCGCGCGCCGTGCTGGACGCCGGGCTTACCTGGGTGGGCCCCGCCCCCGAAACCATCGAAGCACTGGGCGATAAGGTCAAGGCTCGTGAACTGGCTCAGTCGGTGGGCGCCCCGCTAGCACCGGGCTCGGACGGGCCGGTTGCCAGCGCTGCAGAAGCTCGCACTTTTGCCGAAGAACACGGCCTGCCCTCCATCATCAAGGCAGCCCACGGCGGTGGCGGGCGCGGCATGCGCATTGTGCGTGAATTGGATGAGGTTGAGGGCGCTTTTGAGTCTGCCTCCCGCGAGGCTCTTGCAGCCTTTGGCAACGGCGAATGCTTCATTGAACGCTTCCTAGAGCGCCCCCGCCACGTTGAAGCCCAGGTTGCCGCAGATACCCACGGCAACGTCGTAGTCATCGGCACCCGCGACTGTTCCCTGCAGCGTCGCAACCAGAAACTGGTGGAAGAAGCCCCCGCCCCCTTCATCACACAAGGGCAGCAGCAAAGCATCGAACGGGCGTCCGCAGAGATTTTCCGGGCAGCTGGCTATGTTGGTGTGGGCACGGCTGAGTTCATGATTGCTGTGGACGGCACCGTCTCTTTCCTAGAGGTCAATACCCGCATTCAGGTGGAGCACCCCGTGACCGAAGAGGTGACCGGCGTGGATCTGGTGGCCCTACAGCTGCTGATTGCCGCTGGCGAGCCCCTGCCCCTCACCGAAACCCCGCAGCCCACCGGCCATGCTTTTGAATTCCGCATCAATGCAGAGGATTCCGCCCGCGGCTTCCTGCCCGCGGCCGGCGTCATTTCATCCATTACCGTGCCCTCTGGCCCCGGTATCCGTTGGGACGCCGGGGTGCGCCCCGGTTCCGTGGTGAGCGGCGATTTTGATTCCATGCTGGCTAAGCTGATCGTCACCGGGGTAACCCGCGAGCAGGCACTGGCGCGGGCGCGCTTTGCCCTCAAGCAGCTGGATATCGCCGGGGTAGCCACCGTGATTCCCTTTGACCGTCAGGTTCTTGAGGCACCAGCTTTCACCGCGCAGAGCGGAGAGTTCGGGGTGTACACCACCTGGATTGAGGACGAGTTCCTGCCCGGTCTTGACGGTGAACAGCAACCCTACCGACAGCCCCTGCTGCCCGTGGGTGCTACCAGCTTCCCCGGCACCGGGCTCACCAGATTCACCCTTGAAATCGATGGTCGGCCTCGCCAGGTTGGCGTGCCAGACACCGTCTTTACCTCCCTGGGTAGTGCAGGTGGCAGCGCGGCGTCCGCCCCGGAAACTGACGCTAAAGTCAGCGTTGCAGCTCCCATGAGCGGGTCAGTACTGCGCTACGTGGTTCAGGTGGGCGATGAGGTAGAAGCCGGGGCGCAGGTTGCCCTGCTCGAGGCTATGAAGACCGAGGTACCTGTCTTTGCTGAAACCGCTGGCACTGTCAGCGAGATTCTGGTGGACGCCGGGCAACGGGTCAACGCCGGGGAGCAGCTCTTACGTTTCTAGACTCTGAATTTTGGGCAGACTTAGTTCCATCGGTGCACAACTAGCACCCACCCAATGGGACTAAGCCTGTCCAAAAATGAAGGAAACTGCCGGCACCTGTAATGTTTCAGATATGAACCCCGAAACTGCAACCCTAGAAATACTTCCCTCACTAGAGCAAATAGCCCAGCAGCGCCCCGAGCATGCTCGCTCCACCGAGTGGGCTGCCAGTGTTTTGCGTACCGGCATGAATAATGGAGTGCTGGTTCCTGGCGCTAAACTCGGCGAACAGCACCTTGCGGGCGTCCTGGACGTCTCACGCAACACCCTGCGTCAAGCGTTCATGGTGCTCGAGGAACAGAACCTCGTGGAACGCATCCCCAATCGTGGGGTTTTTGTGCCCTCGCCGGGCGGTGAGCAGATTAAGGAAATGTTCACGATGCGCTGGGCTATTCAGGCAGCCGCCATTGATGTGGCACCTGTAGGTGAAATCGCTGAGGCGCGGGCAGCCCTGACCCAGGGGCGGCAGGCCCGTGAGCGTGGTTCGGCGCTGGGCATGGCGTCCTCCAACCAAGAGTTTCACCGCGCCCTGGTAGATGCTGCGGAGTCCACTCGGCTTAGTAGCGCTATGGAAAGTGTGCTGGCTGAGATGCGCCTGCTCTTCTTTTCCCAGAGGACGGTGCCCGGTTTCCATGCCGCTTTTATTCAGAAGAACGCCCACCTACTGGAGCTTGTAGAAAAGGGCGAGCGCGAGGAGGCCACAGCCTACTTGCGCAGCTATCTGTGGGAGTCACGCGACTTTTTCACCGGTCAGCTCTAACACACCGTGGGGCACAGGCGATTTCCCAGTGAGAGGAAGAGCTTTCCCACCTACGCAAAAAGGCCCTCTATCACGAGGGCCTTTTGCTTATTCTGGAGCAGGTCTTGGGGGTGCTTAGCCTGCCCAGAGTTTGGCGATGCCGCTGAGGGACATAACTCCCAAGTAAATGGTGAGTAGCCAAGACGCCCAGCCAATAATGATTAGCCACAGCGGGTACTTGTACCCTTTGAGCAGGCTCTTGGCCAAGAAGGTTGCTACGAACATCAGTACGCCGAAACCAACGGGCAGGATGAGACCATTGACCGCGCCGGCCACAATGAGCAGGGTGGCAGGTGCCTTACCAGCAATAATGAAGACAATGGTTGATATGACGATGAAGCCAATGGTCAGACCGTTTTTCATAGCAACGCTGGTCTTTGAGCTGGTGAGGAAGGACACCGAGGTAAAGGCGGCGCCGATGACGGAGGAAATGGCTGCACCCCACAAGATAAGGCCAAAGAGGCGCGTGCCCACCTCACCGGCGGCAACGCCGAACGCTTGCCCTGCGATGGATGATTCGGTGTCCAGCTGAACACCGGTTGCCACGACACCCAAGATGGCGAGAAAGAGCAGGAAGCGCATGATGCCGGTGATGATGATGCCGGTGACCGAGGAGCGGGAGATGTCCTTGACGTACTCGGGACCCGAAATTCCTGCGTCCAGCATGCGGTGGGCACCTGCGTAGGTGATGTAGCCACCCACGGTGCCGCCAACTAAGGTGGTGATAATGGTGAAGTCGATCTCTTCGGGTAGGACACTCTGCTTGAGGGCCTCACCCACGGGAGGGTTAGAGACGATAGCTACGTAGAGGGTTGCTGCAATCATAATGACGCCCAGGACTACCACGATGCGGTCCAGTGCCACACCCGCACGTTTTGAGATGAAGACGCCAATCGCCAGTAGAGCGGTGATGATACCGCCAATTTTTGGGTCAAGACCCAGCATAGAGTTCATACCGAGACCGCCGCCAGCAACGTTGCCCACGTTAAAGACAAATCCGCCCAGCGCCACCAGAATGGCGAGGAAAATGCCTAGGCCGGGGATGACCGAGTTAGCGAGTTCTTGAGCTTTCATGCCTGAGACGCCGATGATGCGCCAGACGTTGAGCTGCACCGCGATGTCAATGATGATGGAAATCAGGATGGCAAATGCAAAGGCAGCACCCAGCGTGTAGGTGAACTGGCCGGTTTGGGTGATGAATCCGGGACCAATGGCACTGGTGGCCATGAGGAACAGGGAGCCAAGTAGCGCTGTGCGGCGCCCTTGAGCTGCCTGGTCTTTGGGGGTGACGAGGGCGTCTGCCATGGGTGTCTCCTTGGAAAATAGGGGCGCGCTGTGAGGAGCCCCTGAGGCAAAGCGCGCTACATCATAGACATAGGTTACACCCCAATTGTTGAACAATCATAGAAAAGGTCATTCGCACCTCAAAAAAGTTCACCGTGTGCCGGTTAAACAGGGGGAATCTCAATGGACATTTGCGTTAAACCAGACCAGGTCAGACCCAAACACTGCCTCACAAGCTGACTAAGTGCCGCAGAAGCTAGTAAAGAAGTGGGAGCGGGCTGGCGCAGTTTCCAAATCCTCTAGACCGGGACGGCGGGTGAAGGGCTGACGCACGGCATCCAGCAGGCGCAGTATCGGGACGGTATCGCCGCCTTCTGCCGCCCGCAGAGCCGCCTCCAGGTGCAGATTGCGCGGAATATAGACAGGGTTAGCAGTCTGCATGAGACCCGCGGCGCGATCCGGGGCTGTGCCAGTGTCTTGGCGCAGGGCGGCAAGGTCAGCCAACCAGTCTTCCATCACCTCAGAGGTTGGTAGTAGCTCCACTAACTGGTTGGGAGCGTCCGTCAACATTCTGAAGAAGCCGGTGAAGTCCAGGGTGTACTCATCGAGCAGGTCTAAGGTGCGGTCAATAAAGACGACCAGCCGTTCATAGGGGGCACCAGCACCATCCTCTACAGTAACGCCTAGCTTGGCAGCAAAAATTCTGGTGCGGGCGTCCTCGTAGATTTCTTCAAAATGCGCGAGTGCGTCAGTTGCCAGGTGGACGGCGCGGTTGGGATCCGCAGAGTCAATAAGGTCTAGTAGGCTTTCGGCAAAGCGGGCCAGGTTCCACTGGGTGATGCCGGGCTGGTTGCGGTAAGCGTAGCGGCCGCCCCGGTCAATGGAACTATAGACTGCCTCGTGCGAGAAGCCGTCAATGAAAGCGCAGGGGCCGAAGTCGATGGCCTGGCCGCTGATACTCACATTGTCGGTATTAAGCACGCCGTGCACAAACCCCAGACCCATCCACTGGGCTACTAGGTGAGCCTGATGCTCAGCCACTAGTTGTAGCAGGGTCAGCGCCAGATTATCACCGGGTGTCATCTCCGGATAGTGGCGAGATAAAGCATAGCCAGCCAGCTCTATACGCTGGTCAGATCCTATATTCATATGGGCGTACTGAAAGGTGCCGACTCGCAGGTGACTGTCTGCTACACGCACCAGGATGCCGGCAGGCTCGGGTAAAGGTGAGCGCCGGCGCACTGTTTCACCGGTTTCCAGGACGGCCAGTGCTCGGCCAGTAGGTACACCTAGGGCGTGCAGGGCCTCACCGATGACCGCTTCGCGCCAGACCGCTGAGAGGGGAGCTTTACCATCTGATCCGGGGCGGGAGAAAGGGGTGAGCCCGCTGCCTTTGAGGTGGATGTCTACTCGCTTTTCGGAGGTGGTGACTTCACCCAGTAGGTGGGCGCGCCCGTCCCCGAGTATCGGGGAGAGGTGCCCGAATTGGTGGCCTGAGTAGGCGAGGGCTGAGGTTTTTCCATCAGCACCTGTCAGCCAGCGCAGGCCGTCTGCACTCGCTAGCCAGGTGGCGTCTAACCCCAGTTCGGCAGCTAAGTCTTCGTTAACCCAGAGCACCGTGGTTGCGGCGGGAACCTCCGGCTCAGCAGGAGTAGCAAGCTCGGGGAATGTGCTGGTGTAGATATGTTCTAGATTCATGGCTGCGCTTTTCTGGTGGGGACTCTTCCCACCAATCTATTAGGTTAACGCTGATAACTTAATCCCTGTTAACGCGGGACGAGACCTGCCTACGATAAAATATGACAGCTAATATCGTCAAAGGAGCACCCCATGATTTTTATCGTTGTGAAATTTCAGGTTAAAAACGGCGACCGCGAAGGCTTTCTAGCCGCCGCCCGCGACTTCACCGAAGGCACCCGCGCTGAGCCCGGTAACAAGTGGTACGAGTGGTCACTGAGCGTTGAAAACCCCAATGAGGTTGTACTCGTTGAGGCTTTCGATGATGATGCCGCAGGTGCGCACGTGAATTCAGACCACTTCGCTAAAGGTATGGAGAGTCTGCGCCCCTGGTTGATTGCTACCCCCAAGATCATTTCCCGCCAGATTGATGGGGACGATTGGGGCGAGATGGGCGAGCTGAAAATCGACTAAAACCGGTCGCTGGCCTACTCTATAGCCCGAGGGCACCTCTCTTTGCAGTTGAATTAACTACAATGGGAGGTGCCCACCTTTTTATGAACTGACTCTAACTTTTGTTATAGCACCGGGGAGCCCCATGACTTTGCCTGACTCGACCTCTCACACTGCGCACGATGAGCACCTTGAAGCTGACCACACGTCCGTTTCACTGGCAGTCTCCACCGTTATTCTGGCGCTGCGCCGCAAAGAGGGGCAGCAGCACCACTCACTATGGCTACCGCTGGTGCGCCGTTTGCGGGAACCCTATAAGGGTCAGTGGGCACTACCAGGTGGACCCCTCTTACCCGCCCTTTCTCTAGAAGAAGCGGCAGGCTCCACTCTCAAACGCGCTACCGGCTTGGTACCCGGCTACCTTGAGCAGCTCTACGCTTTTGGCGACGTCCACCGCACCCCCGATTACAAGGTCATGCGCGAGGGCGGCTCTCTGCCTATCCCAGCTAGAGAGGACACCCACCAGCGCGTCGTGTCAGTGATTTACTGGGCTTCGATTCCCCAGACCGAGGTCAACCGCACCCGGGTCCACGCAAACATTAAATGGTTCCCCATCGACGAGCTACCCGTACTGGCTTTTGACCACAACGAAATCATTGAGTACGCCCGCTACCGCCTGCAGAATAAGGTGGAATACTCGCGTATCGCCCATTCCTTCCTGGGTGAAGAATTCACGCTAGCGCAGTTGCGTGAGGTCTATGAGGCTATTCTTGACCGCCCGCTTGACCCCGCAAATTTCCGCCGCCAGATCGCGGCGTCCAAGTCGATTATTGATACCGGTAAGCGGGTAGAGGGCACCCGCCACCGCCCACCGCGTCTCTACCGTTACGACCACTCACGCGCTTTCGCTGATCAGGGCCCGCTGGGCATGTACCGCGAGGCTGCCTACCACGCCCAAAATCATGAGGTATGAGCGCCACGGTAGTTTCAGTAGAGACCGGTTACGTTGAGGTCGCCGTGTATGCCGGTAAAGCTACGCCCGTTCGCCCTGGCTCCTAAATAGCTTGAACAGAAAAGGACGCTGGGCCCCACCCTTCCATGCAGAAGGTGCGGGGCCCAGCGTCCTTTAGTATTCCTGAGGGTTTATGCCTCGGGAATGATCAGACCCTTGGTCTGTGATACTGCGCGGCCGAAGCGTGCTGCAACGTCTGCCCAGTTCACGATGTTCCAGAAGGCCTTAACGTAGTCACCCTTGACGTTCTGGTAGTCCAGGTAGAAGGCGTGCTCCCACATATCCAGCTGCAGAACGGGAATCAGGGCTACGGAGATGTTGCCCTGCTGATCGTAGAGCTGCTCGATAACGAGGCGCTTACCCACGGTGTCCCACGCCAGGATTGCCCAGCCGGAACCCTGGATGGTCAGTGCTACGTTTTCAAAGTGGGCGCGGAAGCCGTCGAATGAACCGAAGTTGTCATCGATTGCTGCTGCCAGTTCACCTTCGGGCTTGTCGCCGCCCTCAGGGGAAAGGTTTTCCCAGAAGACAGAGTGGTTAGTGTGACCACCCAGGTTGAAGGCGAGATCCTTGGAGAGCTTACCGATGTTGGCGAAGTCGCCCTTTTCGCGGGCTTCTTCCATCTTTTCAAGAGCGGTGTTTGCGCCGCCTACGTAGGTTGCGTGGTGCTTTGAGTGGTGCAATTCCATGATGCGAGCTGAGATGTGGGGCTCGAGGGCTGCATAGTCGTAGGAGAGTTCAGGGAGAACGTACTTCTCTGCCATGAGGGGTATTCCTTTCGTTGTAAGACCCAGCGTTGGGTCTTTCTGGTGTCAACTCTACACACTTTGGGTGGGGGCGGTCACGAGACTTTACGCGCAAAGACACCTGTTCAGCGGTTAGCTAACACGAGTATTCACTGCAGGTTTCGCACGGCACGAGATACCTCAGCGATATCCTGCGGGGTGGTACGACAGCATCCTCCGATGAGTCGGGCACCGGCCTCTACCCAGACCGAGGTGTTAAGGGCGAAGGACGCCCCCGCCCCAGCAGGGTGCCAGGTTTTAGTAGCGGGATCGTAGGATTCACCTGAGTTAGGGTAGGCCACCAGTGGTTTTTCGGTCAGTGAGCGCAGGTGATTCAGGGCTGGTTCAACCAGCTGCTGGGCGAGACAGTTGACGCCAAGGGCTAGAACCTGATCTGCTGTATTGAGGGCGGAGATCAGTTCTGCCAGGGGTGTCCCATCTGCCAAATGATGTGGGTCTTTCACTGAGAAGGAAAACCAGGCTTGGGATTCTGGGAACTCATCGGCTAGTAGTCCTACCAACGCATGGGTCTCATCTGCGTTAGGCATGGTTTCAAAGGCAAAACAGTCAGCACCCGCGGCATCCGCTAAGGCTATGCGCTGTCGGTGGAATTCACGGTACGTGGCGTCCGGCAAATTGTAGGCGCCGGTGTACTCACTACCGTCGGCCAGGTAGGCACCATAGGGCCCAATGCTTGCTGCAACTGCTACCTTCGCTCCGGGGTGTCGTTCCATGTAGCGGTCCCGTTCTGTGACAGCTATATGAACTGCCTTCTTCACAACGTTCTCACTCTCTTGGGCAGTAAAACCGTGAGCAAGGAAGGCTGATACATTTGCCTGGTAGGTATTGGTAATGGCCAGGTTGGCACCAGCTTCAAAGTAATTCCGGTGTACCTGCGCCACCGCTTCGGGGTGAGTGAGCAGGGCTGTTGCTGACCAGAGGTCGTTTGCAGTATCAACCCCCAGTTTTTCTAGTTCTGTTGCCATAGCTCCATCCACCACTAAAGGTGCGGTGGCGGCAAGTAAGGTGCTGAGGCGTTGTGTTGCCATGATGTCCTATGGGTAGAACGATGATTATTCACCTTCCAATGTATGTCAGGTAAAGAAATAGGTTATGGCTTCATCACATAGTGATACATCAGGTCAGCAGCATTTAGAACGCCAGATGAGTAGCAGGCACATGCTAATGCTCTCCCTGGGAGGCGTCATTGGCACCGGTCTGTTTTTGAGTTCGGGCTACACCATTAATCAGGCGGGCCCATTGGGTACGGTGCTGGCCTACGGGCTGAGTGCCCTAGCCATGTTTGGCGCCTTGCCCTTACGAGATGGCGGGGAAGCACCGGGTTTTTCTAATATTTTTGCCGACGGACTGTTTCCCAACGGGTTCACGGCTGTTTTCACCGTGATGCTCACCGTTAATTTTGCCTTCTCAGGCACTGAACTCATCGGTGTCGCTGCCGGTGAAGCCAAAGACCCTGAACAGTCAATACCCCGTGCTATCCACGGCACCCTCTGGCGTTTAGCTATCTTCTTTGTGGTGGCTATCGTTGTCATGTCAGCTCTCATCCCTTATCAAAGCGCAGGAGTGGAGCAGAGCCCCTTCGTCACGGTCTTTGAAATGATTGGGGTGCCTTACGCGGCCGACCTGATGAACTTTGTAATTATCACTGCTATTCTGTCGGCCGCTAACTCCGGGCTATACGCTTCGACCCGCATGCTCTGGTCTTTAGCTAATGAAGGCATGATCCCCCAACAGCTGGCTTCCGTTAACAGGTTTGGTGTGCCCTTCTTCGCTATGTGTATCTCCATGGTGGGAGGCTTGCTGGCCCTGCTATCTAGCGTTGTGGCAGCTGGCACCGTCTACCTTCTTCTGGTATCTGTATCGGGGCTCGCCGTAGTACTGGTATGGATTTCGATTGCGGCCTCCCACATCGTGTTCCGCAAGAGGTACCTGGCAGAAGGCAAGAGCCTGGCTGATTTAGCCTACAAAGCTCCTGGCTACCCCTGGACCTCCTGGGCGGCCCTCATCCTCAGCTCTTTGTCCTGCATTCTCATCGTGTTTGATGAAACTCAGCGGCCCGCGCTGTACTACACCGTGCCGTTTGTGGTGGCCTGTTACCTGGCACACCGCATATTTATAGGTAAGCGTGACAGAGTAAGTGGCTAGTTTCCACATCTTTCCACTTAAACTATAAAAAGTTATCCACAGGTGGGGATAAGTCTGGGGATATTCGAATTAAATACACTTAATGTTCGATGAGATTCGAAACTGCCCCGGTATTGAGCGATAAAAGCAGGTGCTCTATTTCGAAAATACACGGCTTATCTTCGAAAATGACACCGATGTAAGTTTTCCACTGTGTGGATAAGGTCTGTGGATAACCCGGGTATTTCATGAGATTTCTCCCTCCTATTTATCTCTTTGAGGCTTCTTACCCACATTTGGGCAGACTCTCCCCACTTTAAGTGGATATTGTTCACAGTCTTATCCACAGCTGGGGAAAACTTTTATTAAACCTTACAGAATTCCTTAGATTCCGGTGGCTACACATCCCAAATGCAGACCCTCAGTGTGGATAACATCTGTGAAAGAAGAAACCCCCAACGGCTATCCGTCAGGGGTGCTAGAATTTTAGGTGTGCGGCAGACTGCACGAGCAGCCTACAGGGGGCTCATCTAGTCCAAAGGCTGAACATTTTCCAGGTTGATGACCGAGCTGGGCTTGTCCCCCAGTACAGCTTCACCGATTTTAGCCAAGGCAGTAATCTGGCGGTTCTGGAGACGGTCAAAAATAAGCTGACGCACAGCGGCTACGTGACCGGGCGCGGCGTCGTGCACTTTGGCGCGACCTTCGGGTAGCAGGTGGCAGATTGAAACTCGGCGGTCCTTCTTCCAGACGGTACGCTCCACGAAACCGTCCTTTTCAAGGCGGGTCACCACTCGAGACAGGCGGGGAAGCAGGGTGTTGGTCTGACGGGCGAGCTCGGTCATGGTGAGCTTATGATGCGGAGACTCCGAAAGCATGGCGAGCACCATGTACTCCACGAAACTGAGGTCAGAATCTGCCTGTAGCTGGCTTTCGAGCTGACCGGGCAGGTTGAACATAATAGAGGAAAGGAAAAGCCACCCTTCGCGTTCTTCCTCATTAAGCCACTGTGGAACCTCAGCGGCGGAAGTGACTTTTTGGCGGCTCATAAAATCCTCATTCTAGGCTGGAAAGGCGATTCTTCATCTATTGTAGTTTCTCACATAGCGCTTCATATTCACCCACAGTATGAGAGACTTCCCGTACTCTCTCACATAATTGGTTCGATGGCCCCAAAATAACTGAGCGCCTCTCCCTCTAATATTTGGTAAGCTGACATACTAAGGTGTGCCGGGAAGACTGGTCGGCTCGCCAGCTCAACCTATTACTCGCCATCTTAGGGCGGTTAGGTCATAAGCTGGCGGTAGATATTCTTGCAGAAGAACCACAAATCAGAAGGCTTTATGACGACCGATAACACCGTGCTCTCGCGAGGTTCCTACAAGGAATCCCAGCGCATTAGCGAAATCCTTTCTAAAGAATCCACCGGCGGCATCATTCTGCTGATCGCCACCATCTTGGCCCTTATCTTTGCCAACTCAGCAGCATCAGAACACTATTTTGGTCTGCGCGACACCTACCTGGGTGCAGACTTCTGGGGGCTACACCTCAAACTCTCCATCGGCCACTGGGCAGCAGATGGACTGCTCGCTGTCTTCTTCTTTCTGGTCGGTCTCGAACTTAAAAAGGAGTTCGTAGAAGGCGATCTGCGTAACCCCGGCAAGGCGATGGTTCCCATCGTGGCGGCAGCTGGCGGCGTCGCCTTGCCCGCTTTGTTCTACGTACTGGTTAACCTCAACAGCAGCGATGAAGCACTGGGCGGCTGGGCAATCCCCGCCGCTACCGATATCGCCTTCGCCGTAGCCGTCCTGGCAGTCATTGGTTCGCACCTACCCGCAGCTCTGCGTACCTTCCTGCTGACCCTGGCAGTGGTCGATGACCTTATCGCGATTACTATCATCGCCGTCTTCTACACCTCTGATCTGCAGATTGGCTACCTGGCGCTGGCGATCATCCCCATCGCCCTCTACGCACTGGTCGCCCGTAAAGGTGAGAAACTCTTCCATCTCTCCCCCACCGCTAGCTGGCTCATTCTGCTACCCATTGGCTTCATAGTTTGGGTGCTCTTCCTCAACTCAGGTATCCACGCCACCATCGCCGGCGTTATTCTTGCCTTCTTGATTCCCGTACGCCAGAACACCCGCACTGAAGCAGCGGACGCCCACCACGGTCTGGCCGAGGTCATGGAGCACCGCGTGCGCCCCTTCTCCGCAGGTTTCTGCGTACCCGTATTCGCCTTCTTCTCAGCGGGCGTCTTCATCGGCGGTTGGGAAGGCTTCACCACCTCCATCACCGAGCCCATCGCTTACGGCATTGTCATTGCTCTGGTACTGGGCAAAATGATTGGCATCACCGGATCCACCTGGCTAATTACTCGCCTGCGCGGTGCCAACCTTGACCCTGATATCAAATGGGTAGACATCTTTGGTGTAGCCTCTCTTGCCGGTATCGGTTTCACCGTTTCATTGCTCATTGCCGAGCTATCCTTCGGTCTGGGGTCTGACTATAACGACGACGCCAAGGTTGCTATTTTGACCGCTTCGGTCACCGCCGCAATTATTGGTGGCGCAATCCTATCTACGCGCAACAAGCACTATAAGAGGATTGCCCTCAAGGAACTTGAGGACGTCAACCAGGATGGCGTGCCCGACGTCTTTACTGACGACAGCGCTAAGCAGCAGCTTTCCTAGACATCAAGCCAGCACTGCTTAGAAGAGGGGAACCCCACCCGGGGTGCCCCTCTTTTTTTTGTTCAGATTTAGCGGGAACGGTAGGGGTAACGTTCATTTTCTCGCTCGTACATACTGAACATAATGTTCCATCAGGAGCATAATGGGTAAAGCACAGCGTGCAGAAGTTTAAGGTGAGCTCGCCTAGACACACTGACACGTCCTCCTTTTCAGAGAAAGAACGACATGTCCCAGACGCCTCAGAGCCAGGATCTCTTTTCCCGCGGCTCCTATGCAGAAACTGCCCGCATTTCAGACATCATGCGCAAAGAGTCGGTGGGTGGTTTCATCCTTCTTGCCGCCACCGTGCTTGCCGTGGTGCTGGCAAATACCCAGGCGTCCCACTTCTACGAGACTGTGCGTGACACTGAGGTCGGCATAACTGTGCCCGGCTTTAGCCACCTGATGATGAATGTGCACCATTGGGCCGCAGACGGCTTGCTCACTGTCTTCTTCTTCCTCACCGGCCTCGAACTCAAAAAAGAGTTCGTGGTGGGTGATCTGCGCAGCCCAGGCAAAGCAATCGTTCCGGTGGCGGCGGCCTTTGGTGGTGCTATGACTCCCGCTATTCTCTATTTCGCCATCAACCACGGCAGTGATACTGCGGTGCACGGTTGGGCTATTCCTGCCGCGACCGATATTGCCTTCGCGGTTGCTGTGCTGGCGGGTGTGGGCACCTTCCTCCCCGCAGCTCTGCGTACCTTCTTGCTGACTCTGGCAGTGGTCGATGACCTCATCGCCATCGTCATCATCGCTCTCTTTTACACCAGCAGCTTTCAGGCCTGGTACCTCATTGCCTCCATTATTCCCATCGGTATTTACTTCTGGGTGACTCACAAGCATGAGCGCCTCTTCCACGAAAAGAAGTGGGCTGCTTGGGTTATTCTGCTACCCCTGGGTCTTACTACCTGGGCACTTTTCTTAGAGTCCGGTATTCACGCCACCATCGCCGGCGTCATCCTCGGCTTCTGTGTACCGGTGCGTATGACCAGCCAGGCTAAGGCAGCCGGGTCGAACGGCGGCCTCTCTGAGGTGCTCGAGCACCGCCTGCGTCCGCTCTCTACCGGCTTCTGCGTTCCCCTCTTTGCATTCTTCTCAGCCGGTGTAGCGATTGGCGGTTGGGACGGCCTGCAGCGAGCAGTCGCTGACCCCGTAGCCATCGGCATCATCGTGGGCCTGGTAGTCGGCAAGACGGTCGGTATCACCGGCACCACCTGGCTGATTACCCGATTCCGCGGCGTCAACCTAGACTCCGACATCGCCTGGGTGGACATCATTGGCCTGGCGGTGACCGGCGGTATCGGCTTCACTGTCTCCATGTTGGTGGCCGAACTGTCCTTCGCGGCAGGGGGGGCTCACACCGAGGACGCCAAAATCGGTATTATGATCGGATCTGTCACCGCCGCTATCTGTGGCGCTGTCATCCTGTCCATGCGCAACAAGCACTACAAGCTGATTGCCCAGAAGGAAGCCCTGGACGAAAACCAGGACGGCATCCCCGATGTCTTTACGGATGACACCGGCAAACGCTAACCACGAAACGACAACGTCACAGTCCCGCCCCTTTGCACATTTGCGGAGGAGCTGTGAAAATTACTTAGGTATTTACGAGGGTATTTTCACCCCCACACACTGGCAAGCCCCCGCCCCACGTGCCGCGGCGGTTTGCTATTTAGCAGCGCACCCCCACCCCACCCATACAATAGGGGTGGTGTTGCCCATTAAAGATTTGGAGCACGCATGGATATTTTGCTGGACGCGGTTCACTGGATTAACCAGTCCACCGCAGGGGCGACTGAGAGAATTACTAATACCTCAGATGCCCTCTGGAAATACTTCCTTCTCTACGCCCTGGTTGCTGTTGGCCTCTTTATCACGGTAGCCACCCGCGGCGTCCAGTTTCGTTCCGTCGGTGAAATGTTCCGCACTCTTAGGGATCCAGCGGGCACCGAGTACAACGGCAAGAAGAGCATCTCAGCTTTCCGCGCTTTCACTGTCTCCGCGGCGTCCCGTGTAGGTACCGGCAACATCGCCGGTGTTGCGCTAGCTATCTCTATTGGTGGCCCTGGCGCAGTTTTCTGGATGTGGGTTATCGCGTCCGTGGGTGCGGCGTCCGCATTTGCTGAGTCTTTGCTGGGCCAGCTCTATAAGCGTAAGGGTGAAGACTCCTATATTGGTGGTCCTGCCTACTACATGCAGCGCGGCCTGAATGCCCGCTGGCTGGGTCTTATCTTTGTAGCTTTCATTGTGGTTACTTACGCTTTTGTATTTGTGGCTGTGCAGACCAACTCGATTGTGGACGCTGTGGCTGGCTCTTTTAACGTGGACGTCACCGAAACTCACGGCATGGGCTTCCGCTTGGCTATTGGTGCGATTATCGCTGTCGTCTCAGCCTTCATTATCTTCGGTGGAATTCGCACCATTTCATCAGTAACTGAGGTTCTGGTGCCAGTGATGGCAGTTCTTTACCTCTTCTTGGGTGTGCTCATCGTGGCTATGAACTTAGGTGAAATCCCCGGCATGATCGGTGATATTTTGGCTGGTGCTTTTGGCGTCAAGGAGTTCACCACCGGTGGTCTGATTGCAGTGATTACTCAGGGTATGCGCCGCGGCCTGCTCTCTAACGAGGCCGGTATGGGTACCGCACCTAACGCCGGTGCTACCGCATCCGTTTCGCACCCCGCCAAGCAGGGTTTCGTGCAGGCACTGGGCGTCTACTTTGACACCGTGCTGGTCTGCTCCATCACCGCTTTCATCGTGCTGCTCTCTAACCCCACCTACGGCGATCAGGCCAAGGGCGCTTCGCTCACCCAGAGCGCTCTGGCAGAGCAGCTGGGCCCCTGGGCAGTGCACTTTTTGACCGTAGCAATCGCTCTCTTCGCCTTCTCCTCCATCATCGGTAACTACTACTACGGTGAATCAAATATCCGTTTCATGACCGAGAAGCATCTGCCCATGAACATCTTCCGCCTCGTGGTCATTGTGTTTGTGTTCTTCGGTGCTATCGCGTCACTGGATCTGCTGTGGAACCTGGCTGACTTGCTTAACGGTGGCATGGTTATTGTGAACCTGACCGCGGTCTGCCTGTTGATGCCTAAGGTACTGAAGGTGCTGCGCAACTACGAGTCCCAGCGCAAGGCTGGCCTTGAGCCCATCTTCCAGGCTTCTGATCTGCCCGAGATTAAGAACCTGGATGCTTGGGACGGCACCGACGATCTGACTCAGCGTTCCTACTGGGACGAGATGGACCGCAAAATGGCTGAAAAGAAGGCAGCTAAGGGGCGCTAAAACGCAGGTGCCTATCCCCCGCCCTTCAACTTCTTAGAAAGTGAGTGAGAGCAGTCATTACCAAGTGGCTGGTCTCACTCACCTTTTTAGGGGGTGGCGTCCTCACCTTAACCCCATCGTCCACGCCTTATACACAGCAATAAAATTAATTGAATGGAGCATGATGATTCTGGCATAACGGCCCTAAGTTCCTAGGAAATACAGGAAAATTGTATTTATGTCAGTCAGCAACACCTCCGGTGTGCAGTTCATTGACAGCTACTTTAACTAAACCAGAAGGTAGCAGGCTACGCGTTTGAATGGTCACAAAGAAGGTTCATGACGAATTCGACCCTATAGATAGAGGGTTGATTAAGATTGACACCAAAGGCCCCCAGAGAAACCGTGGCCTCAGATATATACCTTCCTACACATCGCCACAGAACAACACGAAATATCTATATAAGGCAAGAAGGAACCCCATGCCCGTTGACCCTCAGCACACCCAGATTAAAGAGACTGCCTACACCCTGGCTAAGAAGTTTAGCTGGGCACTGGAATACAACGGTGGGCTAGAACTCGATGGGGAGTTCTTAGATGACGCTGACCTTTCCACCGAGCGCACCGAGGATGGGCTGACCGTGGAGTACGTGCTCAATATCAGCTACGCTGACAGCACCGCCTACGGTTTCACCCTCACCCGTGAGGATGCCGGCGGTCAGCTGACAGCCAGCACCGGCTTTGGTTCAGGGGCTAGTTTTGGTGGATCCTCAGCGTCCATCCCCAGTGGCACCTTCGGAGCTGGTTCCTTCGCTACCGACGGGATCCCGGGTGAGAATGCGATAACCCTGGCAGAGAAGTACTACATCACCACGGTAGCTGAGCTGGTGGAGGCGGTAGAAACAAAGCTGGAGGCTCTGGGTATCTAGCAGGGCTCTATTGGTACTCCACCCACATAAAAGGTAAGCTCACTTATACTACCGCCGTAGCAAAGGAGCACCCCGTGGCAACCTTCACCCACACTTCAACTTTCACGCCCTCTCAAGAAACGGTGAAAACCTGGCTGACCCGCCCCGGCGCTCTCACCAGGGCCACCCCGCACTGGTCAGGTTCGGTCAAGAAAGAAGGCGACCCCCAGGATCTTGGTTCACAGGCGCACCTTGCATCAGCCCTCCCCTTCACCTCAGGCCTACTCACTCTTCCCTGGACCGCCGAGCACGTGGCAGCAGGGGAAGATACTTTTACAGACCAGCAGGCTAAAGGCCCTTTCAGCTCCTGGCAGCACACCCACGACTTCTTTGAGACTCCCGGGCGCACCGTCATGCGGGACACTGTGACGTATGAATTGCTCCCCGGTGAGGAGCTGGGCACATCTGCTCAGGAGGCCGAAGGTAAGGCTAAACAGCAGGGCCTTAAGCTGCTGGGCACCGGCCGTAAAGGTGCCGAAAAAATTGGTGACACCCTGGTTAACAAGCACCTGACAAGAGTTTTTGATGCTCGCGAGCGCCGTATTGCTGCTGACCTTGAATTCCAGGAGCGGTACGCCCACGATCCCATCACCGTGGTTATCGCTGGTGCTTCAGGCATGGTGGGGCAGCAGGTTTCCGCCCTCTTGACCGGCGGTGGGCACACGGTGCGCACCCTGGTGCGCCGTGCTCCTCAAGCTGAGAATGAGTTTCGCTGGGACCCTGCCGCTGGTGAGATTGATACCGAGGCTTTTGATGGCGCGCAAGCTGTAATTCACCTGGGTGGCGCAAGCATCAATCAGCGTTTTACGGAGCAGAACAAGAAAGCTATTCTTGAGTCCCGCATCCAGTCCACCACCCTGCTGGCTAATACGCTTGCAGATGTGGCACGCAAGGACGGCGGCGCCGGCCAGGTGCCTCACACCTTCATTTGCGCTTCGGCGGTTGGTTTCTATGGAGCTGACCGGGGCACCGAGGTACTGACCGAAGATGCCCCGGCGGGTTCCGGCTTTTTAGCGGAGGTATGCCAGCAGTGGGAGGCCGCGACCGAACCTGCCAAGGAAGCTGGTCTGCGCACCGTTAATATTCGTACCGGCCTGGTGCAGTCAGCCCTTGGTGGCATGCTCAAAGTTCAGCTGCCTCTCTTTCTCACCGGCACCGGTGGGTATGTGGGCAGCGGTGAGCAAATGCAGAGCTGGGTGAGCCTGGACGATATTGCGGGCATCTATGTGCACGCTCTCTTCACCGATTCTTTGCAGGGGCCAGTTAACGCGGTTGCGCCCACCCCTGTTACCGCCAAGAAGCTGGCTAAGACTGTGGGGGCAGCACTCAAGCGTCCTGCGGTTCTACCGATCCCCCCGGCGGCCCCTGCCCTCCTGCTTAAAAAAGAGGGTGTGCAGGAGTTAGCACTTGCCAGCCAAAACGCCAGCGCCGACAAACTGGTCAAGAGCGGCTATGTTTTCTTTGAACCTGCTCTGCGTCAGGCACTAGAACACGAGCTGGTGCGCTAAACCTGGCACAACTAACGCCTCACCTGCGTGGACGCCGTCTCACCGCTTTCTGCTAGCAGAGTTAGCGGGCGGAGGCGGCGTCTTTTTACTACCCCGAACCGCAGTTTTATTTGATAGCTCAACCTTTTTTCTTTACCCGCATTCTGTCCCAGCACCTCCAAAAGTTAACCGCCACCCACTAAGCTGTTGTCTAGCACACTGCCCTAAACACACACGAAAGATGAGCAATGGCTTCTTCTCTCTCACGCCGCCTTGCGGGCATCACCGCCACCGGCGCAACTGTACTTGCCCTCATTGCGGTACCGGTTGACCATGCTAGCTCAGCAGATGCTCCTAGCACTCTGACCCTGCTGAACATCAACGATTTTCACGGCCGCATTTCTCCCAGCATCGCTATGGGTCTAGCTAACACGGTGCAGACCGAACGCGCAGCAGCTTCTGGGGATTCCATGTTGCTCTCCGCCGGTGATAACGTGGGTGCCTCTCTCTACGCTTCCAGCGTGCAGAAGGACAAGCCCACCATCGACTTCCTCAACGCTCTGGGCCTGCAGGCAACTGCCGTTGGCAATCATGAGTTTGATGCTGGCTGGGATGATCTGGTGAACCGTATCGTCCCTTCCTCTAACTACTCCCAGCTGGGCGCTAACGTTCTCACCCTTGACGGCGCACCTGCCCTGGACCCCTACTACACTTACACCACCGCCGAGGGCGTGAAGGTAGCTGTTATTGGTGCTGTCACTACCGAAACCCCTCAGCTGACTGACCCTTCAGCCCTCAGCACCATTCAGTTCACCGACCCCGTCGCGGCGGTTAACCGCTACGCTGAGCAGCTTTCAGATGGCAATGAAGCTAATGGCGAAGCTAATCTGGTCATCGCTGAATACCATGAAGGTGTTAATACCGGCGCTACGGCAACCGACGCAATCATCAACCAGACCAGCGGCGCTGTTGATGTTATTTTCACTGGCCACACGCACGAAGAATACGTTATTGACGCACCTGTTCCAGGCGAAAACCGCACTCGCCCGGTTCTACAGACCGGTAACTATGGGGATAATCTGGGCAAGGTCGTGCTTAACCTGAGCGCCGACGGCGCAGTGGAAAGCTACACGGCCGGTCTCGTGCCTAACATGGGTGCCCCCAGCGCTGATCAAATCGCTACTGACCCCGTGCTGGCTACTGCAAACACTATCATCACCGATGCTAACGCCTACGCTACTGAGCAGGGCTCAGTAGTGGCGGGTCAGGTCACTGGCCCCATTACCACCGGTTATGATCCCACAACCGCCGCTAAGGGCGGCTTTGATATGCGTGACCGTGAATCCACCATGGGTCACCTGGTAGCTGATATGTACCTGCACGCCGCTAACTCATCCGGGCGTACCCCCGCGGACATCGGCATCGTCAACCCCGGCGGTCTGCGTGATGAACTACCCGCTGGTCTGCGCACCTCACTTGGCGCAGCTGCTGGAACCGATGTGCGCGTCATGGACGTCGTGAACGTAACCCCTTTTGCTAATAACCTTTGGACCACCGAGCTCACCGGTGCACAGCTACGCAGCGTGCTAGAAGAGCAGTGGCAGCAGACCTCAGCTGGTGAGATGGCTACCCGCCCCTACCTTCAGCTGGGTTTCTCCTCGAATGTCACCTACACCTACACCGGTGCGCCCACGGCTGAAGGCTACGCAACCCGCGGCTCTAACATCCTGGATATTTTTGTGAACGGTACTAAGGTTGCGGATAATGACACCTACACCGTAGCTATCCCCAGCTTCTTGCTGGGCGGAGGCGATAACTTCGGCACCCTGTCCGCAGGGGCAAACGCCAAGGACACCGCGCTGGTTGATTCGGATGCTTTCGTTTCCTACTTCAAAGAAATGGGCAGTGTTTCGCCCAACTACGCTAAGCAGGCAGTACAGGTGCAGAACCTGGCTGAATCCTATGACGTCAACGGAGCACTCACCTTTGATTTAGCGGATCTGAATGTGGATAGCTACGGTGTACCTAGCCTGACAGAACTGAAGGTCACTGTGGGCGGTATTGAGGTAGGCACCGCCACTGTGGCTGCTGACGGAACCGCCAGCATTAGCCTTGACATGGCTGGCAAGGGCGTTTCCAACGGCACCCACGAGGTTGTGCTGACCGATAGCACCGGCGTAGCTGGCACCGTGGTTCGCCTGAGCGCTAACTTCACCGGCGAGCAGAGCGTCCCACCCGTGGTTGAACCCAGCCCGGAGCCCAGCGAACCCGTCCCTTCACCCGAGCCCAGCCAGCCTGCGCCCTCTGATCCTGCTCCTTCACCGGAACCCAGCGACCCTGTACCTGCCGAACCTACGGTAGATCCCTCCGCAACCCCTGCGCCCACCTCTGAACCCACCGCTTTTGAATACGAGAACTGCCGTGCAGTTTGGGATGATCTAGACAGGCCCATCCAGGAAGGTGAGCCCGGTTTCCACCCCGGTCTTGACTCAGATGGTGATGGAGTTGGGTGCGAGACCGACCCTGACTACACCAATGATTCTGATGACTCCGGTTACTCCGATAGCTCAGGCTTCTACGGTTCTAGTGGTTACGGCTCTAACGGTTCTTCGCAGCGACTGGCTCATACCGGTTTCACCTCGATCATGATTGCTGCCGCTGGTGCGCTGGCAGTCTTCGCCGGTGGTGCCGCACTGGTAGCTAACCGCCGCCGCAAGGCCTAAGCTCTGCAAGCACTAACACTGGGCACCCCGCCTAGCCCACCCCGGGCAGGCGGGGTGCTCTGCAGGAAGTCTCCGATAAGCTGGGTTCTATGACTCTAGCCAGCGTTACCAATAGCACCGACCTCACCATCTTCGGTATTTTCTTCTACACGGCGCTGTTCGCCTCTATGGGTCTGGCACTTTTTTGTGTAGCAACCGTGCATAAGCAGCCCCATTTCACCGAGATGCAGAAGCTCAAGTGGGTGCTCTTCACCGTCTTCGTGCCCATCGTAGGGCCCATCGCCTACCTGCTGAGATTACGCAGTGACAAGGAAGAGGGGTTGCACTAGGAGACGCATAGTAAGGTGGTTAATACGATAAACCTATTCGAATGGAGAAAACCGTGCCTATCACCGTAAAAGCCCTACAAAAATTTGGCCCAGACCAGCCCTTTAAAGTCACTGAGATCGAACGCCGCGATCCGCGTGAAGATGACATCGTCATCGATATCAAGGCTGCGGGCATCTGCCACTCTGACATTCACACCATCCGCAATGAATGGGGCGAGGCGCACTTCCCCCTAGCAGTAGGTCACGAAATCGCCGGCGTGGTTGAAGCTGTAGGTTCTAAGGTCACCAAATTCAAGGTGGGCGACCGCGTAGGCGTTGGTTGCCTGGTTAATTCTTGTGGCGAGTGTGAACAGTGCGCCGCAGGTTTTGAAAATAACTGCCTGAACGGGGCAGTGGGTACCTACAACTCAAAAGATGTAGACGGCAGCATCACCCAGGGCGGCTACGCCCAGAAGGTGACCGTCAATGAACGTTTCGTTCTGCGTATTCCCGATGCCATGGAGTTTGACGTAGCCGCCCCCCTGCTCTGCGCTGGTATTACTACCTACTCACCGCTAGCTCGTTGGAAGGTAGAACCCGGCCAGAAGGTTGCTATCTTGGGTCTAGGCGGCCTGGGGCACATGGGCGTGCAGATTGCTGCAGCTATGGGCGCTGAGGTCACTGTGCTTTCCCGCAGCCTCAAGAAGGCGGACGCCGCTAAGGAACTGGGTGCCTACCGCACCCTGGCGACCACCGAGGAGGGCTTCTTCACTGAGCACCGCGGTGAGTTTGACCTGATTCTTAACACCATCTCGGCACCTATCGATCTGGATGCCTACCTGGGCCTACTGAAACCCCGCGGCATCATGAGCGTGGTGGGTCTGCCGCCGGAGGCGCTACCCCTGCACCTGAACCGTCTGATTGGTGGCGGTAAGGTGCTGACCGGAAATAACATCGGCGGTATTCCCGAAACCCAGGAAATGCTGGATTTCTGCGCGCAAAACGGCATTGCCGCGGTCATTGAAAAAGTCGGTATTGATGAAGCGGACGCCGCCTACGAGCGTGTAGTGGCCGGTGATGCACAGTTCCGCATCGTCATTGACACTGCAACTTTCAACGATGCTGAGGTGACCGCCTAAAAACTGAGATAGGCAGCGCCACTATCGCCCTAGAGCCCGAAGCCCTACCCGCCACTGATACATGCATGTAGTATCTGTTGTCAGGTAGGGTTTTGCGCTTTGTCAGCGCATTCTTGGCACCATCAAAGGAGATTTAACGTGCCTACTCTTCACGACGTCGTCATTCTGGGCGGGGCGCGCACCCCTCAGGGCAAACTTCTAGGCCAACTCGCATCACTTTCTGCAATGCAGTTAGGGGCCCACGCAGTATCAGCAGCTCTGGAGCGCACCGGCGTTGCGAAAAACGCTGTTGAGCATGTCTATATGGGTCAGGTACTGCAGGCTGGTTGCGGGCAGAACCCAGCCAAGCAAACCGCTATGGCCGCCGGGCTACCTGCGCATGTGCCGGCAGTGACCGTCAATAAGGTCTGTCTTTCAGGGCTGGTGTCCATTATTGATGCAGCCCGAATGATTCGTCTGGGCGAGGCTTCGGTGGTGGTAGCTGGCGGTCAGGAGTCCATGTCGCAGGCGCCCCACGTTGCCGCCGTCCGTGTTGGTCACCCCTACGGGAACCTGGACCTTGTGGACACTATGGCCGGCGATGGCTTGTCGGATGCCAGTGAAGGCATTTCAATGGGAAACTTGACCGAGCGCGGTAACAGCAACCTTTCCATCACCCGCCTACAGCAGGACGAGATAGCTGCCGCCTCCCACCAGCGCGCAGCAGCGGCACAGGAAGCCGGACTCTTTGAGCAGGAAATTGCGCCTCTGACTATTCCGCAGCGCAAGGGCGAACCCCTGGTGATCTCGGCGGATCAGGGGGTGCGCGGTGACTCCACCACAGAAACCCTTTCGCGTCTGCGCCCCGCTTTCAGCGAGGAAGGCACCATCACCGCGGGTAATTCTTCGCCCATTTCTGACGGTGCGGCCGCCCTAGTGCTGGCATCCAAGGACTACGCAGAAGCTCACGGACTCACCTGGTTAGCTGAAATCAGAGCGGCGGGTCAGACCGCGGGGCCTGATAACCAGCTGCACCACCAGCCCTCACGTGCCACTGCAGCAGCCCTGCAGAAAGCAGGCTGGCAGGCTAGTGACCTCGATTTTTGGGAAATCAACGAGGCTTTTGCCGCTATCGCCCTGGCGTCCTCAGATGAACTGGGTGTGGGTGCGCAGAAGGTCAATATTCACGGGGGAGCCATCGCCCTGGGCCACCCCATCGGGGCCTCGGGTGCTCGTATCACGCTGCACGCGGCCCTTGAACTGGCGCGCCGCGGTAACGGTAAAGCTGCGGTCTCTCTTTGCGGTGGTGGCGGTCAGGGTGAAGCCCTGCTGCTCTTCCGTTAGAAAGTGCTGACACCTCAACACAGTAACCAGCTGGGCTCAATAAACACTCAGCGGTGCCCGCCCCGGTAATGCTCTACAGTTAGCGCATCACCGGGGCGGGCACCGCTTTTATAGGGATAAACCCTAGTCAGCGAAGGGGTAATCGATATAGCCGTGAGCACCTGGGGTATAGAAAGTGTCCATATCCGGGGTGTTGAGTTCCAGGCCCTCACGCCAGCGGCGCACCAGATCTGGGTTAGCAAGGAGCATACGGCCCACTACCGCGGCGTCTGCCAGGCCCTCTTCAACAATGCGCTTCGCCTCTGCCAGGTCAGTGACCTCAGTAAAACCGCTGTTGAGTTGGGTGAAACCACCGAAGGTCTTGCGCAGGTGTGCCACGAAATCGCCGGCAATATCGATGTGCAAAATCGACAGGTAAGCAAGATCCAGGTCAGCTACCCCCTCAAGGAGAGCGTTGTAGGTTGCCAGGGTCTCTTCGCGGTCGTCCTCGATATTGCCCTGGACGTTGTGCTCGGGAGAGATACGCAGGGCAGTGCGGTCAGCACCAATAGCATCAGCAACCGCGCGCACCACCTCAATGACCAGGCGGGCACGATTAGCCGGCGATCCGCCGTACTCGTCAGTGCGCTGGTTAGCTGAGGATGTCAGGAACTCGTGCAAGAGGTAGCCGTTAGCGCTGTGTAGCTCCACAGCGTCCATGCCAGCCTCGATAGCGTTGCGGGCTGCCGTGACAAACTCTTCTACGATGCGGGGTAGCTCCTCGGTGGCCAGGGCACGGGGTTCGGGCACTTCTTCTCTGCCGTTGGCTCCATGCAAGCTCACCCCGGGTGCGATAGCGCTGGGCGCCTCAGCTTGTTCACCATTGTTAATACTGGGCAACGTTAGGCGGCCACCGTGCATAATCTGCATGACGATGGTGCCACCCTTGGCGTGTACAGCGTCGGTGACACGGCGCCAACCAGCTACCTGCTCGGCGGTGTAGATGCCAGGTTGCCTCACGAAAGCCTGCCCTACGTGACTGCTGGCGGTGCCTTCGGTGACGATGAGCCCGGCGGTGGCGCGCTGAGAGTAATACTCTACGTGCAGGTCAGAGGGCACACCGTCAGCGCCGGCGCGGGAACGGGTGAGAGCTGCCATGGTAATACGATTGGTGAGATTAAGAGCGCCAGCTTGAGCCGGGCTAAAGAGGTCAGTCATTGAATATGCCTTTCACAAATTGCTTTCACCACTGCACAACCTCCCGCGGCACCTACCTATTCCCTTAAGACCCCACTAACTTGTTTTATCTTCTTATAATGTGCTCAGCACCCTACCCTTTTTAACTGGTGGGGGCAGTAATGTTAGAGCAGATATCACTTTTCTCAAGGAGTTTTTATGGCCGGTGGTTTGGCTGCCCTTTTAGATGACGTTGCAGCACTGGTGCGCTTAACTGCATCGAGCGTTGATGACATTGCCGCTGCCGCTGGCCGTGCCAGTGTTAAAGCAGCAGGTGTGGTGGTGGACGACGCCGCGGTAACCCCCCGCTACGTTGAAGGTCTCTCCCCCGCCCGCGAGGTGCCCATCATCAAAAAAATTGCGATGGGTTCACTGCGTAACAAGCTACTCTTCATCCTGCCGGCTGCGCTTTTACTGAGCCAGTTTGTGCCCTGGATTCTAACCCCGCTTTTGATGTTGGGCGGCACCTACCTTTGCTTTGAGGGTGCCGAGAAGGTCATCGAAGTGCTCTCCAAGAAAGATCACCAGAAGAAGACTCCCGCTATTAAGCAAGGCCCGGACGCTGAGAAGCAGGTGGTATCTGGGGCGGTGCGCACCGACTTCATTCTTTCTGCCGAAATCATGGTGATTGCACTCAACGAGGTTGCCGCAGAGAGCTTTGTGTCGCGTGCCATCATTCTGGCTGTGGTAGGCGTAGGCATCACTGTGGTGGTTTACGGCGCAGTGGCGCTGCTGGTCAAGATGGACGACATTGGGCTTGCGATGGCAAAGCGCGAATCCGCCGGTGCCCAAAAGTTTGGCATGGGGCTGGTTAAGGCTATGCCCATCGTGATGAACTTTATTTCTGTCGTTGGTATCTTCGCTATGCTCTGGGTGGGTGGCCACATTATTCTGGTCGGCCTGGATGAGCTAGGCTGGCACGCCCCCTATACCTTCGTGCACCACATGGAGCACTACGGCGCTGTGGTTCCTACCGTCGGTGGGGTACTGGCGTGGTGCATCAACACCTTCTTCTCCATGGTGCTGGGCCTGGTGTGGGGTAGCGTCATCGCTGGCATCATGCATTTCCTTCCTTTTGGTCACGGCAAGGGCCACGAAGAAGACCACGCTGTTGAAACTGACCAGCAGAAGGCAACCGCCCCTACTGGTGAGCACGGTGGGTCTGTAAAAGCCTAAACTTTCTGCGCGAGCCCCGGTGGTTCAGCAATATTCGCTGAACCACCGGGGCTTTACTGTATCCAGCTACTGTGACCTGTTCCATGCGCAGAGTGAGAATGGGCGTGCTATAGTTACTCAAGGTTCAACCCCGGCATGGTTGCCGGTGAGCTAACACCACTGACGTGGCTTTAGGGTTACCCCACATCGCTGATACGCGATGGGGACCTCATCTATGAACTTCTCAGCTCAGCACTTTGGCACTGACGAGCACCGAGAAAATACTTCATCATCCGCACCCCTGGTGCACCTCTGCTTTTGGCGCTTTTCTGCACAAGAGCGGGTTTAGCTGCGTCCCCTGCCCGCCCCGGGCACCACTGGGCTCTGACCCCTCAAAATTGGGTTCTGCCCGCAAGAAAGACTAAGAAGGTAAAGAAGAAATGACTTACGCATCCATTAAAAATATTGAAACCGCACTAACCCGCGAGCTGACTGCCCAGGAGACCCAGTACGCCCCGGCGCTACTTGCTCAGGCGGAGCAGCTGGTCAGCGACCGAGTGCCCAGCCTGGATAACCTCTGCGCATCGGACGCTGATTTTGCCGCCACCGTAGCGCAGATTGAGGCCGAGGCAGCAGCCCGCGTCTACCGCGCCCACCACGTGGGGCAGGGCACCGGCAGCTACCGCATGAACATTGAGGTGGCAGCTCAAATTCTCCACATTAGCCAGGACGAGGCCGCCCGCCTGCGCCGCAATAGCGGCTTTTCAGCCCGCGACCGCTTCCTGCAACTGAGTATGGAGCAGGCTCCAGCACGTGAGGTGTTGGCGGTCTAGCAGATTACGCAGTGTGAGCTAGTAAGTTTTATGTTCAGGGGGAGGGTAGTAATGCCCTCCCCTGACTTCTTTAATCAACAGGCCCACTAAATGAGAAAACATCACGAGCCCCAGACTTCACACCCACCTGAGAACGCCTCATCATAAACTCATACTTCCTACCCACCTGAATATCATCAACCATACTTTGGACATCATCATCAGTTGATGATTGACAGAAGAATAGTGCGACATTCTTCGGTATCAAAAGCAATGTAGTCCTTGCTGGAACTGTGGGATCTACCGGCTCCAGTGCTGGTGTACTGCTCAGCACCGGTAACGGTACAGTTAATAGGAACCTGGTGGTCTGCATCGTAGAAATCAAACTTCCAAATCGCATACAGGGGTGTACCGAAAATCAGCAAGACCGTGGGAATCATCAACCAGTATCTTGGTCTCTTTCTCTTAACCGGGGGGCTTCGGTGAAGCACCCTTGGCAAATTCTTGAGCGGCTCCACCCCAGCCGCCTGGGGAAAAAAGAAGAAAGGGGGTGCTGGCACCCAGCCAACACCCCTCAACCAGCCACCATCAAAGCAGCAAGCACACCAAGAATCATAACGTTTTACCTTTCCAAAAAATTATTCAACAGGAGTCGTCGAAGTAATACCCTCCGAACTATAAGCATTATTACCCATCATAGAAAGACCCCCAACCTGAAACTCAAACTTCTTACCAATATTAGCCTCAAGAAACTCAGCCAACCCAGCCTTATTCATTCCCTCTGGCATACTCATATCGGATACGCTCAAAAGACCGCATTCTTCAGTTTCAACACGCAAAAACGTAGATGGCGCACCACCAGGCGAAATTGACACCAGCTTAACCGACGAGACCGTACACACCTTATAAGTCGCATCCCGATCATTGATATACAAGGCCACCTGTATCGCACCGATAATAATAATTAAAATACCAAAAATAATATATCCAGCCACAGAACTTTTCCTCCGCCCCATAACACTCCTTCCACACACAAAACTCTTACCTAATCATCAGAATTCAAAGCCCTACTACCCGCCTTACCTAAGCCGGTAGCCATACCCGTTCCCGTTGATTTCAGACCTTGTTCGTTGATTTTATTAAAGTTCCAGTCAGACGGTGCCGTCAAAACCATAGCGTTCCCCGCACCCACCACATAATCCTTCGCACGGTCTAACCCATAATCCGCCACAGCATTACCTGTCTTCGGCACCACCGGCTTCAAGCCACCCATCAAACCGCCACCACCAGTAGCCACAGCCATACCCCCAATGTTCCAGTCCTCACGCACCTTAAAACTACCAGCACCCGGCATCGTATAAGCCAAACCATTGGACACCCCACCAGCAGCAGAACCATTCACACCCTTACCCAAGAAGGTCTCACCAAACCTCGCAGCATCCCCAGCCACGGTCACCCCAAAACCAGGGGTTGTGGCAGAAGTCGAAGAGGCGGCAGTAGAGGAGGATGAGGAAGAGCCAGCAGCCCCAACAACCAGTCAGGACGCCGCCACCCCAGCCGCCTGGGGAAAAAAGAAGAAAGGGGGTGCTGGCACCCAGCCAACACCCCAACAGAAACAACTATCAGCTCAGAACCTAAGCCACATCACCAGACCCCGCAATACGCCTAGCACGCAACCCACGCACCTTATCCCCACCAATCGAAGCATAGATCATCAACCCAACAAACCAATACACCTGAGCAGAAAACGTCAAAAACAAAGACAAAAGAACAAACCCAAGAACCACACCCACCAAACCCAAAGGGAAATACAAGAGACCAAACTTCAGCGCACTAGAAGTACGCCCCGCCAACATATTAGCCAAGGGAATATTCACACCAGCCACCATCAAAGCAGCAAGCAAACCAAGAATCATAACGCTTTACCTTTCCAAAAAATTATTCAACAGGAGTCGTCGAAGTAATACCACCAGAATCACGGGCATCATTACCTAATGACAAGCCCTTCACCTCAAACTCAAACTTCTTACCAATATTAGCCTCAAGAAATTCAGCCAACCCAGCCTTATTCATTCCCTCAGGCATGGTCATATTGGTAATACCTAAACTACCGCATTCTTCAGTTTCAACACGCAAAAACATAGATGTCACCCCACCAGATGGTTCTGACACCATCTCGACCGATGACACGGTACATACCTTATAAGTCGCATCCCGATCATTGATATACAAGGCCACCGCCACCGTAATAACAATCATCAGAGCAATAACAGCAGTAATATTCCCAGCCACAGAACTTTTCCTCCGCCCCATAACACTCCTTCCAAACAAAAACTCTTACCTAATCATCAGAATTCAAAGCCCTGTTACCTGACTTACCCAGGCCGGTAGCCATACCCTTTCCTACGGCTATCAGACCTTTATCGTGAAGTTCTTCTGGTTTCCAGTCAGACGGTGCGGTCAAAATCATTGAGTTCCCCACACCCACCGCATAATCCTTCACCCGGTCAACCCCATAATCCGCCACAGCATTACCTGTCTTCGGCACCACCGGCTTCAAACCACCCATCAAACTACCACCACCAGTAGCCCCAGCCATACCCCCAACCCCCCAATCCTCACGCACACTAAAACTACCAGCACCCGGCATCGTATAAGCCAAACCATTGGACACCCCACCAGCGGCAGAACCATTCACACCCTTACCCAACCAGGTCTCACCAAACCTCGCAGCATCCCCAGCCACATCAGCACGATTACCCCACAAGGTAGCCTTAGCATCAAACTTTGCATACTTGGCCTCATTCACCCCCGCACGCCAATTGTGGTACGTCTTAGAACCAGGAATACGCAAGAACCCCAAATCATCAGCCTTATCAGCATGAGAGGTGAACTTACTAAAGAAACCACTAGCCCTACTCCTAGCAACATCCGCAACCTTGGAGAACTTCGGGGCAAGAGCCTTACCTGCCCAGCCCATCACCTTATAGGCCGCGCCACCGGATACAGCACCAAATAAAGCGTCCTTACCCACAGCAGCCCAGTTAATGGACCCATCAGCGTTCTTATTGGTCATCGCTGAAATGCCGCCTGATATCAGGGCGCCGCCAACAATAGCAGCACCCAAGGGCCCCAGCAGAGCGGTAGCAGCAATGCCACCGGCAACCATGGCGATTCCCACCCAGTTGTCTTTCACCCAGTCAACGGCTGATGAGGCCATTGACTTCACACCAGAGACAATCCGCTCACCAGCACGGCCCCGAACATCAGCACGATACTCCCTAAACTCAGAAGCGGTCATCGGCGACAAACCCCACGGATCCACCAACCCCACCGGATCATTCCCCACAAACGCATACACATTAGAAGCCCAACCAGCACCCACCGGCGAGGTCAGCGGGTCAGGAGAAATAAACCCACGAGAGGCCGCATCATAGGCACGAACCCCCAGAATCTCCAGACCAGCGACCTGCAAAGACCCAGCAACACTCACACCAAAACCAGGAACAGCAGCAGCAGAAGAGGAGGAAGAAGCAGCAGAAGCAGAAGCAGCCCCAGCAACAGACCCAACAGCACCACCGGCCACAGGCGAAACACCAAACGGATCCACACCACGGCCACCTAGAACATCCTGCGCCACAGAAGAAGCCAAAGACACCGGCACACCACCAAGAGCACTCACCGCAGGCACATCAGCTACCGGATCCCACACCACAGAACACACACCGGTCCCCTGATCAGCAGGTACACCGGTCCCCTTGGCACCAGCAACCTGACCCAACGCATCATTCCACAAACGCACCACCTGGCCAGCATCAGCCCCGGCACCAGAACCAGAACCAGCAACCCTGGTACTCACCTCAGCCAGCAAACCAACCGGCGAAAACCCAAACTCAGTAACAACACCATCACCGCCCACCCAGCGCACACGACGGCCCAACCCGTCATAGACCAACTCACTGGCCCCCAGAGCAGAATCAGCCAAACCAACCAGCTGACCAGCCCCATCATAAGAGTACTCGCGCACCACACCATCAGCAGTGGCCTCCTTGATCAGGAAACCAGCCTGATCGTAAACAAAAGAATGCACACCAGCAGCAGAACGCACAGCAGTTAGCTGATGGGCCTCATCGTAAGAAAAGAGACGCAAGCCCTCTACAGAATCATCGATACCGATGACCAGGCCCTGGGGGCTGTAATAGGTGGTAGTGGTGACCTGCTCACCGTCACCGGTGGTGCGGGTGTCGATGGTGGCCCAGCCACCATCAGTGACATAAGAAGCGGTAGCACTCGTGGCAGCCTTATCGGCAACGCCCGTATCAGAGCTAGCAGTATCACCGGCGTCAGAAGCCTGCCCCTGCACCACCGTCGGTGCCACACCAAAAGCCCGCAGAACCTGACCATCAGCATCACTAATACGCACCAACTGCCCGTGAGCGTCGTAGTGGTACTCCAGCCCCTCAAGCACACCACCATCAGCGGCAGAACGCATCACCGAGGACAGCAAGCCGGTGCCCGGCTCATAAGTGTACTCAGTAACCGCCCCATCAACACTTAGGCTGGTGCGTAAACCGTCACGGTCATAGGTCATCACACTCTCATGCCCGCCACCAGCAAGGGACCCAGCTACGCACTGACGCACCAGTCGGCCCACCCGGTCATGCACCAGGGTGTGCACCGCCGGGGCGCCAGTGCCCTCATCCACCAGGCCCACACCCAGATCAGTGTAATCAAAAACAGTAGTAGTACGAGCAGCAGCATCACGGGCAACCCGGCAGACCAACTGCTGATTAAAACGCGTAGTTGCCAATGAACCAGCCCCATCGTAGGTATACGAGAGCGTATCAGCATCCGGGCTCACCGAACTCACCAGACGCCCAGCAGCATCATACGAAGCAGTCGTCTTACGCCCCAGCGCATCAGTGCGGCAGATCAACTGACCTGCAGCATCATACTCAAAGAACGTGCTTTCCCCACGCGGGTCAGTTACGCTGGCCACCAAACCGGCAGCGGTGTAGGTGTACCGCGTCTTACCACCCAGACCGTTGATGGCAGTGACCAGCTGACCAGCAGCATCATAGACAAAGCGGCGGGTGCCAAACTTACGGTCCACAGCAAAGACCAGGCGCCCGCAGGCGTCATACCCGTAGCGGGACACCCCGGTATTAGTGCGCACCAGTACCGGGCGGGACGCGGCATCATAAGTGATCTCCTCACGCACACCGGAGGTGGTGGAACGGGTGATAACCCGCGAATCAGCGTCGTATTCCAGGGTGGTGGTGACCCCGGTGGGCTCGGTCATGGTGGACGGGCGGCCGCAGGCGTCATAGGTAAAGGAAGTAACCCGGCCCTCAGGTGAGGTCACCGAGGTCACCTCACCCCGCCCATCGCGGGCGATCAGGGTCAAAGCGCCTTCGGCATCCAGGATCTCCACCACGTTGCCGGCAGCGTCATAGGTGTAGATTTCCTCAGAGCCATCGGTTGCGGTTTCTTTAACCGGGCGGCCATAAGCATCAAAACTAGTGGTGTGGGTGCCAAAAGCATCCTTGACCTGCACCAGGCCAGACTGACGCTGATACTCGGTGCTCACCCGCACACCGGTGGGGTCAACCACCGCAGCCAGCTCACCATTGGTATCAAATTCACGGGACCACCGGTGACCCAGCGGGTCAATGACCGCGGTGTTCTGCATTAGCTGGTCATATTCCAGCGCCCAGCGCGCCCCGTCTGCACCGGTGAGGGACACCAGGTTGCCCATGGAGTCAAAGCCACGGGTGCTGACCCGGCCCAGAGGATCAATGGTCTTAGCTACCTCACCAGCGGCGTTGTACTCATAGGTGGTGGTTGCCCCGGCAGGGTCAGTGACGCTGGTTAGGCGCCCGCCGGTGCCGTAACCGAAGCGCCACACCGCCCCGTCCGCGTCTTCACGGGAGACCAAAAGACCGGCAGCGTCATAGGTGAAACGGGTGGTCAGCCCCAGTGGGCTGACAATACGCTCAATACGCCCACAAGCATCACGCACAAAGGAGGTCACATCCCCGGTGGCATTGCGCACGGCGGTCATCTCACCTAAAGCGTTATAAGAACAGGTGGCCCAGACACCGGTGGGGCCAACCATCGAGGTCAGCAGGCCCTGCTCCCAGGTCATCTCAGTACGCCCACCCAAAGCATCAACCAGCGCCGAGGGGTTGCGCTCAACCCCGGTAGCATCAGCATACTCATAAGACACCACCGCCCCGTTGGCTGTCATCAGCGTGATCAAACGGTCCTGGGCATCGTACTCGTAGGTGGTATCGGCACCTTCAGGGCTGACCTCACGGGCAAGCAAACCGCGCTTAGTGTAGGCGCGCACCGTCATAGCCCCATCACGCTCAGTGACTGACACCCGGTTATTGAAGGTATCGTAAGCCATGGTTTGGCGCCTCTGGTGTGCATCAATCATGCCCACCAGGCGGCCCTTGGAGTCAGAAACCCAGGAGTTGGCGTGCGAGCCGTCCTCATTGGTCACCAGGGTGAGGCCGCCTGCCAGGTAGGAGTACCGGCGGGTGACCCCGTGCGGGTAGTTCTGTGAACGCACCCGCCCGAGGGCATCATAAAAGTTTTCCACCTCAACCGTGCCATCAGCAGCAGTTACCGCGCTGATCAGGCCCTGCTCGTTGTAGTCGTAGACCCGGGGCCCCAGTGCGGAGCGAGCAGCGGTCAGCCTACCCTCACGGTCATAGAGGTATTCCATGCGGGTGCCGTCATTGGTCTGTGCGTAGGCCACCCGGCCAGCAGCGTATTCAATACCGATACAACGGCCACGGCTGTGCTGCAGAGCCACAACCTGGCCCTGCTCATCACGGTCCACGGTGACAACATCCCCAGCACCCACACTGTGAGCCAGCCAGTCACCGGTGAGACTAAAAGCCCACCAGGTGCCGGTGTTATCACGGACCACCAGCACCTGGGCGGCATCGGTGGGCAGGGAAACCGGCAGGTCAGTGGTGTTCTGGCGGGTCAGCCACAGAGCATGCAACTCTGCACGCTCCCAACCTTCACCGCGGCGGGGGAAGATGAGGTGCTGGCCGTCCTCCTTCACCCAGGTCGCCTTCTCGCCACTCAGCATCAGGCGCATATCCAGTGGGGAGGACCAGCCGGTGCCGAAGACCCCAGCCTGGCTGTTAAGGGCGTTGTACATGCGGGTCAGGGCCAGGGTGAAGCAGGGACCGGTGAAGGTGAGGTCGGTTTCGGGTTCAATGAAGTTACCGGTTGCCGCGTTGACGGGGTCACCGATGTAACCGGCGGATGATTCCGAGCCCTGAATAGTGGGGGATTTAATATCAATAGCCGCGCGGGTCATAGCTGAGGCGCTACCTACCGATGCTTCCATAGCCGAATAGGGCACCGAGGCTAGAGCATTTGGGTCCCCAGTGACGGATTCGAGTGCATCAGCAATTCTGCCTAGCCATTGACCCTCAGTATCGTTAGCATCCAACCAGTTCTTCAACTGGGTGGGGATATCACCGGCATCCACCGGTGCCCAGGAACAATCCGTAGCGTAAGCTGCCAAGGCATCTTCTAAGGAACCTGGGTGGGTTTCTAGGTTCTTATCAAGGCCACTGAGCGTCTGCACCCCATCACGGATCTGGGAGGGAATACCCGAAACCGTGCTTTCGGTCCCCGCCTGGCCATCCGGTGTGTTCTTGGACGCTGTTGAAGGGGTATCTACTGACGGGAGGGTAGGGGCCGGGGGCACCTGAGGATCGTCACCAAACCCAAAGAAATCTGCAATAGCGTCACCGGCTTGTTCTAACATATTTTTCTCAGCATCAGCCTTAGCCTCTTCATAAGCCTCAATAGCCCGGTCCATGAGGTAACCTACCTCGCGCATGGCATGGGCTAGCTTGCTGATATCACCGGGCACATGAGTGGTGTTCTCTTCATAGACCGTGGCATAAGGTCCCTTGAACTCGTCCATAATGGTGCTAGCAGCGCTAGAGCGGGATGTAGCCTGCTCGTCCAGGGCTTCAGCAGTAGCGTTGAAGGTGTTGCGCACATTGCTAGCAGTGGTGGAGTTGAAGGGAATATCAGGGGTGCTCATGGGGTGGGTGGTGTCCTCTAGGGCAGAAACTGTTTCGGTGACGGGTCAAGGATTGGTTTAGAGAGTACAAGGAGCGCAGAAGGGTTTTAGCCTCTGCGCTCCCTAACAAGTTGGTAGGTGCTTTAAGCGCCGCCACCAGCGGTGAAGATATCCTGTGAAATCTTCTGCAGCTGCTGCTGCAGTTCTTCAAGTTCGGTCTTAGCTTTGTCGAGGGCTGACTTGGTTTCAGGCCAGGTGGAGCCACGGAACTGTTCTGCCAGGGGGCCATCCCAGTTGTTGGGGTCTGAGAGCAGCTGACCCTGACCGTCAAGAGCTGAGATCTGCTCGCTCAGGCCGCCGTTGATGATTTCCTGGATGCGAGTAATTGCTGACTTTGCTTCGTCAGAGGAGAGTACGCGTGCCATGGTGGTGCTACCTTTCATAGTGATGAGTTGAGGGTAGGCCCCCGTCTGCCTTGAGGCAGGTGGCATCCGGGTGGCTTTGTGTCCCTGACTAGAGGTTACTGTTGTCAACACAAAACCTTAACTACATTTTTGTCCCCTATCTTGGCGAAGCTTTCGTCATAAACTTTTTGGGGTATACAACAAGGCTCTGACTTTGGGCTTAATGCTAAGTGCGCCAATTATTGGTGAGAAAATTTTCTAGGGGCGACACAACAAGAGGGGTGTTAAATCTCGTCATATAGTCTCTGAGATTTATTCAGAGGATAGGCGAAGCTGCTGGGAGCCTTGCCACCGGTACCTCTTATGTCACCGACGGTGGCTGGGCCACCATCGACACCCGCACCACCGGTGACGGTGAGCAGGTCACCACTACCACCTATTACAGCCCCCAAGGCCTGGTCATCGGTATCGATGATTCTGTAGAGGGCTTGCGTCTCTTTACCTACGATGAGGCTCATCAGTTGACCGCTGTGCGTTCTGCTGCTGGTGTGCATTCTTTTGTTTATGATCAGGCTGGTTTCCTCATCAAGGAGAGCACCGCTGATGGTGTGGTGCGCGAGTACTCTTATGATGGGGCTGGTCAGCTGGTTGGTTTGGCTGATTCTGCTCTGGGTGTCAGTGAGCTGGTCTATGACGGGTTGGGCCGTCGTGTGCGCTGGGTGGGCGGTGATGGTGTTGTTACTGAGTTTGGGTTTTCGCCGGTTGGTTTGCTGGCTGAGGTGAGTACCAGGGTTGCTGGTTCTGGTGCCGGGGCTGATGCTGGCCAGGTGGTGCGTTTGTGGAATGATGCGTTGGGTCAGGTTGCTGGCGCCCAGGGCACGGGTGTACCTGCTGACCAAGGTGCTGGTATTCAGGGAAGCGATGCCCAGGGGGCCGGTATGTGTTCTGTGCGCTGGGACCCTACTGCTGGTGCGCCTGCGGTGAGTGCTCTTGGTGGTGTGCCGGTGTCTTTGGCAGGTGCTGTGGTGCAGGATGTGTTGGGGTCTCGTGGTGTGGATCCGTTTGGTGTTTCGCCTGTGGTGGGCGGCTCCTCTGTTTCTGCTGGCTCTTCCTCTTCTGCTGCTGTCCCTGGTTTTGGGGTGAGTGTTGCTGGGTCTTTGCAGGTCGCTGGCCTGGAGATCCTAGGGGTTCGTGCCTATGATGCGGCCTCTCGTGGGTTTATTTCCCCTGATCCGCTGACCTCGCCGGTGGGTGCTGGTTGGGGTTCTAATGTGTATGCTTTTGTGGGGAATGATCCGGTGGGGTTGGTGGATCCGTGGGGTTTGTCGCCGTTGACGGCTTCTGAGTTTAGGGAGTATCGTGCTGATACTCGGGGTCGTGCTGGTGAGCGGATTGTCTCTGGTGTGAAGTCAATGGCCTCATCAGCCCTTGACTGGGTGAAAGACAACTGGGTGGGAATCGCCATGGTTGCCGGTGGCATTGCTGCTACCGCTCTACTGGGTCCCTTGGGCGCTGCTATTGTTGGCGGCGCCCTGATATCAGGCGGCATTTCAGCGATGACCAATAAGAACGCTGATGGGTCCATTAACTGGGCTGCTGTGGGTAAGGACGCTCTGTTCGGTGCTGTATCCGGTGGCGTAGCCTATAAGGTGATGGGCTGGGCAGGTAAGGCTCTTGCCCCGAGGTTTTCCAAGATTGCTGATGCCGCTAGAAGCAAGGCTAGTGGGTTCTTGAATAAGTCCACCGCTCACGCTAATAAGGCTGATAATTTGGGGTTCTTCCGTATTCCTGGTTCTAAAACGTACCACAATTGGCGTGCGGGGGTGAATGAAGCCAAGTATGCAAAGTTTGATGCTAAGGCTACCTTGTGGGGTAACCGTGCTGATGTGGCTGGGGATGCTGCGAAGTTTGGTGAGAAGACCTTCTTGGGTAAGGGCGTGAATGGTTCTGCTGCTGGTGGGGTGTCCAATGGTTTGGCTTATACGATGCCGGAGACTGGTAGTTTTAGTGTGCGTGAGGATTGGAGTGTTGGGGGTATGGTTGTGGCTACTGGTGGTGGTAGTTTGATGGGTGGTTTGAAGCCGTTGGTGCCGAAGCATGATAATGCTGTGGCGGATTATGGGGTTGACCGGGTGAAGGATTATGTGGTGGGTGCGGGGAACGCTATGGTTTTGACGGCACCGTCTGAATGGAACACTACAGATCTTCACAATGCTGGGATGAAAGCTGTAGGAAAGGGTATGGCTACCGGCCTGGGTAAGTCAGGTAACAGGGCTTTGAATTCTGATGATTAGGTAAGAGTTTTGTGTGTGGAAGGAGTGTTATGGGGCGGAAGAAAAGTTCTGTGGCTGGGAATATTACTGCTGTTATTGCTCTAATAATTGTTATTACGGTAGCAGTGCTCTTGTATATCAATGATCGGGATGCGACTTATAAGGTATGTACCGTGTCATCGGTCAAGATGGTGTCAGCTTCACCTGGAGGAACTCCGACTGCTTTTGTGCGTATTCAGACTGAAGAATGCGGTCTTTTGAGCGTATCCGATATGAGTATGCCAGAGGGAATGAATAAGGCTGGGTTGGCTGAGTTTCTTGAGGCTAATATTGGTAAGAAGTTTGAGTTTCAGGTTGGGGGTCTTTCTATGATGGGTAATAATGCTTATAGTTCGGAGGGTATTACTTCGACGACTCCTGTTGAATAATTTTTTGGAAAGGTAAAACGTTATGATTCTTGGTTTGCTTGCTGCTTTGATGGTGGCTGGTGTGAATATTCCCTTGGCTAATATGTTGGCGGGGCGTACGTCTAGTGCGCTGAAGTTTGGTCTCTTGTATTTCCCTTTGGGTTTGGTGAGTGTGGTTCTTGGGTTTGTTCTTTTGTCTTTGTTTTTGACGTTTTCTGCTCAGGTGTATTGGTTTGTTGGGTTGATGATCTATGCTTCGATTGGTGGGGATAAGGTGCGTGGGTTGCGTGCTGGGCGTATTGCGGGGTCTGGTGATGTGGCTTAGGTTCTGAGCTGATAGTTGTTTCTGTTGGGGTGTTGGCTGGGTGCCGACACCCCTTCCTTTCCTTTGCCCTCAGTGGCTGGGGTGGCGGCGTCCTGACTGGTTGTTGGGGCTGCTGGCTCTTCCTCATCCTCCTCTACTGCCGCCTCTTCGACTTCTGCCACAACCCCTGGTTTTGGTGTGACCGTGGCTGGGTCTTTGCAGGTTGTTGGTGTGAGTGTTGCTGGGTCTTTGCAGGTTGCTGGTCTGGAGATTCTGGGGGTGCGGGCTTATGACCCTGTCTCTCGTGGGTTTATTTCTCCTGACCCGCTGACCTCGCCGGTGGGTGCTGGTTGGGCTTCTAATGTGTATGCGTTTGTGGGGAATGATCCGGTGGGGTTGGTGGATCCGTGGGGTTTGTCGCCGTGGGTGACGCCGTTGAGGCAGAACTATGTATCGGGGTCCACCGTGGAAAATATAGCTGGTTTCGGGCTTGATAGAGTTGGTGACTATGCTCTAGGTGTCGCCAATTATGTCGTTACTCCTCAGGAGAATTCCTTGAATATCACAGATGCCGGGAAAGAAGGTCTTAAGAGCATGCTCAGTGGTGGCTCAAGTGGAGTTTCTTCTTCATCTGCGGACGCAATTCGTCCCGCTACACCGCTACGTAATGAGTAGAATAATGAATATATTTTATAGTGATGAATTAAATAAAAAAGGAAATAAAAAGCCCAGGAAATGGTTGAGTTTCTGTCTATTGGTTATTTTTTCCATCAGCGTTTTATCTATGGTTGGCATTCCTTTGTACAATGCGTATAGCCAAAGGAATCCTATTGATAAGCAGTGCACCATTATTTCTGCTGAAGTCTTCAATAGCCGCAGTGGTACTGGTGGGCTATCTACTTCCAGTACTGAGTTGAAGATTCGTACGCAGGAGTGTGGGACTGTTTATGTGTCTAAGGTTTTGTCTCCTTCTCCTGCTGGGTCTTGGGAGGAGATGGCTGCTGAGTTGGATGGGTATCGGGGTCAGCAGGTGGTGTTGGTGTTTCCTCCTTTTCAGTTGCCGGCTGAGGGGGATGCTGTGGATGGGTATGGGTATCGTTTGTAGGGGTGTGTAGGTCTTGTGGGGTGCTGGTGTCTTGTTTGGGTACCAGCACCGCCTTCCTTTTATCCTCATAGCCGGAGACGGCGTCGTCCTGACCGGCGGCTAGGAACTTTCTTCTTCTAGTTCGTTTGCCTCGTATGTCACAGTGTCTGTTGCTGCCTCTTCCTCCTCTGTTGCCCCTGGTTTTGGGGTGACCGTAGCCGGTTCCTTGCAGGTTGCTGGTCTGGAGATTCTGGGGGTGCGGGCTTATGACCCTATCTCTCGTGGGTTTATTTCCCCTGATCCGCTGGTCTCGCCGGTGGGTGCTGGTTGGGCTTCTAATGTGTATGCTTTTGTGGGGAATGATCCGGTGGGGTTGGTTGACCCGTGGGGTTTGTCGCCGATGACCGCTTCTGAGTTTAGGGAGTATCGTGCTGATACTCGGGGCCGTGCTGTGAGCGGATTGTCTCTGGCATGAAGTCAGTGGCCTCATCAGCCGTTGACTGGGTGAAGGACAACTGGGTGGGAATCGCCATGGTTGCCGGTGGCATTGCTGCTACCGCTCTACTGGGGCCCTTGGGTGCTGCTATTGTTGGCGGCGCCCTGATATCAGGCGGCATTTCAGCGTTTACCAATAAGAACGCTGATGGGTCCATTAACTGGGCTGCTGTTGGTAAGGACGCTCTGTTTGGTGCTGTATCCGGTGGCGTAGCCTATAAGGTGATGGGCTGGGCAGGTAAGGCTCTTGCCCCGAAGTTCTCCAAGGTTGCGGATGTTGCTAGGAGTAGGGCTAGTGGTTTCTTTAGTAAGTTCACCTCTCATGCTGATAAGGCTGATGATTTGGGGTTCTTGCGTATTCCTGGTTCTAAGACGTACCACAATTGGCGTGCGGGGGTGAATGAGGCCAA